>CBFCWF010000074.1:0-17021 GCA_965601425.1 uncultured Chromatiaceae bacterium | reverse complement strand
CGCAGGCCTTCTTCATGCGCGTCGCGATGGGCCTGGCGATCAACGAGATCGACCGTGAGGGTCGCGCGATCGAATTCTACGACCTGCTGTCGAGCTTCGACTTCATGAGCTCGACCCCGACGCTGTTCAACGCCGGCACGCTGCGGCCGCAGTTGTCGAGTTGCTACTTGACCAGCGTACCGGACGACCTGGACGGCATTTACAGTGCAATCAAGGACAACGCACTGCTGTCGAAATTTGCCGGTGGCCTCGGCAACGACTGGACACGGGTGCGCGGCATGGGGGCTCATATCAAGGGGACCAACGGCAAATCTCAGGGTGTCGTGCCCTTTCTGAAGGTCGCCAACGATACGGCCGTCGCCGTCAACCAGGGCGGCAAGCGCAAAGGCGCGGTATGTGCCTATCTGGAGACCTGGCACATCGACGTCGAGGAATTCCTCGATCTGCGCAAGAACACCGGCGACGACCGCCGCCGTACGCACGACATGAACACCGCGAACTGGATCCCGGACCTGTTCATGAAGCGTGTCGCCGAAGACGGTGACTGGACCCTGTTCTCGCCGGACGAAACCAGCGATCTGCACGACCTGACCGGCAAGGCGTTCGAAAAAGCCTATCTGCGCTACGAGGACAAGGCCGCGCGCGGCGAAATGCGCGTGGCCAAGACTATCAAGGCCAATGACCTGTGGCGCAAGATGCTCGGCATGTTGTTCGAGACGGGCCACCCCTGGGTCACCTTCAAGGATCCGTGCAACATTCGCTACACCAACCGACATGTCGGCGTGGTCCACAGCTCAAATCTGTGCACCGAGATCACGCTGCATACCAACGATAACGAAATCGCGGTATGCAATCTGGGTTCAGTGAACCTGGCGGCCCATGTCGACGAGGATGGCCTGAATCTCGACAAGCTCGAGAAGACCGTCGGCACTGCGATGCGCATGCTCGACAATGTGATCGATTACAATTACTACAGCGTGCCGCAGGCGCGGAGTTCCAATCTTCGGCATCGACCGGTCGGCCTGGGCATCATGGGCTTCCAGGACGCGCTGTACAAGGTGCGCCTCCCCTACGCAAGCCAGGAGGCAGTCGACTTTGCCGACCGATCGATGGAGGCGGTGTCTTACCATGCGATAAAGGCATCGACCGACCTGGCGGACGAGCGCGGTCGCTATCACAGCTTCGAAGGATCGCTTTGGAGTCAGGGTATCCTGCCGATCGATTCACTGGCACGGCTTGGCGAAGAGCGCGGCAGTTACCTGCAGGTCGACGGCAGCCAGACCCTCGACTGGGACAAGCTGCGCGAACGCGTCGTGACAGTAGGGATGCGCAACTCCAATACCATGGCAATTGCGCCGACTGCGACCATCTCCAACATCTGCGGCGTCAGCCAGTCGATCGAGCCGACGTACCAGAACCTGTTCGTCAAGTCGAACCTCTCGGGCGAGTTCACTGTCGTCAACCCCTATCTGGTGCGTGACCTCAAGGCACTCGACCTCTGGGATTCCGTGATGGTCAACGACCTGAAGTACTACGACGGATCGGTGCAACCGATCAGCCGCATCCCGGATGACCTGAAGGCACTCTATGCCTCGGCATTCGAGATCGACCCGCGCTGGTTGGTCGAGGCCGGTAGCCGCCGTCAGAAATGGATAGATCAGGCTCAAAGCCTCAACTTGTACATGTCCGAGCCGTCCGGCAAGAAACTCGACAATCTGTACAAACTGGCCTGGGTTCGCGGCCTCAAGACCACCTACTACCTGCGGTCGATGGGCGCCACGCACGTAGAGAAGTCGACCATGGACGACGACGGTCGGGCTAACAAGCTGAGCGCGGTCGGGGGCAGTTACGGCGCCTCGGCGGAGGCGGTCGAGCACGCCGCACCCAAGGCATGCAGCATCCTCGACCCCGAATGCGAAGCCTGCCAGTAGAAGACGGTGCGGGCGAGCAACTTGGAGTGTCTAGCATGTTGAACTGGGACGATCCACTGGCGCCGGCCATCGCGCCGAACAGGGCGCCACCACCGCCTGCCGACCAGAGGCCCACGGAGCAGCGCCACCCGCAGGCCGTTGCCGCGAAGGCCGACCTGCAACCGGTCAATCCGGACGACAAACGCGTCATCAACGGCATGACCGACATCAATCAACTGGCGCCGTTCAAATATCCCTGGGCTTGGGAGTATTTCCTGAACGCCAACCGCAATCACTGGACGCCGCTCGACATCGGCATGGCGCAAGATGTACACGACTATCACCACAAACTGACGCTGGAAGAGCGCCACGTGTACGAGAACGTGCTGTCCTATTTGACCACGTCAGACATTCTCGCGATGCGCAACATCGGGCTGGCGGTTATGGAGAAGATGTCGGCACCTGAACTACAGATCTACCAGGCACGCCAGGTCTACGAGGAGTCCCTGCACACCTGGACCTACCAGCACTGCATCGAGTCCATCGGCCTCAACCAGGGCGAGATCTACAACCGTTACCGGGTGGTACCGGAGATCAACGGCAAGATCCAAATTGCCAACCGCCGCCTCAACTCGATCCTGCGGGCCGATCTCGACCTGACTGACCGGGAGGAACTGCACAATTTCCTGCTGGCCTACATCTTCTTTGCCGGCATCTTCGAGGGCTGCTGGTTTTACAACGGCTTCAGCCCGATATTTGCACTGCAGCGCCGCGGGCTGATGAAGGGCACCGCGGAGCAGTTCCAGTACATCATGCGCGACGAAGTGCTGCATGCCTCGTTTGGTATCCGCGTGGCCAAGCAGATCATGTTGGAAGAAGGGATAAGCCCCGATCCCAATGCGATGGCCGAGATGTGGGCCGAATGTGAGGCCGCCGAGGTCGCGTATGCCGATTACATCCTGCGTGACCCGATCCTCGGTTACAGCAAAGACGACCATGTCGGTCAATACCGCTTCATCGCGAACCGCCGTGCGCGCAGCCTTGGCCTGGAAGAGCCCTATCCCGGCGCGGAACCGACGCTGAGCTGGCTCGACGAACAGGCGAATCTGCGCAAGGAAAAAAACTTCTTCGAAACCCGCGTGACGGAATACCAAGCCGGCGGTCTCAAATGGGATTAATGCCGGCGTGAAGGCGTGACGAGTCTATGCCGGAGGGGCCCTGAGGACTCTCGCCCGACATTGGGGCAATGTCACAGACCACCACCCTAGGGGGACTGGGGTCACTTCGGCACCAAAAAAAGCGGGCCGCGGACGACGAACGGCGCCGCACCGACCGCCGACGCGGCGGTTGAAACCACCAAAGAGCAGAATGAAAAGGGGAAATGATGTTTAACTGGGACGATCCCTTGCAATCCACCACGAGCACCAACAAGCCGCAAGGCGCGGCACCGCCGGTTGCCCCCGTCGACGAAACGGCTCCGGCATCCGCCCCGCTGGTGCGACCCCGCCCGCATGCCGGTGACGGGCTGGTACCGAACGACGCACTCATGGCGACCGCAGGCGCCGCGCCAAGCGTCAACCCCGACCCGCTGAACCTGACGCCTGCAACCGCCGAGTACGACACCGGTGTCGACGCGGGTGCTACCGGACTCGAGTCGCTGGAGATGGGGGCCGGCCGCATCCGGGTCGACGACAAAAAGATCATCAACTGCTGCGCCGATCTCAACCAGCTGGTGCCTTTCAAGTACGAGTGGGCTTGGCAGAAGTACCTGGACGGCTGTGCAAATCATTGGATGCCGCAAGAGGTCAATATGAATGCGGACATTCAATTGTGGCGCGACCCGAACGGCCTGACCGAAGACGAGCGTATGATCATCAAGCGCAATCTCGGTTTCTTCTCGACGGCCGACTCGCTGGTGGCCAACAACCTGGTGCTGGCCGTGTACCGTCACATCACCAATCCGGAATGCCGACAGTACCTGTTGCGACAGGCCTTCGAGGAAGCACTGCATACCCATGCCTACCAGTACGTAATTGAATCGCTCGGCCTCGACGAGGGCGAGGTATTCAACATGTACCGCGAGGTGCCCGCAGTCGCGCGCAAGGCAGAATGGGCCCTACCGTTTACGCAGCATCTGGCCGATCCAGCCTTTCATACGGGCACTCCGGAAAACGACCAAAAGCTGCTTCGAGAGCTGGTAGCCTTCTATGTGATATTCGAGGGCATCTTCTTCTATGTGGGCTTTACCCAGATCCTGAGCATGGGCCGACGCAACAAAATGACCGGCACCGCCGAGCAGTTCCAGTACATCCTGCGCGACGAGTCGATGCATATGAACTTTGGCATTGACGTGATCAATCAGATCAAGATCGAAAACCCGCACCTTTGGACCGACCAGTTCAAGGATGAAATAGTGCAGATGATCCGCGATGCAGTCGCGCTCGAGACTCAATATGCCTACGACACGATGCCGCGCGGCATCCTGGGCCTGAATGCACCGATGTTCGAAGAGTACCTGCAGTTCATCGCCAACCGGCGCTGTTCACAGATCGGGCTGCAGGAACAGTATCCTGGTGCGACCAACCCGTTCCCCTGGATGTCCGAGGTGCTGGACCTGAAGAAGGAAAAAAACTTCTTTGAGACCCGCGTCACCGAGTACCAGACCGGCGGCACCCTAAGCTGGGATTGAGCGCCTTGGGCCGGTTTCCTCCGGTGGGCCTCTGGGGGCCGGCACGCGGTTGAGCCCGCCCGACTTCTGCTACCGGCTGGCCGACGCCTGCATCGGCCACGACGCGCGGGACGAGACCACCGCGACGACGCTTCAGGCAGAGCCTCGAAGGCCGGATGGTCCTTCACAAACCCAATATATAGCGTCATGCCTTTTTCAAGACACAATTTGTTGTAAGGCCTAACGATTCCCGGTAGAATTTCGCCAACCGCTACAGACTGGAGCCCGGCATGCGTTGCCACCACTGTGACAGCGAGATGGAGCAAACCGATCAGGTCGCCGAGGGACGGGCCAGGCAAGTCTGGTATCGTTGTCCGCTCTGCGCGGCGAGTCACACGGTTTCACAGCCGCATCAGACGCCGTTGCGCCGCATCGGAAACCTGCAGCGCTGCAGCGGTGAGCTGCGACGCGAAGGCTGCAATCCACGGGGTCTCTTCTGAACATGGCCGAGGCCTGCTTCGCCGGCGGTAAAGCCTCGCGCATCGCGCAATAAGCGGCGGGGACCGCCGAAAGAAAAAAGGCTGTACCATTCAACCACCTCACGCAATCGGGGTGGTTTTTTTATGCCCCACACGCTATACCTTTGTACCGATGCGTTCTCTGTGTGTCTGCTTCCCAACGCGCAGCAGATCGGCAGTATTCTAGAAAAGGCTTTGGGCTCGACAGTCGGACAACACCCATAATGGATTCGCATCCCACCCCATGAGCGCAGTGCATGCGGAATCGTTATTCAACGATCGGTCGACAATAGACAATGTGCAGCTGGAGCAACTGTTTGGGCTGCAGCGCCACGCGCTGGAGATGATTGCAGCAGGCCAGGCGGCCGGCGACATTCTCGATCAGCTGTGTCGAATGTCCGAGGCGCTGCTGCCCAACTCGGTCGCTTCGATCATGCTACTCGACGACACAGGGACGAGCCTCAAGGTACGTGCGGCACCGAGCATTCCGGCATCAGCGATTGAGGCGCTCAATGGCCTCACACCGGGTCCGGATACCGGCTCCTGTGGCAATGCGGTGCATCGCAACGAGCCGGTCTACGTCGAACGGATATTCGATGACCCGCGCTGGGCGGGCCTCCTGGATGTTGCCAAGCGGTTCAACCTGCAGGCGTGCTGGTCGGCACCGATCAGGGCCGCGCTCAAGGTCGTGGTCGGCTCGTTCGCGTTGACCAGCTTCGAATGCCGAACGCCGAATCCGTTTCATCGACGTCTATTGGAAACCGGCAGCTACCTGGCCGGCCTCGTGCTCGAGCGCGAGGAACATGCGCGACGCCTGCACGCAGCCGGTGTTGCGTTCGACCATATGCGCGAGGGGGTGATGGTGACCGACGCGCGGCACTGCATCATCCAGGTCAATCGCGCCTTCGAACACATCACCGGTTACAGCGCACAGGAGGTGATCGGCAAGAATCCACGCATACTCAACTCGGACCGGCAGCACGCAGCGTTTTACCGCGAGTTCTACCGCACCCTGCACGAGACGGGTGAGTGGCGCGGTGAGATCTGGAACCGGCGGAAGAAGGGCGACGTCTATCCCCAATGGCTATCCGTCAAGGCAATCAGGGACGCTGAGGGCAAGCTGAGCAGCCACGTCTCCGTGTTCGCTGATATCAGTGACACCAAGCGGTCCGAGCGCAAGCTGTGGCACCTGGCCCACCATGACGCGCTCAGTGACTTGCCGAACCGGCTGTTGCTCAGCGCACGGCTGGAGCAGGCGATACGCCATGCCAGCCGCTACTCATCCGGCCTCGCGCTGCTTTTCATCGATCTGGACCACTTCAAGAATATCAACGACTCACTCGGGCACCAGGCCGGGGACCAGCTGCTGCGCACCGTTTCAGCACGGCTGCAAGGATTGATGCAGCAGGGCGACACCGTCGCAAGACTCGGCGGCGATGAGTTCGTCGTGCTGCTCGAGGACATTACCGATCCCGCGGACGCCCAGAGGGTCGCCGAGCGCGTCATTGATGAGCTCTCGCGGCCGGTCGTACTCTGCGGCAAGTCGCTGGTGACAACCGCGAGTATCGGCATCAGCATCTACCCGGGCGACGCGCGCGATCCCGACTCGCTGCTGCAACATGCAGATGTGGCGATGTACCGCGCCAAGGAACTGGGGCGCAACCACCTGGCCTTCTACGCCCCCTGGCTGACGAAGGACATAAGGGAGCGAATCGAGCTGGAACACGATCTGCGGGGGGCGCTCGCCAACCGCGAGTTCCTGCTGCACTACCAGCCGCAGTTCGCCGCCGGGGATGGCCGCCTCGTCGCGGTAGAGGCGCTGCTGCGTTGGCGACACCCGCAGCGCGGCATGCTCCCACCGAACACTTTTATCCCAATCGCTGAAGAGACAGGACTGATTCGCGATATCGGCTGTTGGGTAACCGAGACCGCATGTCGCCAGGCGCAGGCATGGCAGGCCGGAGGACATCAGGGTTTCACCCTCGCAGTCAACCTCTCACCGTTTCAGCTGACGGCCGGTTGTGCCAGCCGGCTCCTTGCGATTTTACAACGTACAGGGCTGCGGCCCGAGTGCCTGGAATTCGAGATCACCGAAAGTCTGCTCGTCGAAGATGGTGGCTACGCGCTGCAGCAACTCGCGGAGATACGCGAACAGGTGGGGATGAAGATCGCGATGGACGACTTTGGGACCGGACATTCGTCCCTCAGCCAGCTCAAGCGACTGCCGATCAGCAAGCTCAAGATCGATCGATCGTTTATTCGCGATCTGCCCGACGACAGCCACAGCAGTGCGATCGTGAAAGCGATCGTGCTGATGGCGCATGCGCTGGGACTGCAGGTAGTCGCGGAAGGGGTCGAGACAGCGGCACAGCGGCGTTGGCTTTGCGACGCCGGGTGCGACCTCCTGCAGGGTTATCTACTGGGAAAGCCGGTACCTGCGCAAGAGATCACGCGATGCCTGGATACCGGAAAGCTCAGGGCCGGGGCCTCACACCAGTGAACAAGACCAGCAAATGATCAGCCACATGAAGCAACTCGGATCGGCGTGGCTGCTCGTCGTCTTCCTCGCCCTACTGACCGAACCGGCACTCGCCAACAAGTTCGAAACCATCGGCGGCGGCGTATCGGGCTCCTCCGGCATCAAACGCGAATGGCTGCAGAAGTTCTTTCTCGTCGTCGGTGGCGCGAGCCTGTTGGGCGCCCTCCTGGCGGTCGTGGTGCCGCACCGGAACGCCCTGTACCTGAACTACAACAACTGGAAACAATCGGCGATCATGCTTTCCATCCTCGCCGCCGTCATGTTCGCGGCCGCAGCCTTCATCTGAACGTTGCAGCGCATCAGCGTGGTGACGGGGCCGAGGCCACGGGCGTCGCGGCCGCGGAAATCCAGCCTGCGCGCTGCTGCGCGCCGCGAAAATTCCCACGACCAACGGAGTCGCTATGCAGATCGGGCAGCTTCAATCACACTTCGCAGCCATTATTGAAGGACTGGGGGAAGATCTTCAGCGGGAAGGGCTCATCAAGACCCCGGAACGGGCGGCCAATGCGATCGCTTACCTGTGTCGTGGCTACGGGCAGAACCTGGCGTCGGTACTCAATGGCGCGATCTTTCCAAGCAGCAACGATGACATGGTGATCGTCAAGGATATCGAGTTGTACTCGCTCTGTGAGCATCACATCCTGCCTTTCATCGGGCGCGCCCATGTGGCCTACCTGCCGCGCGGCAAGGTGATCGGCCTGTCGAAAATCGCGCGCATCGTGGACATGTATGCACGCAGGCTGCAGATCCAGGAAAATCTCACGGTGCAGATTGCCGATGCGATCAGCGAGGTGATCCAGCCCGCTGGTGTCGCGGTCACCATCGAAGCCGAGCATTTGTGCATGAAGATGCGCGGTGTGGAGAAGCAGAACTCCACCATGAAGACCTCGGTGATGCTGGGCACATTCCGCGAGTCCCAGGCGACGCGCATGGAATACCTTCAGCTGATAGCCGACTGAGACAGCCCTGTGGCCGACCAGCAGACGCCGAGTACATCATCGATGAAGTCGGCCGGCGAAGACATCGCTGGAAGAATAGCGGCCCGCGTCGAGGCGCTCCTCGGCGCAGCCGTTCCCTTGTGCATGACGCACCGCGCGCAGCTGCCCGACCCGCGGGTGCGTCTGGACCTCCGCGGTAGGGTCGCTGGCCAGGCGATCTGGCGCGTCGGCGGACAGACCGAGTTGCGCTTCAACACCGACATCGCGCAGCGACACCGGGACCACTTCCTTCGGCATACGGTCGCCCACGAGGTCGCCCACCTGGTCGCAGTGGCCTGTTTCGGCCGGGTCCGGCCGCATGGCCCCGAGTGGCGATCGATCATGCGGCATTTCGGTATCCCGGACCCGGCCCGCTGTCACGACTACACGCTCGACGAAGCCGGCCTGCAGCGGCAGCGCCGCTGGGACTATGCCTGCTCCTGCATGCGCCATCAGCTCAGCACCACTCGCCATAACCGCATACAGCGAAACCGGACCAGATACCACTGCCGGCATTGCGGCACCGCGCTGACGCGGGCGGGACCGGAAGGCGATTGACGGAAACGGGCAGCACGATAGACCGAGCGCCGGCATGCCCGCCGCGGCGACGCGCGAAGCGGCGGCGGTCGGCTCGCGCCGCTAGAATCTCGCGTCGAGCCAGCCGATGACCTCGGCCAGGAGTTCCGCTTCCTCACCGTCGAAGAAGTGGTCGGCGCCATCGACGCGCTGCTGGGTGTAGTCCGAGCCGGCCTGCGTCGCGCGCTGAGCCCGTTGCGGCGCACTATCGATCACCTCGGGCAGATCCTCGGTGCCGTAAAGGTCGAGCATCGGCAGTTTCAGCCGCGGCAGCCGCGACAGACTGTCCATCGGCCCGCCGGGTATCCCGGCAGACATGCCGATGGCAACAAGGCCGTCGACGGGGCGATGGTCGCCTCCGAGATAGTACGTGGCCATGGTCGCACCCTGACTGTGTGCGATCAGCACAATGCTGGTGAAGCCCTGCCCGCGCAGGTGGTCTACCGCGGCATCGATTCGCCCGGGCACCCAATCATAGATCGCCGCGTATGCCGCATGTGCTGCCTCATTGGCGAGCACCGGCATCTGTATAGACAGGGTGTGCCAGCCGGAGTCGGTGAGGCCCACGCGCAGGGGCAGCACCACAGTCGGCCAGTTTGGGTGCACCCCGGTGCCGTGCATCAGGATCGCGCCCTTGCGTGACCCGGCCTCGGCGCTCGGCGTCTCCAGCGCAAGAAAATCGCTCCGCCCGTCGTTCAGATACACCGCCTCGCCGTCGAGCAGCGAATCAACGACCTGTTCGGCCCAACGCTGCTCCTTCTCGAGGTCACTGGCATGCGCAACGCCGGCCCAGAATACGCTGGCGGTCATCATGAGAGATACGATCAGGCGCATGGTCGATTTCCTCCGGGTCAACGATCGCGGAGTTTAGCCGTCCATCGGCCCTCAGGACCAGCGTCCGGGGCACGCGGGAGGGTTGACCCGCACCACTGACAAGCCGGAACGGCAACTGTCGTGCGACAGGCCGCGATTCGACTGGCAATCGATGAATCTGCGCGTGACACCCGCTTGACGACCTGTTTTCGCTGTTTCCCTGTCACGGTCTAGCGGTTTCTCGCTCGCTCCGGCTTGGTCTTACGGTGCACTGCCATTTGCAACGCCCTTTGCGGGAGCTCGCAGCTTTTTCGATCCGCGCCCGGCGATCCTGTCGCTCCAGCCCGGCACCCGAGCGGCTGCGAAATCCAACAGCATCCGTGATGCCGGTGACTGATGCGGACCAAGGCGATTTTGCCCCCGGGATGACGGCGGCTATCATCGGAAAACGCAAACCACCACGGTGACAAGCCCCGGTGAGCAGGGCCTCCAGATGAAACTCTTGTACGATGTGATCGAATCCCCGGCCCACCCCGACCTCAGGAGCGTGTGCGACTCGCTGGACTATCGGCGGCTCGTCTTCAGCGCGCAGCGCAAGGCGATCAGCCACCTGAAAAGGGAGCCGCCAGCGCTGCTGGTCGCCGATTTCTTTTACGGTTACGGCAACAACTACGCCGGGGCCAACGTGAGCAATCTCGATGTCTTGTTGCGCAGCCTGCAACGCTATGCGCCCGGTGCGAGGGTCGTCGTGCTGGCCGACAACAGCCAGATCCCGCACGTACCCAAGCTGGCTGCGTTGTTCCCGCTGCATGCGGTGGTCAGGGTGCCCGCTGATCTCTCCGAACTCGAGGCCGCACTCGGCTGAAGGCGCCGGCGGGGCTTGGCCCTTTCATCGTCACCGGACCGCGCACTGGCAGGTCGGTGGTTTTGCGCTAGCATTCGGTAATGCCTCTCGCCAAACCCACGGCCCTATGCTGTCGTTGCGCCGCAGGCGTCTTCTCGGCATTGCTCGCAACCACCGACGCGCTGGCAGTGCCGCAGCGGCCCGGCCCGCTGGATTACGCCGGTCATCGCGTCACCTGTCAGCATCCGGTCAGACTGACCCGCGACTGCTCGATCTGGCAGGGTGCTACCCGACCGATTGCGCTCGGCAACTACCGGATGACACTGGCGGCCGACGAAGCCGGCAGCACGCTGCTGATTTCGCAGCTTCGGCCCGGACCGGACCACAACGGCCACGCATTCCGCAGTCCGTCGGCGCAGCACGGCGCGGCAGACGCGATCCGGCGCATCGGCACCACGCTCGCGGACAACGGCATCCAGCTCGAGCGGATGCGCACGATGCGGCGCGGGCGACGCGTCGCCGGCTATTTCCTCGAGTTCTCCGGCAATGCCTACGAATTCTTGAAGCAGTTCACCGTGCTCGAATCGGAGTACTGGCTGCCGGGCCACTGAAGGGTTATGTGGTATCTGTATCTGGTGCGTTGTGCGGATGGCTCGCTGTACACGGGCATCAGCACCGACGTGGCACGGCGCATCGAGGCCCATCGCTTGAACCGCGGGGCACGCCGCCTGCGCGGTCGCGGCCCACTGGAACTGGTCTACGCGCACCCCCTGGGGAACCGCAGCGAGGCACAGCGGGTGGAATACCGGGTAAAGCGGCTGAGCCGGCATGACAAGGAACGGCTGGTGCGCGGCGAATTCGGCCTGCCGATCTGATCACCTCGTGGTCCCTGCGGGTGCCAGTCACCGCGGCAGCCCGAGGCCACTCCGCAACAAGGCGATCCGGTCTGCCAGCAGACCCTCGGGATAGGGCACAGCCGGGGAGTGTCCCCAGACCGGGCCCGGCCACGCGGGATCTGCCGCGTCGCGGACCACGTGGTGCATATGCAGCTGTGCGACCATATTGCCCAACGCGGCGATGTTGAGCTTCTGGCCGCCGAAGGCGTGCATCATGAGCTCGCCGGTGCGGCAGGACTCGTCGAGCAGCCGCTGCCGGTCGGCCGCGTTCAACTGGTAGACCTCGCTCACCCCTACCCGGCGCGGCACCAAGATCACCCAGGGATAGCGACGGTCATTGAACAACAGCACGCGCGACAGCGCCAAATCGCCGACCGGATGGCAATCTGCCGAAAGCAGGGGGTGCAAGCTGAAGGATTCCATCAAACGACCAGGTTCGCTGTGCCACACGACACATGATGCGACGGGATCGTCGATTTCACCAGACAGGAGCGCCGCTGCGGGGATGCTGATGAATCGACCCACCGTCGTCAAGCCCACGCCCAGGCCGACTGCCGTGCTGTCCGCCGCGGGCGGTGCCCGATGCGCTACACTCCGGCCCCTCGAGACAGCCGCCGGGGGACCGCCCGGGGAGGATCCATGTCGCCGAATGCCGAGGGCGTCTGCTGGTCGTGTGGGGCCAGATTGACCGCCAGCCATTACCAGCGCGAGGGCGAGTGCCAAGCGTGTCGCAAGCAGACCCACGTCTGCCGCAACTGCCGCTATTACGAGCCCGGGCGGCCGAATGACTGCCAGGAGCCCGTTGCCGAGGCGGTCAGCGACAAGGAACGTGCAAATTTCTGCGATTATTTCGAACCCACCGACCGCGCCTACCAGGCGGGCCCGGACCCTGACGCGCTCAGGAACGCCGCCGACGATCTGTTCGATCTTTAATAGTCACTACCCCAAAAGC
This sequence comes from uncultured Chromatiaceae bacterium, assembly GCA_965601425.1. GTDB lineage: Bacteria > Pseudomonadota > Gammaproteobacteria > Chromatiales > Chromatiaceae > Thiosocius. The sequence continues at coordinate 4,328 of CBFCWF010000074.1, read as the reverse complement.
TGTCGGAGTAGGCTCAACCCGTTGACTGATCTGGATCAAGGTGCAAACGGGCATCCTGACCAAAGATCAGACAATATGTGTTTGGAGGTTGGCCGTGGATATTGCAAGTCTGATCATTACGCTGTTGCTCGCGGCGCTCATGCTGTACCTGCTGATCCGCCTGCCGCTGGCGATACTCGGCAACCTCCGGGCCGGCCATCGTTTCCGCGAGGGACTCGCGCAGGGCCTGCGCGAACTCCGTCTGTCTCGCATGCTGACATTCCTGGGGATCGACCAGGAGGGCTACCTGCACAAGCAGCAAGGTGTCGACATTCAGCGCCACATGGCGCGCTGCGATGCCTGTGACGCGAAGTCGGCCTGTGATCAGGTTCTCGAACAAGCAGAGAGGGCTGATGTCGACACCTTGGGCTTCTGCGCCAACATCGAAGACCTCAAGGTGATACGCGAGGCGCGCTGATCGCCGACTGCCTCTCAGGCGGTTTGCCGGCGGTCGGGGCCGGGCTCTGGCGCCGATGCGCCGGTCGGTGGACCGATATGCCGATCGGTTAGTGCGATAAGGGCCGCTTCCGCCTGCGCGTAGAGTTCGCGGACGAAATCCGTGCTCGGCCCACGCTGACGCAGGATGTGCAGCAATGTCGTCAAGTGGCCGCGGGCGCCTGTCAGCTTTCCCTCTCTTTCGCAGTGCATCGACTGGATCAGATGAAATCTGGCCATGACCTCGGCCCGTCGCTCCCCGAGTTCCCTGCCGAAGATGGCCCGCACGTCGCGCGGAATCGGCTGGATCGTATCGGCCTGATCGACCGTCGCGATCAGGGCGTCAAGCGCAGCGACGGTCGCTCGGAACACCTGGTCGTCCTCGATTGGGCCGACGCCGCCCTGCGGCCGTGCGCCTTCGGACTGGAGTGCCTGTTCGGCCATCCGAATCTTGTTGCAGACATCCGAAAAACGCGGATAGAGCTGACGAATCCGCTGATACCGGGCCAGGATCTCGCCGCGGAGGGCCACCCTGAGTTCGCGCGACAGAGGCACGCCTTGCAGACTGGCCAAGCAGTCCGAGATGCCGTCGATGCGCATCTGGTTACGCCGCACCGACGCCCGCACACGCGCTTGATGCGCCTGGTAGCGATTGACCATTGCGGCCATGAACAACATCGCCAGCAACATCCCGATCACTGCGACGGGGATCGCCCACTCTCCCGGCACCACCAAAGCTGCGTCCTCCGTCCATTTCTGATGGCCAGGATAGCGGCAGCGTTCGCCACAACCTGATCGATCGCCCGAATGGAAACGTCAACAGAATTTACATCCTTCCCGGCGATCCCATCTGAGCATCGCGCTATCTATCGGTAAAGGCTCATGATTCTCGCCTCGGCAGGGAAGTTGCTTCGATAAACGGATAATCCGACCCTGCGAGGGGAATCGCGACGTGGCGACCAACAATAGTGCGACGGTATCCCTGGTATTGCTGGCGGGCTCTCCCGCGGCGCTGGCACGGCCCGCCCCTGCCGACGACGGGGATGGCGGCGGTAGCGCCGCGGTCCTGCTGGTGTTGCTCGGGATCGGGGTCTTGCTCATGAGCCTGCGCAATCTGCGGACAATGCGGCACAAGCGACTGGCACACCGGCGCCGCCGGTCGGACCCGGATCACGGGGGGCCGGAAGACTGAACCTGCGGTCGCACATCACGACCCGATGGCATATTCGGCAGACGGCGTTTTCCCGACTACCCGATGTCGCGTTCGGCGGCTAACCTAGGGGTTTTCGTCTCTACCCTGCCCGGAGTGGGCGTCACTTGTGAGTCTGCTGATCTATGCGGTCGTCGGTCTGGCTGCAACCTGGTTGCTGTACCTGCTCTATATGCAGGTGGCGACCCGGGCCGCCGAGGGGCGCCCGGCCGAACCGCTGTACGCCGTGTTCCCGGCACTCGCCAAGCAGCCGGGTCGCGCCCTGGTTTACTGTTACAGTCCACAGTGCGGTCCCTGCCGCCCGATGTTGAAGGAGGTCGGCCAGTTGACGGCCGCGGGTGCGCCGGTATTTAAGCTCGATATCACCCAATACCCGGAAATCAGCCGTGAACTCAGCGTCCGTGCGACGCCAACCCTGATCGTGATCGAAGACCACGCCGTTTCGCGCATGCTGCTCGGATTCAGGACGGCTGACTACATGCAGGGCCTCCTTGACTCACCGACACGCTAAACCGCGCACTGGACGCGCGATCCGGGACTGGGCTTTGAGTTCGTAATGACAAAGGCGCTGGCGCGCGCGCTGTGGTTGTTGCTGGGCTGGACGGAACTGATCCTGTTCACGCTGCTGCTCTACCCCTTGAGCTTCTTACCAGCCCGCTGGCTCGGGCCATGGTACCGGCGCCTGTTTCAGGCCTGGAGTCGCAGCTGGGTGCATGCGCTCGGCGTCGATCTGCGCCTGCACCATAAGAATGTCCATCGGTTGCCGGACAGTTTTATCCTGATCGCGAATCACCCGTCCTCGTTCGAGGACATCGGCATACCCGCGCTGTTCGACGTCGACAACCTGGCCAAGCAGCAGGTCCGCGAATGGTGGCTGGTCGGCCGCATCAGCGCGGCGGCCGGCACGATATTCGTGCGACGGGATTCCCGCGCGTCCCGAGCCTTTGCCGCCGAGGAGATCGAACGCCGCCTCGCTGCCGGGCGGCGGGTCGCGCTGTACCCGGAGGGCGGGATAAAGGGACCGCGGTTGCAGCCGGCGTTCCGCTATGGGGCGTTCGGCATTTCGCTAGAGACCGGGATACCGATCGTCCCGGTTTACCTCCATTACGAGGCGCTGCACGACTTTCACTGGGGCCGCCACAGCCTGATCCGCAACATACGCAATATCATGAACACTCAGAACAACCGCGCGAATTTCTATCTGTTCGACGCGATCGATCCGGGACGTTTTCGTAATCGGGCCGAGTACTGCAATCATGTCTACGACCTGTACCGGGGATGGCAGATGCGTTACCTTGACTGAAACCATCGCGCAGCAGCCTGGCAACCGGTGACCTTTCCAGATCCCTCAGACACCGAGGCGGCCTTCTACGCCGCTTTTCGCGAGCTCGACATCGATCGAATGGGGGACATCTGGTTGACCGCGCCCGAGGTCAGCTGTGTCCACCCCGGCGGCGGGCTACTGCAGGGCACCGATGCGGTACTGGCGAGTTGGAAAGAGATCTTTCGCGACACCCGGCCACCACAGGTCGAATACCAGCTGATCCAATCCACCACCGAAGCCCGACTTGCGGTGCACACGGTCGAAGAACGCGTCAGTAGCGGCTCGACAGGACGTCACGCCCGGGTGATCGCGACCAACGTCTATCGACTGATCCACGGCAGCTGGCGCATGCTGGCCCACCATGCCTCGCTGCCACTGGTCCAGCCCAGCGCAGTCCGCAGGCCGCCCAGGCCGCTGCATTGAGGGGCCTTTGGCACCCTTCTCCAGCGTCTTAACAGTGCGCTGCTGAAAACTCAGGGGAATGCCGGAATCTGTACCTCCTGACCCTTGGGCTGCACCGCCGGATGGTGGCTGGTAAGCAGTTCACGAATCTCTCGAACCCGGCGCACCGGCACATCCACCATCAGCAGGATTTCGCCGCGGTCGATCGCCACAGAAAGCCTCAGCGCGACGATGGGTTTTTATAAAATCTTTTGAACTGCGCGGCACAAAAAACGACTATACGGCGATCGTTCATTACCTGCCTTTATCAAGCCAAGCTCACCAACGAGGAAACTGCAATGAAGAAGTGGTTGTTGACACTTGCTGCCCTCAGCCTGTTCGCGTTTCGACCGGCGTTCGCCGACGTGCTCGTGCTGGTCCACGGTTATCTCGGTACCGCGCAGAGCTGGGCGGAAGCCGGCGCGATGGATCGCCTGCTGCAAAGAGGCTACCGCCACGTCGGCAACCTGGCCTACAGCACCCGCGGTGTGCTGTTTCAGCCGGTGCAGCGCGGCGACAGCGACAGACCCATCTACACCGTCAACCTACCCTCCCAGGCACCGGTCGTGGTCCAGGCCGACTGGCTGGCGGCGATGCTGCAGGTGATCCGCAATCGGCATCCGGAGCAAGCGATCAACCTCGCGGCCCACTCAGCGGGCGGCGTGGTCGCGCGCATGACGCTGGTGCGACACGGCACGCTCGGCATCCGGCACCTGATAACGATCGCTGCCCCGCACCTGGGGACCGGACGCGCCGTGCAAGCGCTCGAGGCAACCGACAACAGCGGCATGTTCGGTTTCGTGAAGAGTTGGCTGGTCCGCCGGGCCACCGGAGACGCGCTTTATGCGACGGCGCAGATGAGCCGCGGCCTGCTGTTCG
>CBFCWF010000073.1:0-17027 GCA_965601425.1 uncultured Chromatiaceae bacterium | reverse complement strand
TGTCCGGCGGGCGTTTGATCTTGACCCGCCGCCTGGTGCCAGTTGGGGGCACATCATCTGTACGACATGACCACCGCCCCGAGAGCCAGCTATATCCTCCTCGTGAGCGTCCACGGACTGATCCGCGGCGGCGATCTCGAACTCGGTCGCGACGCGGATACCGGTGGCCAGACCAAGTACGTGGTCGACCTGGCCCGGGCACTCGCCAGGAACGACGCGGTCGCGCAGGTCGACCTGATCACCCGCCGCATCGTCGACCCGGCGGTCAGCAGCGACTATGCACAAGCCGTCGAGCCGCTGGGGGACAAGGCGCGGATCGTGCGGATCGACGCCGGTCCCGAGGAATACGTCGCGAAGGAGCAGCTCTGGGACCACCTCGACTGCCTGATGGACAACCTGGTGAACTGGCTCAACGGTGAGCCGCGCCTGCCCGACTTCATCCACAGCCACTATGCCGACGCCGGTTATGTCGGCGTGCGCCTGTCCAACCTGTTGGGTATCCCGCTGATACACACGGGCCACTCCCTTGGGCGGGACAAGCGCAAGCGGCTGCTGGCCCGCGGCCTGTCGCGCGAGGCGATCGAGCACACCTACAACATCGCGCGGCGCATCGACGCCGAGGAAGAGATCCTGGCCAACGCCGACCTGGTCGTGACCAGCACGCACAACGAGATCGAGCAGCAGTACGGGCTGTACAGCTACTACGACCCGGCACGCATGGCGGTGATCCCGCCCGGCACCGACCTGGAGCAGTTTCACCCACCGTCGAAGGACGAGCGGTACGGATTCGCGGCCCAGGTCGACCGCTTCCTGAGCAACCCGGGGAAACCGTTGATCCTTGCGCTGTCGCGGCCCGACGAACGCAAGAACATACTGACGCTGATCGAGGCCTTCGGCGAGTCGCAGGCGTTGCGGCAGGCGGCCAACCTGTTGGTCGTCGCCGGCAACCGCGACGACATCCGCGACCTCGAGCCGGGCGCCCAGTCAGTCTGGACCCATATCCTCCTGCTGATCGACGCCTATGATCTCTACGGCCGGGCCGCGGTACCCAAGAGCCATCGCGCCGACGAGGTGCCCGAGATCTACCGGATGGTGGCGGCGAGCGGCGGGGTGTTCGTGAACCCGGCGCTCACCGAGCCGTTCGGTCTGACCCTGCTCGAGGCCGCCGCGAGCGGGCTGCCGGTGGTCGCAACCGAGAACGGCGGGCCGGTCGACATCATTGGAAACTGCGACAACGGCGAACTGGTCGACCCGCTGGACAGCGCGGCGATCACCAGCGCACTGCTCAAGCTGCTGCGCGACAAGGCGGTCTGGACGCGTGCCTCGCGCAACGGCATCGAAGGCGTCAAACGACACTACTCGTGGGAGGCGCATGCCGAGACCTATCTCGACAGGCTGGGCGGGCTGTCCGACAGGTACGAACCGATCCCGCGCGAGCAGCGCGTGTCGCGCAGCATCCGCTACCGGGATCGCGCCATCTTCACCGACCTGGACCAGAACCTGGTCGGCGACGGCCTGGCGCTCAAACGCTTCGTCGAGGTGATGCGCGAAAACCGCAGGTGCGTGACCTTCGGTATCGCAACCGGTCGCCGGATCGATTCGGCGCTCGCGCTGATGAAAAAGCAGGGCATCCCGACGCCCGATGTGCTGATCAGCAGCCTGGGCACGCGCATCCACTACGGCCAGGCACTGACCGAGGACGACTACTGGGCGGACCACATCGACCACCACTGGAACCCCAAGCAGGTCCGCCGCGTATTGAATGGCCTGCCCGGGCTCGAGCCGCAATCCAAGAAGGAACAGACACCGTTCAAGATCTCGTACTTCCATGATGCGCAGAAGGCCCCGTCGATCGACGAGATCACGAATCTGATTCGGCAGGAAGAGCTGACCGCGAACGTGATCTGCTCGTTCGGGCAGTTCCTCGACATCGTGCCGTCTCGGGCCTCCAAGGGCCAGGCGCTGCGCTATGTGTCTCAGCGCCTCGAGATACCACTGGAACACATCCTCGCGGTCGGCGGCTCGGGCGGCGACGAGGACATGATGCGCGGCAACACGCTGGCCGCCGTGGTCGGCAACCGACACCACGAGGAACTGTCGCAGCTGGTGGACCAGGAGCGGATCTATTTCGCGTCCCAGGCCCACGCACTGGGGATACTCGAGGCGATCGATCACTACGACTTCTTTGGCAGCTGCCACGTGCCGGAGCAGGAATGACCGAACAGCTGCTGATCTGTACCGATCTGGATCGAACCCTGATCCCGAACGGGCCGCAGTCCGAGTCGCCGCAGGCGCGCATCCGCTTCGCCGCGCTGGCTGGGCGCCCGGAGGTCATGCTCGCCTACGTGACCGGGCGCCACCGCGTTCTGGTACAGAAGGCCATCACCTATTACCAGCTGCCGCTGCCCGATTTCGTCATCGGCGACGTCGGCACGACCATTTACCGCGTCGACCCGCAGCAGGACTGGGTCCGCCAGGCGGCCTGGGAGGCCGAGATCGGCAAGGACTGGCGCGGCCACGGGCATCGCGACATCAAGTCACTGCTGATCGACATGTCCGCGTTGCGCCTGCAGGAGGGCGCCAAGCAGAACGACTACAAGGTCAGCTATTACGTGCCGTTGCAGAGCGATCGCCGCGATCTTTCGCACAGGATCGAGCAGCGCCTGCGCGAGCATGGGGTGGCGGCACGCCTGATATGGAGCATCGACGAGCCGGCAGGCATCGGCCTGCTCGACGTACTGCCGGCGCGCGCCTCGAAGTATCACGCGATCGAGGCCCTGATGGGGATGCATGGCTTCGATCGATCCGAAACGGTCTTCTGCGGCGACAGCGGCAACGACATAGAGGTGCTGGCGAGCCCGATCCCGGCCGTACTGGTTGCCAACAGCCACCCGGAGGTGCGCGACCTTGCGCGGCGCCTGGCCCGTGAAGGTGATTGTTCAGAGCAGCTCTACATTGCGCAGGGCGGCTTCATGGGCATGAACGGCAATTACAGCGCCGGGATGCTCGAGGGCATTGCACACTACCATCCGGACACGGTCCCGTGGATGGAGTCTCCGGTCGCGGGTCAGCAGCCATGAGCGGGGGCCGCTTGTGCCTGTTCGGCGAGGTGCTGTTCGATCATTTTCCCGATGGGCAGCGGGTACTGGGCGGTGCGCCGTTCAACGTCGCCTGGCACCTGCAGGCGTTCGGTCAGGACCCTTACTTCATCAGTCGCGTCGGCGACGATGCCGAAGGAGCCCAGATTCGCAGCGCGATGGCGGAATGGGGCATGCAGACGGGGGGCGTCGGCATCGATCCGCGGCTGCCCACGGGCCGCGTCGAGGTCCGCTTCGACCATGGCGAGCCGAGCTATGACATCGTCTGCCCCAGCGCGTTCGACGCGATCAGCATCGACGCGGCGCCCGGGGACTGCCGCCTGCTCTATCACGGCAGCCTGGCGCTGCGCGAGGCCGGCTCGCAGGCGACCCTGGAAAGGCTTCGCGCCGCCGGACCCAGTACGCTGTTCGTCGACGTGAACCTGCGCCCGCCCTGGTGGCGGCGCACCACGATGCAGCACATGCTGCACGGGGCACACTGGGTCAAGCTCAATGTGCACGAACTCGCGGAACTGCAGACCGCCGGATCGGCCGGGCCCTCGGCCGCGGCCGATTTTCTGAGCGCCTACCGGCTCGCCGGACTGATCGTGACCCACGGCGCGGACGGCGCGGAGCTGTGGACCGCCGGCGGCGACTGCATCCACGCAAGCCCCGACCGGGACATCGATGTGGTCGATACGGTCGGTGCCGGTGACGCGTTCGCGTCGGTGATCATCCTTGGCCTGGCGAGCGGCTGGCCGCCGGAGGTCATGCTACGGCGCGCCCAGGCCTTCGCGTCCGGCGTGGTCGGCAGGCGCGGCGCGACCGTGAACGATCGCGACTTCTACCGTACCTTCATCGACCAGTGGGACCTCGACCGGGCGTAGTCATGTACGAACAGGTTTCCCATTCGCTGCTGAACCAGATACTGGACGAACTCAAGCCGGACATCCGCAAGCGCGACCTGCGGCATTTCTATACCCGGCTCGGCGCCAACTTCTACGCGATCTATTCGCTGTTCCACCACCTCTACGGCAAGCGTGAGGACTTCGCCAAGCAGATGGTGCGCCTGGTCGAGGTGATGGCCACCAACTACATCGAACGCCAGCCGGAACTTAAGAAGATCGACATCCGGCGCGAGAAGCAGCACAACTGGTTCCTGAGTCAGGAGTGGGTCGGCATGGCACTCTACGCCGACGGTTTCGCCGGAGACCTCGAGGGTCTGCGCTCGCACCTGGGCTATCTGCAGGAACTGGGCATCAACATGCTGCACATCATGCCGGTACTCGAGTGTCCCAAGGGCGCCAGCGACGGCGGCTATGCAGTGAGTGATTTCCGCAACATCGATGCACGGATCGGCACGCTCGCGGGGCTGCGCGACATGACTGCCGACCTGCGCAGGCGCAACATGCTGGTCACGCTCGACGTCGTTGTGAACCATACCTCCGACGAACACGAATGGGCCCGCCGCGCACGCGCCGGCGAGGCGCGCTATCGCGACTACTACTATATTTTCGACAATCGGGACGTCCCGGACATGTTCGAAGAGACCATGCCCGAGATCTTCCCCGAGACGTCACCGGGCAACTTCGTCTACGACGAGGCGATGGGCAAATGGGTAATGACGGTGTTCAATCATTACCAGTGGGATCTCAATTACAGCAATCCCACCGTGTTCATCGAAATGCTGGACATCATCCTCTTCTGGGCCAACCAGGGCGCCGATATCGTGCGCCTGGATGCGGTAGCGTTTCTGTGGAAGAAGATCGGCACCATCTGCCAGAACGAGCGCGAGGCGCACCTGATACTGCAGCTCATGAAAGACTGCAGCCAGGTCACCGCGCCGGGCGTGCTGTTCATCGCCGAGGCCATCGTTGCCCCGGTCGAGATCATCAAGTACTTCGGCGAAGATGCGGTGATCGCGAAGGAATGCGAAATCGCGTACAACGCGACCTTCATGGCGCTGCTCTGGGAGGCGGTCGCGACCAAGAACGCCAAGCTGCTGGATCAGGGGATCCGCAGCCTGCCGGACAAACTGGACCGCGCGACCTGGCTCAACTATGTGCGCTGCCATGACGACATCGGCCTGGGCTTCGACGATGCCGATATCGTCAAATGCGGCTACGATCCCTCCGCACACCGCCACTTCCTGGTGGACTATTTCACCGGCGTCTTCGAGGGCTCGCCGGCCCGCGGCCAACCCTTCGGCCGCAACGAAAAGACCGGGGACGCGCGGATCTCGGGCTCACTCGCGTCGCTGGCCGGCCTGGAGAGCGCGCTCGAATCCGGCGACCAGAAGGCCATCGACGACAGCATCGACATGATCCTGCTGCTGCACAGCATGATCATGTCCTTCGGCGGCATCCCGCTGCTCTGGTACGGGGACGAGATCGGCACGCTGAACGATCAGAATTTCCTACAGGACGAGTTCAAGGCCAAGGACAGCCGCTGGATACACCGGCCACGCATCGACTGGGACAAGGCCGAGCTGCGCAGGCGCCACGGCTCGGTGGAGCAACGCATCTTCATGGGGCTGCAGAAGATGATCGCGGTGCGCAAGAGCACACCGGCGTTCGCCGACTACAACAACCGCACCCTGATCCCGACCGGCAACCCGCACCTGTTCGTGTTCATGCGCAACAACCCCTTCCAGCTCAATGACAGCGTGCTGGTGGTCGGCAACTTCGACGCCATGCCGCAGTCGCTGACGCTGAGTGACCTGGCGAACCGCGGCCATTTCGCGTTCGGCGGGCTGCGCGACCTCTACTCGGGCCAGTCACCGGCCCAGTTCAAGGACCACCTCGTTGTGCCGCCCCATCGCTTCTACTGGCTGACCGATCCGACCCACTACTGATCGCCGGACAGGCCCGCCGCGGGCCGGCGCTTGTCTTCCGCCGGCCTGCGGTCGTCTTCAACCGCGCTCGATCGTCGGGGTCGCCGACCCGGCACGCCAGACACGGTAACGTACCTCGACACCTTCCGGGACATAAACGACGACGGGCAGGCGGCTGTTGTAACGGATCAGGTAGGGTTCGCCGCCGAGCGCGACGAAGCGTGGCACCTTGGGGGCATCCGGGTCGACCGCCATCAGGGTACCGGCCATCGGCCCGAGTGCGTCGACCCGATAGCGCGTGTATCCCCAGCCCTCGATGGTCTCGGACTCGATCCCGCCACCGAAGAAATAGCGATTGTGCGCGTCCAGCAGCACGGTCTTGCCAACGATCAGCTCCACCTTGAAGGCCGACTCGTCGTCCTGCGGCGGCAGGTGCAGCACGTGCCGGACCATGCCGGCCTCGGCGGGCGGGAATGCCTTCATATTGTCCGCCGCGTGGCCCGAAGGTGCCGCAAACAGTATGGCCATCGGCAAGGTGAACCAGCCTATTCTCATGTCGTCCCCTCTTGGTGTAGTCATTCTGGGTTTGGGTTCGCCGCCGATCAGACAAGCGTGGTCGGCCCAGGTTCCGGCGGTTGCGTGCCTTGTCAAGCGACGCGTGAATCGGCGGACGGTTACCGCAGTTCCCGCGTGGTCCGCTAGTCGCGATCGCGCAGCAGACCCGGGTGATCACGTTCGACGACGAGCAGGAACACGGCCGCCTCCTCACGGGTCGCGCCGCGCTGCTCGAGCAGCCGCAGCAGCTCCGCCCGCCGACCGGCGCTGACCCCGGACAACGCCTGGTCCACCGAGAGGCCGTCCCGCTGCCAGAACGCAGACTGCCTTTGCTCGGCCAGCAACCGGTACTCGGCCGCCTCGGCCGGGTCCAGTTCCCGCTCACCCCGAACGCGGTCCAGCGCGACCAGACGTTGCGACCTCGGCGGTGGAAGAAACAGCGCCGCATCATGCTCGAACGGGCTGGAGCCGCCTGACGAATCGAACAGATCCGGGCCGAACACCAGGTAAGCGATCCCCAGCACCAGGACCCAGACCGCGATGCGCAACAAAACCTGAACCACGGCGACACCTCAATGGATTGCAGAAAAGCGCCGGTCGTCGCACGCCGGCCCCCCGCGCGCCGCGGAAGGCAGAGAATCGGCCCGACGGGGCGCACCTGCGGCCGCGATGTGGCAGCGGCCGGCGAATCCCATGCGCCGTCGCGCCGAATGATACCTGCTGCCTGTCCGAGTCGGCGCCATCCGGGTCAGCCCTCGAGCGTCGCCCAGCGATCGTAGGCCGCCGCGAGTGTCTGCTCGGTCTGCTGCAGGCGCGCATTGAGATCCGTGACCCGCTCCGGTGACTCCCGGTACAGACCGGGGTCGCCCAACGCATCCTGGATCTCCCCGAGTTCCGCCTCCAGCGCCTCGATGCGCGCCGGCAGCTGGTCGAGCTCGCGCTGGTCCATGTAGCTGAGTTTCTTCCGCCGGGCGCCCGGTGTCGGCGCCTGCGTGACCGGCGCCTTGTCGCCGACGGCCCTGGCCGACAATGCGGGCCGGGCAGCGGTGGCCTGGGCGGCACGCTGACGCAACCAGTCCTGGTAGCCGCCAACATAGCCGTTCACCCGGCCCTCACCCTCGAACACCAGCGTACTGGTGACGACGTTGTCGAGAAAGGCGCGGTCATGACTGACCAGCAGCAGCGTGCCGTCGAAATCGAGCAGCAGTTCCTCGAGCAGCTCGAGGGTCTCGAGGTCGAGGTCGTTGGTCGGCTCGTCCATCACCAGCACGTTGGCCGGACGCGTAAACAGCTTGGCCAGCAACAACCGGTTGCGCTCGCCGCCCGACAGCGCGCGGGCCGGCTGGCGGCAGCGTTTCGGCGGAAAAAGGAAGTCCTGCAGGTAGCTGATCACGTGCCTTTCCCGACCATTGATGCTGACCTTGTCGCTGCCCCCGGCCACGTTGTCGAGCACGTCCTTGTCCAGGTCGAGCTGGTCGCGCAGCTGGTCGAAATAGGCCACCTCGAGTTTCGTTCCGCGTTCGATCCGGCCGCTGTCCGGCTGCAGGTGACCCAGCAGCAGGTTGAGCAGCGTGGTCTTGCCGCAGCCGTTCGGTCCTATGACACCGATGCGGTCGCCGCGCAGTATCGTTGTCGAGAAGTCCCTGATGATCGGCTGACCGCCCCAGGCGTAGCTGACATCGACCGCCTCACAGACCAGCTTGCCGGAGCGTTCCGCGCTGTTCGTCGTGAGCCTGGCGGTACCCTGGCGATTGCGCCGTTCACCATACGCCCGCCGCATCGCCTCGAGCCGCCGCACCCGACCCTCGTTGCGCGTGCGGCGCGCCTTGATGCCCTGGCGCACCCACACCTCTTCCTGGGCGAGCCGCTTGTCGAAGCGCGCCTGCTCCAGCGCCTCGGCATTGTCCCTCTCCTCGCGTCGGCGCAGGTAGTTCGCATAGTCGCCGGGAAAGTCGGCGATTCGGCCGCGATCGAGCTCGACGATGCGGGTCGCCAGCCGTTGCAGGAAGCCGCGGTCATGGGTGATGAAGACCAGTGTGCCGGACCAGTTGAGCAGGAAATCCTCGAGCCAGGTGATGGACTCGAGGTCGAGGTGGTTGGTGGGTTCGTCGAGCAACAACAGCTGTGGCTCGGCGGCCAGTGCCCGCGCCAGCAGCACCCGGCGCTTCATGCCGCCGGACAGCGCGTCAAAGGCGTCGTCGGCGTCGAGCTGCATGCGCGAGATCACGCGCTCGACCTGCTGCTCCATGCGCCAGCCGTCGGCTGCCTCGAGCGCGTGCTGGATCTGCTCCAACCGGGCCAGCGCCGCATCGTCCCCGGTCTCGGCGAGCGCCTGACTCGCGGCGTGATAACGCTTGATCAGTTCGGCCGTCGCGCCGACCCCGTCGGCGACCACATCGAACACGCTGCCATGCAGCTGCTCGGGCATCTCCTGTGTGAGGCGCGCGATGCGCACGCCCTGGCTCGGGACGCGCTCGCCGTCGTCCGCCCCGAGGTCACCGGCGATCAGGCGCAGCAGTGTGGACTTGCCCTCGCCGTTTCGACCGAGCAGACAGATGCGTTCACCGGCATCGATCGACAGATCGACACGGTCGATCAACGGCGGGTCGCCGTAGCTCAGGGAGAGTTTTCGCAGGGTAAGTATGGCCATCGGGGACGGATGCTGACACAAAGCCGCTGTCTCGGCACCTGGTCAGCGCCGGGTCAGTACGTACCCCCGTTCGGCAAGCCCGGTCGGATGCGGCACGTCGAGCGCCGGCTGCGACGACCATTGCCAGCGCGTCGCGGCGAACAGGGAACGCATGCTCGGCACCGGGCAGTCGAACGGCGGACCGCCCTTGCGCCCGGTCTGCATGAACAGCGCGAGCAGGTGGCCGCCGGGCACGAGCCAGTCGGCGAGGCGACGCTCGTATGCCGCCCAGTGCGCGGGATCGATCGCGCACAGGCAGGTCTGTTCATACACGGCGTCGAATGGCTCGGCCGGCTGCCACTGCAACAGATCGGCGTGCACGACGTGGGCCTGCAGGCCGAGAGCTGCGAGTTGGCCCCTCAGGCGCATCACCGGCTGCGCGGCGATATCGACGGCGGTTACCTGGCAGCCGGCGCGCACCAGTGCCGCAACCTCGTGGCCGTGCCCGCAACCCGGGACCAGGACCCGGCCCTGTGGCAGCAGGCCAGCGGCCAGCCAATGCGCCAGCGCCGGGCTGACCGCGCCTCGGTCCCAGCCGGTCCTGCCCTCGCTGTAGCGCCGCTCCCAGTCGTGCTGTCGTGTGGTCATCAGTCCGTATCGACCCCGCTGAATCTGTACGCCGACTCACCGCCGGTACGGCCTGGCCCCGCATCGCGGAACGCATTGGCACGCAACTACCGATACCCCCGAACGGGCCGAATCGCTAACATGTCTGCCATGAGCGTACGGATCCCGTTTAAAGAGGCATGGTCAGGCGAGGCGGACTGCAGGGACTGCAGCCTACGCGCCTCGGCACTGTTCGCCGGCCTCAAAGAGGGTGACTTCGAAAAGATCCATCACCCGATCAACCAGTTCGTGATGCAACCCGGGCAGGCCTTGTACCACGCCGGGGAGTCCGGCGACCGGTTGTTCACGGTCCGCAGCGGCCTGGTCAAGCTGGCGCAGTTCCTGCCCGACGGCTCGCAACGCATCGTGCGCCTGGTCAGACAGGCCGACGTGACCGGCCTGGAGGCCCTGATCGGCAGGCCCTACGAGCACGACGCGGTCGTCATGCAGGCCACCGAAGTCTGCTGCCTGCCAGTCGCCACGGTCAAGATCCTCAGCGACGACAACCCCGAGCTGCATGTCGAACTGCTCAAGCGCTGGCAGCGGGCGCTCAGCGAAGCGGACCTGTGGCTGACGGAACTGTCGACCGGGCCGGCCCGCGAGCGGGTCGCGCGCCTGCTGCTCCGCCTGACCCACGAGGGCGAACGTCCCGAGTGCACACTGTTCGGACGCGAGGATCTGGGCGCGATGCTGGGAATCACGACCGAGACCGCGAGCCGCACCATCGCCGATTTCCGGCGCCGGGGGCTCTTGACGGACCTGGGCGGCAACCGCTTCGCGGTCGACACGGACCGGCTCGAGGCGCTGCTCACCGGCTGAGGGATACGCGCCGGACCCCGGAGCGACATCAAGCCACCCGGCGGGGGCTACATGGACATCTCGAGATCGGTCTGTACCGCGTCGACCCCGGCCTTGGCACACGCCGCATCGGTCTCTCCGCTCGGGGCACCGGAGACGCCGACCCCGCCCAGCAGCGAGCCACCGACCTGGATCGGCAGACCGCCGGCCGACATGACCAGGCCCGGCACCCGGCCGATGGGCGTATTCGCCCTGTCGGCCAACGCCGCCGTCGGCACATTGAACATCACCGCGGCATAGGCCTTGCCCTTCGAGATCGGCAGCGTGATCGCCGGTGCAATGGTGTCGCGCAACACCGCCTGCGGAATCCCGTCGCGGTCGACGACGGTCACGCCGATCTGGATGCCCTTCTCCCGGCACGCGTCGACCGCACCACGGGCGATCGTCGCGGCCGTCTCCATGGTCATCCGGTTGACCTGAATGGTCATGCTGTCCTCGGCGACCGCAGGTACCGCGTGCACGGCTGCACCGATCGCGAGGGCGAACAGCGATCTTTTCATCGAAGCCTCCTGTGTTTTTTTGTTGGCTGAACTGGGTGCGGCGCGGTCCACCGACCGGTCGGTGCGGCGCGCGGGCATCAATGATCCCGCGGTGCCGGCCCGGCACCGTAGTGGCTGCGCACATAGTCATCGACGATCGCCTGAAACTCGGTTGCGATCCGGTCGCCCTTGAGCGTGACCGTCTTTTTCCCGTCGACGTACACCGGCGCCGACGGGTGCTCACCGGTACCGGGCAGGCTGATACCGATATTCGCGTGCTTGCTCTCGCCGGGACCGTTGACGACGCAGCCCATCACCGCGACGTCCATGGACTCGACGCCGGGGTAGCGCGCGCGCCAGCGCGGCATCTGTTCGCGCAGGTAGGCCTGGATGTCCTGCGCAAGCTGCTGGAAGTAGGTGCTCGTGGTGCGCCCGCAACCGGGACAGGCGATCACCGCCGGCATGAACGCGCGCAGCCCCATCGATTGCAGGATTTCCTGCCCGACCCGCACCTCGCGCGTGCGGTCGCCGCCGGGCTCGGGCGTCAAAGAAATGCGGATCGTGTCGCCGATGCCGTCGTGCAACAACACCGCCAATGCCGCCGTTGACGCGACGATGCCCTTGGTCCCCATGCCGGCCTCGGTCAGACCAAGGTGGAGCGCATAGTCACAGCGTGCCGCGAGCGCGCGGTACACGCCGATCAGATCCTGTACGCGGCTCATCTTGCACGAAAGGATGATGCGATCCCGTCCGAGCCCGATCTGCTCGGCCCGCGCCGCGCTTTGCAGCGCTGACGTAACCATGACCTCGCGCATCATCTGGTCGGCGTCCAGCGGCTCGGCCGCGGTCGCGTTCTCGTCCATCATCCGCGCCACCAGGGCCTTGTCCAGTGACCCCCAGTTCACCCCGATCCGCACGGCCTTGCCGTTGTCGATCGCGCGCTCGATCATCGTAGCGAACTGCGCGTCACGCTTTTCGCCACTGCCCACGTTGCCCGGGTTTATCCGGTATTTCGCCAGGGCCTCACCGCATGCCGGATGTTGGCTGAGCAGGCGGTGTCCGTTGAAATGGAAATCCCCCACCAGGGGTACGCCGACACCGCGCGCGTCCAGGCCGTCGCGGATCGCGGGGACTGCCCGGGCGGCCGCTTCGCTGTTGACCGTGATGCGGACGAGTTCCGAGCCCGCACGCGCCAGCGCGGCGACCTGATCGATCGTCGCGGCCACGTC
Source organism: uncultured Chromatiaceae bacterium (assembly GCA_965601425.1). GTDB lineage: Bacteria > Pseudomonadota > Gammaproteobacteria > Chromatiales > Chromatiaceae > Thiosocius. The sequence goes on along the minus strand of CBFCWF010000073.1, from coordinate 4,701 downwards.
GGCGGTATCGGTATTGGTCATCGACTGCACCAGGATAGGCGCGTCGCCGCCGACCAACACGTCGCCGACCCGCACCGCGACTGACCGCCGTCGTGTGATCGCTGAAATGCCCATGCCCACTCGATCTCTGCTGCCCGGAACCCAGAACGGGATGATAGCAAAGGCCACGACCCGGCTGCCCCCACAGCGCATGGGGTCGGTCCAACGGCCGCACCGGGGCCGCCGGAGGCTGCATCGCATTCCCGGCCCCTGATCGAAAAAGCCCGGCGCGAAGGCCGGGCTTCTCACGACGCCGGATCGCCTTTCCGCGCTACTTGAGGCGATTGATACCCAGCATCCTCAGGATGTACTTCTCGTAGATCGGCTCCGAAGTCCCCTTCTTCATCTTGCGAATGAAGTACTTTTCGAACGCGATCTTCGCCATGTGCACCCACTTTCCCTTCTTGAACCAGGCGACGTTACGTGGAGGAATCTGCGGCAGGGCCACGAATGCGGCGCCGGTATCGCCCATGTCGGCGAGGCAGATCGCGTTCCAGGTGCCCTTCTGAGCGGGCTCCCGGCCCTGGAGCTCGTTGTGAATATTGTGCACGATCGCAGTGACCATCGATTCGATCATGTAACCGGTCTTCGGGGCACCGGTCGGGACCGCGGTGGCCTCGACCGGCGGGATCGCGATACAGACACCGGCCGAATAGATGTTCTTGTAGGTCGGATTGCGCTGGAACTCGTCGACGAACACGAAACCGCGCGGATTGCACAGGCCCTCCACGTTCATTACCGCATCGACGCCTTTGAACGCGGGCAGCATCATCGAGAACTTGAACTCGATCTCGTGGTCTTTGACCTTGTGGCCGGCATTGTCGTACTCCTCTGCATACATCTTGCCCGCCTCCACCTTGGTCACCTTGGCATTGGTGATCCACTTTATGTGGTGGTTGCGCATCTCGCTCTCGAGCATGCCTTGCGAATCGCCGACGCCGCCGAGCCCGAGGTGGCCGATATAGGGCTCTGAGGTGACAAAGGTCATCGGGACGCGGTCGCGCATCTTCCGCTTGCGCAGGTCGGCATCCATGATGAACGCAAACTCGTAGGCCGGACCAAAACACGAGGCGAAAGGCATCGCGCCGACCACGACATGTCCCGGATCGTCGAGCAGCGCCTTGTATTGATCGTAGGCCGCCTCCGCATGATCTACGGTGCAGACCGAGGCGGTATTGCCGCTCCCCGGGCCCGCGCCCTCGACCTCCTCGAACGCCAGGCGGGGCCCGGTCGCGATGACCAGGTAGTCGTAGGCCAGCGTCTCGCCGTCCTCAAAGTGCAGGGTGCTCGTAACCGCGTCAATTTTTTCGCAGCGTTTGGCAAGGAAATTGATGCCCTTCCGCTCGAGGTGAGGGCGAATGTCGAAAGTGATGCTGTTCCGATCGCGCCAACCCACGGCGACCCATGGGTTGGACGGTACGAACTGGAAATAATCCCGCTCGTTGACGACGGTGACTTCGTGCTCGCTGCCCAGTTCCTCGCGCAGTTCGTAGGCGGCGGGCATGCCGCCTGTCCCGGCGCCGAGAATCACGATGTGTGCCATTTTCTCCTCCTCCAGAGGGCGGTGCGATGTCGCGTAAGCAACAAACTGCCCTCAACAACCGGGCCTTCGCAGCTACTCGATTCATCGGGTTCAAACAGGCCAAGGTACTGCTCCGGCAGTCGCCGGGGAGCGCGCCGGCGCGATCGGCCGGTCTGTTGATTATTTTTGTCGCCGGCTATTGCCGTGGGCGAGTATCGCATACGAAAAAGCCTATCAAGACAGGCTTTTCGGTCAAAAACTTGGCCCAGATCAGGGAAACCGGACAAAAAACCGGCCACTTTGGGCCGGTCGGAGACGCGTGGCGCCCGGTCCGGTCAGAGGTCGCCGTTCACCCCGGCATCGACGATGCTGTAGATGGTGTCGCGCACCTTCTTCGCCAGCGGCTGGAGGTCTTCCGGCAGGTCGACGGCGTGCAGCATCATGTCCATGTTCATCGTAATGATCCAGCCCTTGCCGTTGCTGTCTTCCACGACCGCGATGCGGCACGGCAGGAACCCGGCGAAAATGATGTCGTACTCGACCATCTTCTTCGCGATCAGCGCATCACAGAATGCCAGGATACGCATGTAGTTGGCGTCCTGCCCCATCGCCTTGACCTGTTCCGAGAGGGGAAGATCGGCGACCAGCTTGAAGTTCAGCATGTTGGCGCGCAGTTCCATCGAGGCCACCGCGTCATCGACGCTGACGTCCTCGGCGAGCTCGAAGCGCTGGATACTGCTGTCGATCATCTGCCGCGCGACCGCCGTGTCGAAGGCCGGGGTTTCGATCTCGGTCTTGCTGCCCGCCTGTGCGACACCGCTCATGCCGATAAGCAGCGCAATGGTTGGTATGAGATGTTTCATCTGGATCTCCTTCGTGGTGTTGTTGTCTGGCACGCTTGATCTTGGACCCGAGCCGTGCACAGCATCCGAGATGCTGCAGGCCGGCCAGGCCAGCGATTCTAGCCGAAGCCCGGCCCGACCGTGTCACCACTTGTCGTCACCCGACAGGCGGCGCCACAACCAGCCCTGAGGCCGATCCTGCCCGGTCTTGACGTAGTCCAGGGTGTGGCGGTGCGATACCGTCCAGGTCATCCGCGTGAACGCCGACCGGTTGCCGCACATCAACAGGCGGTCGCCGGCCTTGAGCGGCGTCTGCGGCTCGGGCAGCAGTAGCCTGTCGTTGCGCCGGTGAATGAGCAGCACCAGCGCCTTGAGGCCGCGTCGGCGTTGCCAGGGGTCGCGCAGCAGGTCCTCGACCGTGAACTGCCCCCCCTGCGCCAGATAGTCACTCAATCCGCCGCTGTCGGCCGCATCCACCGACCACTCGCAGATATCCGGTACCTCGTCCCGCACCAGGGCCGCGACCCGGCTGGCCAACTCGCAGGCCCAGCTCTCGTCCTGGTACAGGGCCAGCGACATGAACTCGTACAGCATTGGCGTCCCGAGCAGGACCCGGATCTTGTCCGCAATGATCGCACTCGGGTGCATCACCATGTCCGCGCCGACCGCCGCGATGATGTCGCGGTTGTCGTGCTGGTTTTGACGCACGATCACGAACAGCTTGGAATTCAGCTCGCGTGCGGTCATCACGATCGAGAGGTTGTTGGCGTCGTCGTCGGTCCCGGCGACGAGACCCGCCGCGTGTTCGATCCCGGCCTCCTCGAGCGTGTCGGCCTCGGTACCGCGGCCGATCACGAATTCGGTGTCGCGCGGTTCCCCGGTGACCTCGGGACGGGCCTCGACCAGCACGACGCGGATGCCCTCGCCCTTCAGGCGCCGGCAGATCGCCTTGCCGAAACGGCCATAGCCACAGACGATCCAGTGGCTATCCTGCGGCGGATAGACAGGCTCGCTCAACACGCTCCCCGAGCGGCCGGTCAGCCAACGGTGCAACAGATACAGACAGGGCGCCTGGAACGCGACCGCGAGGTGCCCGGCGAAGGTATCGAAGGGATCAACGATGTGGTCCGTGCCGAACGACGCCATGTTGTCCTCGATGTCGTGGGAATCCGCGCGACAGATCACTTTGAGATCGGGATTGAGCAGCTTCGCGGTGATCGCGATTTTCAGGTTGGCCGCGTTGTCATTGGTCAGGGCCACGACGCCGGCACAGGCGGGGTGCTGCAGGCCGGCCTCCTGCAAGTGCCGAGTGACACCCGCATCGCCATGCAATGCCGGCACGGATTCGCGCAGGTCCTGTAGCTGGACAATCTTGGTGCGTATCTCGTCGATATCGATCACGACCGCGTGCTGCCCCCTCTCGGTCAACGCCTGGACCAACGCAGTCCCGGTTTCTCCATAGCCGCAGACCAGGTGGAACGGCTCGCGCATGCGCCGGATCCGGCCCATAAATCGAAACTCCGCGAGTGCCTCCAGAAAAGTACGATCCTGCACCAGGGCCAGGATGGTACCGAAGGCGTAGATCCAGGCTATGACCGAGGCGTACAGGGACAGGCTCACCCAGAGCCGCTGGGTATCGGTGAAGGCGTAAGGTATCTCGCCGAAACCGATGGTCGTCGCCATGTAGCTGACGAAATAGAACGCGTGAAAGATGCTCATGTGCCAAACGTTGCCGTCGGCATCCAGGCCAGGGATCAAGGTCAGGCCGAGCACCGCGACCGCGTAGACCATCACCAGCGTCAGCAGCGGCGGACGCATCCGTCGGAGTATCAGAAAGACGATGTTTTGCATCCGGCTGCGACCGTCACCCGACGCCGTCTAGCGGCGCAGCATCACGGTCTCGATGATCAGCAGGACGACCGAGATCACGTTGGCCAGCATCGCGCCGCCCGACAGCGAAACGATGCTGGCCATGACGACGGGGGAGAGCCCGGTCTCATAGACGTGTTCGGCAAACGCCCAGACCAGCGCCGCAGCGACCAACTGCAGCATCGCGACCAGGCTGGTGGCGAGGAGCAAGGCGCCCATCTGGCTGCGGTCCCCGAACTTGAGCACCGTCGCGACCAGGTTGACGACCACGACCGCAAACAGCTCATAGACGTGATGATGCGCCGGATTCTCGATCTCCCCGACGAAAAACCCGAAGTTTAGCGTCAACGCCAGAACGATAAAGAAACCGAATACGACCTTCTCGGGATTCATGCCTGCCCTCAGCTGCCGATGAACCTTGTTGTTGCC
>CBFCWF010000072.1:0-17128 GCA_965601425.1 uncultured Chromatiaceae bacterium | reverse complement strand
TGGGGCCGCGCTCGGGACAGACACCGACGCCGTATCGATATCGGTATCGCTGTCGATGACACGCACGCTGGCCCGCGGGTTTTCCTCTGTCGCCGCGCCCTGTCGCTGGGCATCGACCATGACGATCCGCAAGTACAGCGCGATCGCAACGGCGAGCAGCACGACCACGATCAGCTTCGAAAACCAACCACCGCCGGATGACGCCTGACTTGTCGCTGTCATGTTTTTTCTCCCAATGGCACCCGATCAATTGCAGGGATTATGTCCTAACTCCCGACCTTGCTCACGAGACTTCTGTGAATCCATGCGGTCTTTCCGGCGGCATCAGGCTGCATCACCAGGTGCCAATCGCCGCGGCTACCCACGACCCGGACCTCGGTACCCTTTGCGACGAGCGTCAACACCTTGTACCCGGTACCCGGCCCGGCGCGCAGGTTGATACGGTCACCGGTGACCTCGCCCTCCCAGCCGAACCAGTCCTCGTTTGCGATCTCCGGGTGCCAGTCGAGGAGTTGGACCGCCGGGTCGCCGTTCAGGCGGATCAGGATATCGCGCGCGTCCTGGTGACCCTGGCGCGCAGCGGACAGATACCAGACCACCGCCTCGCGCAGGTCTTTGCCGATGCCTTCTCCGGTCGTGTGGGCCAGACCGACGGCGAACTGGGCGTCGGCATGGCCCTGGCGTGCGGCCGCACCCCACCATTCAAGCGCCCGATCGATATCGACCGCCAGGCCGTTACCGTTCGCATACAACCATCCAAGATGGTACTGCGCGTCCGCGTGGCCTGCCTGTGCCAGGGGTTTCCAGCGACAATAGGCCTCGGCGTAGTTGCCCTCGGACAGCGCGCGCGTCCCGCTATCGAACCCGTCCTGGTCGTCGCCGCCACTGCAGGATCCACAGATCAGCACACTGGCCAACACTGTGATCGCGGGGCCAGACCTCATGTGTCGCCCAACGCGGCGAGGACTGCCCTGGCAAGCAACATACCCTCTTTCAGGCACCGCTCGATCTCCGTCATCCTGATCGGACCGGCGGCCTTGCCGGCGGCCCAGTTCACGCTCAGCGCCAGGCTCGCATAACAGAGCCCGAGCTCCCTGGCGAGCGATGTCTCGGGCATTCCCGTCATCCCCACCATGTCACAGCCGTCGCGTTCCAGACGCGCGATCTCCGCCGCGGACTCAAGGCGCGGCCCCTGCGTGGCGCCATAGGTTCCGCCATCGTGCAGTGCGATTCCGACCCGGGCGGCCGCCCGCAGCAGATCCTGGCGCAAGGTCTGACAGTAGGGCTCGGTGAAGTCGACATGCGTCACGCCGGCGGGATCGGTCTCGAACAGGGTATGCTCCCGGCCCCAGGTGTAGTCGATGACCTGATCCGGCACCGCCAGCCTGCCCGGTGCCATGCCTGCATGGATGCCACCGACCGCGGCCACACCGACCACGCGTGTCACACCGGCCTGTCGGAGGGCCCACAGATTGGCACGGTAATTCACGCGATGCGGCGGAATCGTGTGAGCCGTTCCATGGCGCGGCAGAAACACGAACGGCCCGCCGCCGAAGTGGCCGAAACTCAGCGCTGCCGACGGTGCGCCATAAGGTGTGATGACGTCCTGCTCGCGCTCGACCGAGGTCGCGTCGAGCCGCGTGAGTCCCGAGCCACCGATGATGCCGAGTACCTGCCCCCCGGGCCCGTTGATTCCCGCTGATGGATCACTCGGCAACGGCGTATATCCCCGGGGCGTTGCGCCAGTAGCCTTTGTAATCCATGCCGTAGCCGAATACGTAACGGTCCGGCACCTGCAAGCCGACGTAGTCGACGGTCGGTCGCACCCCACGATCGTGGCGCTTCTGCACCAGCACCGCAGCGCGCACGCTGGCCGGTGACTGGCAGCGGCAGAAACGGAGGATCGCATCCAGCGTATAGCCTTCGTCAAGGATGTCGTCGACGACCAGCAGGTCCCTGCCGGCCAACGACTGCGTCGGCTCCACCCGCCAATGCAACTCGTCACCGTGGGTCCGTTCGCGGTAGCGGCTGGCGTGCATGTAGTCGAGGCGCAGCGGGAAGTCGAGGCGCGGCAGCAGCGCGCCGGATGCGACCAGACCGCCGTTCATCACGCAGACCACGACGACGTCACCGCCGCCCATGTCGCGATTGATGCATTGCGCCAGGTGATCGATGGACGCCTCGACGGTCGCCCTGTCGTAAAGGCACTCGGCCCGCTGCATGACCCTTCGCGCCTCATCGCGGGACTGCCTCATTCGGGTTCGCCCAGATGCAACGCCAGATTGCCTTCTGCAGTGAGTTGACCGGCCAACTCGACCGCACGGTGCCAGCGCGGGTCCTCACGCAGCCGCTCGAGCGAGCGGGCCGGCCGCCCGTGCAGGCGCACCGCGCGCGACTGCGCGACCGGATCGTGATAGCCGTCCAGTTCCTCAAGCACTTCACGGGCGCCTTCCGGATTGTTGCATACCAGTACCATGTCGCAACCGGCCCCGAGCGCCGCCCGCGCGCGTTCGGCATAGCAGCCGGCCTGCTCCGCGGCCGCCATGCTCAGATCGTCGCTGAAGATCACGCCGTTGAAGCCGAGTCGGTCGCGCAGCACGTCCTGGAGCCAGAAGCGCGAATAACCGGCCGGTGCACCGTCGCACGCCGAATAGATCACATGGGCCGGCATCACGCCTTCCAGGCCGTTGTCTATCAGCCGCGCGAACGGCTGCAGATCATGCTGGATCAGCTGCTCGAAGGCCCGGTCGTCGATCGGCAGGTCGAGGTGCGAATCCGCGGCCACGCCGCCGTGTCCGGGAAAATGCTTGCCCACACTCACCATCCCACCCTCGCGTGCGCCGAGCATCCACGCGCCGGCAAGCTGCCCGACCCGGTCGGGCGTTGCCGCGAATGCCCGGTCGCCGATGACGCTGCTGAGGCCGAGATTGAGATCGAGCACCGGGGCAAAGCTGAAGTCGATGCCGACTGCGCGCAACTCTGCGGCCATCAACCACCCGAGATCGCGTGCCGCACGTCGCGCGACACGCAGATCCTGGCCACAACGCTGCTCGAAACAGGCGGCCGGCGGCAGGCGCGTGAACCCGTCACGGAAGCGCTGCACGCGTCCACCCTCCTGGTCCACCGCGACCAAAAGATGGGGCGAGCGCAACTCATGAATAGCCTGAATCAGCCGATGAAGCTGTTGCGTGGACGCGAAATTGCGGCTGAACAGGATCACGCCGCCCGCAGCCGGGTGCAGCAGCAACTCGCGGTCCTCGGCGCCGAGCCCGGTCCCCGGCAGATCGACCATTACCGGCCCGTGCAGCATCAGAGCCGTCCCCGACGATTCAGGATACGCAGATTGGGCATGTTTTCGAGACAGTTCATGAATAGGTCTTCAGCTATACGCAGCATATCGCGCGCGGCCGCGGGTATTCTACTGTTGTCCGGCGTGGCCGCAGTCACGCATGCCAGCGGCGACGACGTCGACATCGGCTACTTTGCCCTCAAACCCTCGATCGTCAGCAACCTCAACGGCGGACCGAAATACATCCGTTGCGACATCCAACTGATGACGGAGCAGGCATCGCGCCTGCCGACCATCGAGCTGCATTCGCCAGCGGTTCGCCATAGCATTTTAATGCTGATCGCCGGCGAAGACGGGAAACGGCTGCAGACGCGCGAGGGCAAGGAGGGCCTGCGCCTCGCCGCACTCGAGTCGGTACAGCAGCAGCTTGCCGAACTGACCGGCGATCCCCAGGTCGCAGACCTGTACTTCACCGCCTACTACGTGAAGTGACGTCAAGCCGGTCGCGCAAAGCATCGCCGAACAGATTCGCGGCGAGCACGACCAAAAACAGGGCCAGCCCGGGTGCCAGCACCAAGTGCGGTGCGACCAGGAGGTAACGTACGCCGTCGCGAATCATACCGCCCCAGGAGGCGTCCGGCGGCTGGATGCCGAGGCCGAGAAACGACAGCCCCGCTTCCGCGACCACCGCCCCGGCGGCACCGAAGCTGGCCTCGACCCATACCGGCGCCATCACCAGTGGCAACAAATGACGGCCCATGATCGCCAGGTCGGTGCGCCCCAACGCAATCGCCGCCAGCACGTGCTCCCGTTCGCGCAGCGACAACACCTGAACGCGCACCAGGCGCGCGTAACCCACCCAGCCCATGGTAGCGAGCGCAATGATCACGTTGTCGATGCCGGGGCCGATCATCGCCGCCATCGCGATCGCCAGCAGCATTCCGGGAAAAGCCAGAAACACCTCGATCAGACGGCTTATCACGCGGTCCGCGAGACCACCGAAGTAACCTGCTGCGAGTCCGACGGCGATGCCGATCGTGGCCGACAGCAGCACCGTGCTGAGTGCGACCAGCAGCGACACTCGGGCACCGCTGAGCAGGCGGGCCAATACCGGTCGCCCCAGCTCATCAGTGCCGAGCCAGTGCGTTGCCGAGGGCGGCACGAATATCTCCGGCAGCGAGACACGGTTGGGATCGAGCCAGGGCATGAAACCGGCCAGTGCCAAGATCACCCAAAGGCCCAGTATCAACCCAGGCAGGCGCATCAGACCTTGCCTGCGATGCGCGGGTCGAGCCGGGCCGCCAGCAGATCGGCCGACCGGTTCGCGAGCACGTAGCCAAGCGCGATGACCAGTACGACACCCTGCACCACCGGGTAGTCACGCTGGTGGATCGCTTCGACCATCAGCGATCCGATGCCCGGCCACGCGAATACCACCTCCGTGATCACGGCACCGGCCAGTAGGCCACCGAGCTGCAACCCCAGCACCGTGATCACCGGAAGCAGCGCGTTGGGCAGGCTGTGGCGCCACATCACGGCCCCCTCGCCCAGGCCCTTGCAACGCGCCGTGCGCAGGAAATCCTGCGACTGGATCTCGAGCAGGCTGCTGCGCACCATGCGGGTCGTGATCGCGGCCATCGACAGTCCCAATGTCACCGCCGGCAGGATCAGGCTGCCCGGCGCCTGATTACCGCTGACCGGGGTCCATCCCAACGCCACCGAAAACAGCAGGACCAGCAGCGGGCCGAGCCAGAAATTGGGAATCGACACGCCAAGCAGTGCGAACCCCTGGGCCAGCCGGTCTGGCCAGCGGCCATGTTGCCATGCGGCCAGCACGCCCAGCGGGACCGCGACCAGGAGCACCAGCACGAATGCGGCAGCAGCAAGCTGCAAAGACGCGGGCAGACGCTGCAGAATCAGTTCAGCGACCGGTTGGCGGCGTAGAAGGGAATCGCCGAGATCGCCATGCAACAGGTCTGAATAGAATCCGATCCAGCGCGCCCAGAAGGGACGGTCCAGGCCGAGCGCCGTTCGCATCGCTTCGCGATCGGCGGCACGCGCCGACTCGCCGAGCACCATGTCGACCGGGTCGCCAGGGATCAGCGCGAGCAGAAGGAACACCAGCGTGCTCACGCCGAACAGCACGACCAGCGTATCGAGCAGTTGTTCGAACAGGTTACGCATCGACGGGCGTTTGCCCACCAAGGATCGACACTCGCGTGCCGGCCGTGATCTGGTCGAACAACTCGATCAGGTCGGCGTTGCGCATTCGGATGCAACCGTGCGACGCGGCCACGCCCAGGGCCGTCGAGTCCGGGCAGCCATGGATATAGATATATCGCCGCAGCGTGTCGCAGCGCGCGCCCCGGTTTTTGCCCGGTTCGATACCGGTGAGCCAGATGATGCGGGTCAGTATCCAGTCGCGCCCCGGATAAAGCGACGCGAGATGCTCACTGTAGACTTCACCGGTTGCACGCCGGCCGACGAACACGGTGTTCGGCGGACAGCCCGCGCCGATCTTGATGCGCACCCGGTGTTCACCGCGCGGCGTGCAGCCCGAATCGACCTGCTCCCCCGGGCCGTTCAATGCGGTGGACACCGGCCATTCACGGATCGGGCGCCGGCCCGCATACAGCGCCAGGCACTGCCGGTCGATATCGACGCGAACCCATCGCTCAGCGTGCGTCGCCATGGCTCAGCGTCACCCGATTCAACGCAAGGTAATTGCCGTCGTGACCTGGCGTGTAGCCATCCAGCCCGCGACTGACCGCGACGTTGTCCTCGTACCACAAGGGCACATAGACCAGATCGCGATGCACCCGCCTTTGCACATCGGCATACAAGTCGGCCGCGGCCTCGGGATCGGCCACTTCCGCGCGCTCGATCAGTCGGTCGACAGCGGCTGAACGATAGCGTCCGCGATTCGCACCGCCGGGCGGGGACGACGCGCTGTGGAACGCATAGCGCAGGATGTCTGGGGTGCTGACACCGACCCAGGCCAGGCTGTAGATCTGGAAGCGACCAGCCTTGATGTCACCGAAGAAGGTCCCCCAATCGTAGCTGGCGATCTCCAGCCGGATGCCCACGGCCGCGAGCTGGCTCTGCAGCACATGCGCGATGCGCAGGCGAAACGGATCCGTAGAGGTCTTGTAGCTCAGCACCAGCGGCCTTCGCTCGTCGAACCCTGCCTGCCGCAGGTGGTCGCGGGCCATCGCCGGGTCATAGGCATGCGGCGCGAGGTCCGTCGCGGCGGCCCAGTGGCCGGGTGGCAATACGGATTCAGCGACGCGCGCCCGGCCGCCGAACAGATGGCGCACGATTGCCTCGCGGTCTATTGCATGGGCTATCGCCGCACGAATCCCCGGCCGCGCCAGCAGCGGGTCGGCCAGGTTGAAGCCGATGTAGGCGAAGGTCGTACCCGGGACCTGACGCAAGCGCAGCCGACCGTTGTCCGCGAGGACATCGTACAGCTCGCTCGGCAGATCGTTTTGCACAAGCTGTGCCTCGCCGCGCAGCAGCTTGAGGGCCCGCATCGTGGGATCAGCGACCGGTGTCAGCAGCACCCGTTGACCGTCGTGGCGACGCGCCAGCAGAAGCCCGCCGTCCGGACGCCGTTCCACGAGTGCGAACGGGCCACTCCCGAGCGGGTCACGGCCGAGGTTACGACCCGCAATCGCGCGCGCCGGTGCGATGCCGATACTGAGCCGGGCCGGAAAGAGCGGATCGGGCCGCGACAGATGAAAATCGACCTGTGCGTCCCCATGTGCGGCGATCCGGCTGACATGCGCGAGCGCACTCGCATGAGGCGAGCCCAGCGCAGGATCGAGGAGGCTACGATAGGTGGCCACCACGTCGCCGGCATTGGGCCGTTCGCCGTTCCAGAATGCTGCGCGCTGTGGCAACAAGGTAAACCGGTAGTGGCGCGGCGCGAGTCGCTGCCAGTTGGCAATCCCGGGTCGGGGGACGCCCTGAGCGTCGAGCGCGACCAGTCGGTCGTAGAGCAGCGCATTCACACGCTCAGACGCGGCGTCGCTCGCGAGCCGCGGATCCAGCATGCCCGGCGCGCTGGCCAGCGCGAACACGACGGTGTCCGACGGCTCAGGCCGGCAGGCCGTAAGCAGCACGCAAAGTGCGAGGCACGCCAGCCTTACCATTGACTGTAGGGCAGTATGCTCAGGTTGCTATTGTAGTAGCGCGGGTCCAGCGAGACCTCCTCCCCGAGCCACGCCGGCCTGTCGAAGACCTCGGCGTCGTCATCGAGTTCGATCTCGGCAATGATCAATCCGCTGTTCTCGTCTGCGAATTCGTCGATTTCCCACAGGTGGCCGCCATGAATCACGTGGTGGCGGGTTTTCTCTATCAAAGGGCGCAACGCGACATGCTCGATGATCTCGCGTGCATCGACCAACGGGATCTCGTATTCGTACTCCAGCCGATGGATGCCGTCGAGCGATTTCTTGATATTGAGCTCCGCTCGCGAGTCTTTGATCCTTACCCTGATCGCCGACCGCTCGTCGCGCAGCAAGTAACCCTGTACGAGATAAACACTGTCGCGGACCTCGCTACGCCATGCATCGGATGCCGGCAGAAACTTGCGTTCGATCTCTTTTCCCATTTGCTCAGCCCCTTTCAAAGCATGCAATAGATTCGACATGCGCCGTGTGCGGAAACATATCCATGACACCGGCACTGACCAGCCGATAACCGTAACGATGGACCAGTTCGCCGGCATCACGGGCCAGCGTGCCCGGAAAGCAGGATACGTAAACAATCCGCCTGACCCCGAGTTCGCGAAGCAGCGGGAGGACTTGCAGTGCACCACTGCGTGGCGGATCGAGCAAGGCCTTGTCGAAGCGGTCGCTCCGCCAGGTCACGGCCGGCAGCTCCCCGTACAGGTCTGCCTCAAAGAACTCGACATTCTCGAGCCGATTTCGCGCCGCGTTCTGCTGCGCCCGACGGACCAGGCCGGCATCTCCCTCGACGCCTGCGACATAGGCACAGCCGCGCCCGATCGGCAGCGTGAAATTTCCGATACCGCAAAACAGATCCAGCACCCGTTCGTGCGACTGTAGTTCAAGCAACTCGAGCGCCCGGTCGATCATCTTGCGATTGACGTCGCTGTTGACCTGGGTGAAGTCACCCGGCAGAAATCGCAGCGTAACATCGTAAGCCGGCAGACGATAACGCAGGTCGGCCCCGACCCCGAGGGGTCGAACCGTCTCCGGACCGCCGGACTGCAGGTAGAACACGACATCGTTCGCGGCCTGGAATGCGTCGAGCAGGGCCTCGTCCGCCGCATCCAGCGGATCGAGCGTACGCAAAACGAGCGCGCAGCGCGCGTCATCCATAGCCATCTCGATCTGTGGCAGACGACGCCTGATGCTCAGCATGCCGACCAGTCTGCCCAGTTCGGGCAGCAGATCGCCAACACGTGGATGCAGGACGTGACAGCGATCGAGGTCTGCGACGAAGCTCGAGCCGCGTTCGCGGAACCCAACCAGCACCTTGTCCTTGCGCACGACGTCTTTGACCCCGAGCCGTGCTTTGCGCCGATAGCCCCAGGCCGAGTTGCCAGTCAGTGGTGTCAGCACCTGGGTCGGGCTGACGTTGCCGATCTGGTGCAGCTTGTCCAGCAGCACGGCCTGTTTTGATGCAATCTGAGCGTCCGGGTCGAGGTGCTGAAGGCTGCAGCCGCCGCAGACGCCGTAATGCGCACAGCGCGGATCGACCCGTTCCGCAGAAGCATGGATCACGGACACGACCTGTCCCTCATCGTGGCTGCGCCGGCATTTCAGGTAGCGGAAGAGGACGACCTCACCGGGTAACGCCCCATGGACGAAGGTCGTCTTGCCATCGACTCGGGCGACACCCCGGCCATCGTGCGACAGGCCGGTGATCTCCGCCTGGAATTCGCCAACCGGCGTGCGTGGGCGGCGACGTCGCCCCCCCATTCAGGCGCCGCCCCAGGCGGACAGGAATTGCCTCAGATGAGCCCCGTCACGCCGGCTCAAAACGTCGCGCAGCCTTTCCAGGGCGCGCCCGCCCTCGTCCGCCGGCATCTCGCCGGTCGTCGTGAAGAGGCGTAGCGCGAGCAGGTAGCTGTTCAGCGCTGCCAGTTCGCTGTGGGTCCGGAATTCATCGTGCCGACGCTGCAGCCAGGCCCGGTGGAGGGTCTCGTCTCGGTGCTGCAGCAGCCCGGGGTACCCGAGTCGACGGGCCGTCTCGTCGAGACCCGGTCGGTCGGCGGCGTAAGGGGTCAGCCAATCGCAAATGACGCGCTGCAGGTCAGGCCCCTGAGGCGGCGCCTGCCGGTGCGCAGGGCAACTGAGTCCGTGCATCAGGCTACGGAAACGGATCAACGGCAGATCCGTCCGGGCAGCGTCCCAGGACACCATGCAACCGTTGCGCTGTGCCAAGCGACAGTAAGCCTCGAGCATGGCCCGCTCGTCCTGGTCGGGCAGGTTCAGGGTTTCGATCTGCAGATCGTCGACGGCGTGTTGGATAAGGCTGATGCCGGCGATTGCACGCTGGTCCCAGCGCAGGCTCTCGTCGGAGCCGGTCTGCTGTTTGCGCTGATGAAAAAGGACCTTGGCCACCGACTTGTCGTCGAGATCGTCCAGCGCGAAAAGCCGGCGGGCGGTCGCGACATCCGGTACCGATGCAATGGCGAAAACCGCAAAGTGCATGCTCAATCCGACGGAAAAACCCCGGTAGACAGGTAACGGTCACCTCGATCGCACACGATCGCGACGATCATCGCGTCTTCAATCTCTCGCGAGAGGCGTAGGGCCGCGGCTATCGCACCGCCCGACGAGACGCCGCTGAAGATGCCCTCTTCGGCCGCCAGGCGGCGCGTCGTCACCTCCGCGTCTTCCTGCGTGACATCCATTTCCCGATCGACCAGTGAAGCATCGAAGATCTCTGGAATGTAGGCGGCCGGCCAGCGCCGTATGCCCGGTATCGAGGCCCCCTCGGCAGGCTGAACGCCGATGATCTGCGGGCGCGGCCGCTGTTCGCGCAGAAAGCGCGCCGTGCCCATGATGGTACCTGTGGTCCCCATCGCGCTCACGAAATGCGTGACCCGGCCCGCGGTATCGTGCCAGATCTCGGGACCGGTGGTTTCATAGTGCGCGCGGGGATTGTCGGGGTTTGCGAACTGATTGAGGACCCTGCCGCGGCCCTCCGACTCCATGCGCAGCGCCAGATCGCGGGCGCCCTCCATGCCCTCCTCGCGGCTGACCAGAATCAATTCCGCCCCGTATGCTCGCATCGACGCGCGCCGCTCGACACTCAGGTTCTCGGGCATGATCAGCACCATGCGAAAGCCGCGGATCGCCGCCACCATGGCCAGCGCAATACCGGTGTTTCCGCTGGTCGCTTCGATCAGTGTATCGCCAGGTCGGATTTCGCCACGCGCTTCGGCACCCCGGATCATCGACAGGGCCGGACGGTCCTTGACCGACCCGGCCGGGTTGTTTCCCTCGAGTTTCGCGAGCACGGTATTGCTCGTGTCACCCGGCAGGCGCTGCAGCCGCACGAGGGGTGTGTTGCCGACACAGGACTCGATCGTCGGATATTCCATCGCCGCAGTTTACTCAATCGCCGCGGCCAAAACGAGGTAGTATGGGCAACGGACCCGGAAAGCGTTCAGCAAACCCGGATTCGAGGAACAGCCCAGGTGAAAGCCCCTAAATTCTATCGTTCCGATCTCTTCTATTACCGTACCTATCTGGTCACGATGGCCCCGCTGCTGCTCGGGCTCGTTGGTTTCGGGCTGTACCTCTGGGTCGGAGCCAACCGACCCGGACTCGCATTGCTTGGCCTGGTGATACTGGTCGCCGGCTTAGCCGTCACGCTGATCGTTGCAGCCGACCGCCTGCGCTACATGTTGCGCCCGATCACGCTCGTGAACCACGCCATGCGGCGCGTCCGCGACGGCGAACTGGGCGTCCAGGTCGCCAATATCTCGCCCGGCGAGATGGGAGAACTCGAGGCTGGCTTCAACCTGATGGCGCGCAAGCTCGCGGCGGCCCAGGAAGAAATGCAGGAGCGGGTTTTCGAGGCGACCCGCGAGGCCCAGGAGAGCATGGAGGTGGTCGAGATCCGCAATGCCGAGCTCGATCTGGCGCGGCGCCGCGCAATCCAGGCCAACCGGACCAAATCTGAGTTCCTCGCGAACATGAGCCATGAGATCCGAACGCCGATGAACGGCATCATTGGCTTCACCGGGCTCCTCGATAAGAGCGAGCTCACCCGAAAACAGCGTGACTATCTCGACGCCATCCAGAAGTCGGCCCGCTCGCTGCTGCGGATCGTCGATGACATTCTGGATTTTTCCCAACTCGAATCCGGCAAGTTGATATTGGCTCATGAACCGTTCAATCTGCGTGACTGTGTGGAGGCGGCCGTCGGCCTTTGGGCACCCCAGGCACATGCGAAGCATCTGGAACTGGTGTCGATCTTCTACAGTGACGTGCCGGATGCCCTGGTCGGCGACGAGACCCGAATAATCCAGATCATCAACAATTTGATCGGCAACGCCGTCAAGTTCACCGACCAGGGTGAGATCGTGGCCCGAGTCATGCTCGAATCCGAATCTGAACACAGCGTCATGGTCACGTTCGCGATCAGCGACACTGGGATCGGCATCCCGCTGGGCGAACAGCCCCGCCTGTTCCTCGCCTTTGATCAGGGGAGTGCGACCTCTAACCGTCTGTTCGGTGGTACCGGCCTGGGGCTGAGCATCTGTCACTCGCTGGCCGAAACGATGGAAGGCCATATCAATGTGACGAGCCGGCCGGGCGAAGGGTCGGTATTTCGCGTCACACTGAAACTGGAGCGGGACCAGGAGGCCCCGCCCCATCGATCGATGCCGCCGCTGAACCGCCGCGGCCTGCTCATCGAACCTCACGAACTGTCGCGGATTTCGCTACGCAACGCGCTGGCCGATATGGGGCTCGCGGTCGACGACTACGCCGATTTCGACGAAATCAAAGACAGCGACATGTCACGTTATGCGCTGGTTGCGGTTGGCTGCAATGACGATCCAGCCCGCGTCGATGAATCCCTGACCCGCATCCGGGCATTGAACGAGCGTTATCGACTGCCGATGATCGCATTGGTTTCCAGTTCGGATGAAGAACTGCTTGCGCGCTTCGCCAGCAACGGCGCCAGCTATTGTCTGAGCAAGCCGCCGCCGCAGCGTCACCTGCGAGAGGCGCTGCGCGGCTGTCTCCGGCCCGGCCAGGAGCCCAAGCTGCCAGCATCGTCGGCCAAGACGCGTGAAAGCCACCCACCAAAGGTGGCCCGGGACTCGCTGCTCGGGGGCAAGATATGTGTCGCGGCCGACGATCACCCCATCAACCTGCAGTTGATCAGCCATTTATTGGCGGACATGGGAGCGAATGTGCTGGAGGCCGCCGACGGTGACGAAGCCGTCCAACTGGCAAAGGATCACGCGATCGACATGGCATTTCTGGATGTGCATATGCCGCGAATGAGCGGCCTCGAGGCGGCACGACGAATCCGGGCCCTGAATCCGAGTAAGCTGGTTTCGATCTTTGCGTTGACCGCAGATGCGGCCGAAAGGAATCAACGGGAGATTGCGCGCGCCGGGATCGATCGCTACCTGATAAAACCGGTGAACGAGGATGCGCTGCGAGGCGCAATCTGCGACCTCCAGGACGGCGTCAAACCTACCCAGTTTATCGATGCGACCGCGATGACCATGCCTCAGAACGAACGGGTGGTCCGCGACCATGAGCAGGCACTGCGCATCGCGGGCGGCGCCGAGGGCATTGCCGAGAAGCTGTTCGAAGAATTTCGCGCGGAGCTGCCAAAGACCCTGAACGACATGCGCAGCCACCTTACGGACAACGACTGGTCCGAATTGTGGCAGCTGTCACACCGGCTGCACGGTGCCGCTGCCGTTTGCGGCGTGCCCGCTTTTTACCATGCGCTTGGCGATCTGCAACCGGCGATCACACTCGAAGACGAGCCAACGGTCGGTGTTTTGCTCGAACGCGTCGAGCAGGAGGCAAAGCGTATCATCGACCTCGAAATCTGATCACCTCGTGGTCCATGCGGGAAGCAAGCGATCGTTTGCGCCGCAGTCTTAAACGGGTTGCAAAAGCCGTTTCATATCCGATACCGCGCAGTGCAGTCCACTGAACACGGCGCGGCTGACGATTGAATGACCAATGTTGAATTCTAGAATGCCCGGAATCGCCGCAACGTCCCTGATGTTGTGGTAGTCGAGTCCGTGTCCGGCATTCACCTGGAGACCCGCCTGCAGACCGTGATCGACGGCCGTGCTGATGCGCGCCAACGCGTCGCGTGCCGCCTCTGCGTTCTGCGCCTCTGCATAGTGGCCGGTGTGTATCTCGACGACCGGCGCGCCGATATCGACTGCGGCGTCGATCTGCCTGCGATCAGCATCGATAAACAGGGAGACACGGATGCCCGCCGCGGCGAGCGCGGCGCAATAGTCCTTGAGGTAAGGGATGCTGGCTGCGGCATCCAGGCCACCTTCGGTCGTCAGCTCCTCGCGTTTTTCCGGCACCAGACAGCAATCAGCAGGCCGCACGCCTGACGCGATCTTCAGCATCTCGGCGGTGGCGGCCATTTCGAGATTCATCCGCGTCTGCAGTGTTTCGCGAAGCCTATGGACATCCCGGTCCTGGATATGCCGGCGATCCTCACGCAAGTGGAGCGTGATCGAATCGGCACCGGCCTGCTCGGCGACGAGCGCCGCCTGGAGCGGTTCCGGATAGCGTGTACCGCGCGCCTGACGCAGGGTGGCAACGTGATCGATGTTCACGCCCAGCAGTCTTTCACATCGGGTCATGTTTCAGTGCCTGTCGTCGGGGCCACGTCACGGAACAGATCCCTGCTGCGCAACGGCCTGCCGTCAAGATAATGGTCGAGCACGCTCCGCATCAGCGCCCGTGCCTCCCTCAGTGCGCCTTGGTCAGAAAACTCGCCGGATCGCAGCGCCACCAGGGTGCTGCCGCTGACCACGGGCCCGGCGCCAGCCGCACCACACACCGGGCCGCTTTCAACGCCATAATTATATCGACTTTCGGCCGAGACCGGGTCACCCCTACTGTCCTGTTCGAGGGACAGACCCAGACCGAGGTGTTGCAGAAGCCGGACTTCGAATCGCCGAAGGACTGGCTCGGCAGGCCGTGCAGCTTCGAGGTCGCGCAAGGCCGTCACATAGTCATCGAACAGTGGCGGGCAGGCGTCGTGGCGCGCGGTCAGTTTCAACAACAGCTCATTGAGATAGAGACCGCAGTAGAGATTTCGTCCGGTCAGCCTGAGTACCGCACCGGCCGACTCGACGCTGACCAGCGTCACCAGGTCGCCGCGCCCCCGCAGGTCGGCCAGCAGTGGCTGGAACGATTCCAGTACCGCACCGCCGCGTCGCCGACGAAGCACGCCCTTGGCCATGCAGGCGACTCGCCCCTCTTCACGGGTCAGCAGATCGACGATGAGGCTACTGTCTCGAAACCGTCGCGAATGCAGAACGAACGCGGACTGCAAGGCCTGCGCGTCCAAGGCATCAATCCGTGTAACCCAGCGAGATCAGGCTCGCCTCGTCACTCGACCAGCTCTTCTTGACCTTGATCCAGACCTCGAGGTGCACTCGCGTCTGGAAAAACTCGTTCATTGCCTTGCGCGCCGCCATCGCGGTTTGTTTCATTGCCTCTCCGCCCCTACCCAGCAGGATCGCTCTTTGACTTTCGCGCTCTACCCATATCACCGCGCCGATAGTGTAGCGTCCGTCGACCGCCTCGAAACGTTCGATCTCCACGGTCACCGCATACGGCAATTCCTCGTGATAGCGACGGATCAGTTGCTCACGCAGCAACTCGGCGGCGAAAAACCGCTCGGACCGGTCCGTTATCTGATCATCGGGAAAGATCGGCCCTCCCTCCGGCAGATGTCCCAGCACCGCGGCGGCGAGGCGTTCGACGTTCGCACCATCGCGGGCGGACACGGGCACGACGCCGACGAATGGAAACCGCTCTGATACAGCTTTCAGGAAAGGCAGCAGTTGTTCCTTCGGCGTAACCAGATCGACCTTGTTCACCGCCGCGATGGCGGGGACGCCGGCATGCTCAATCGCGCTCAAGGCCCGCTGATCTTCGTCTGTCCATGACAGGGCCTGTACGACGAACAATGCGACATCGACATCGAGCAGCGCGCTGTGTGCGGTGCGATTGAGATACTGATTCATCGCCTTGCCTCCGCGGTCGTGGATGCCGGGTGTATCTACGAACACGATCTGCCCGTCATGCCGTGAGCGAATGCCGAGGACACGATGCCTGGTCGTCTGAGGCTTGTGCGACGTGATCGCCAACTTCTGCCCAAGCAGCCGATTGAGCAGCGTAGACTTGCCGACGTTCGGTCGACCAACCAGCACCGCATAGCCGCTGCGCGCGCTCATGCCCTTGGTTCCTCCAGCCTCGTCAGCTGTTCGAGCATCGCGCACGCCGCCGCCTGTTCGGCCTTGCGTCGACTGCTGCCTTCGCCTTGTGTGTCTTCTGCCAGGCCGATCGCACAGGTCACGCGGAATGTCTGTTCGTGCTGGTCGCCACGAACATCGACGACGTCGTATCGCGGTACCGGCTTGCCAAGCGACTGCAGATATTCCTGAAGGCGTGTTTTCGGGTCCTTGCGCCGGGTCTCGGGTGTCGGATCGGTCAGGCGATGGGCAAGCAGGCGCCGCACAAGCGCGCGAGCGGGATCGATCCCACCGTCCAGATACACCGCAGCAATGATCGCTTCAACCGCGTCTGCCAGGATCGAGTCACGCGTCTGCCCGCCGCTGCGCAGCTCACCTGCGCCGAGCCGAAGGATTTCGCCCAGAGCAAGTTCACGCGCAATGTCCGCCAATGTCTCGCGCTTTACCAGATGCGCACGCATACGGCTCAGCTGACCCTCGTTCGCATCACTGACCAGGCGGTAGAGATTGTCGGCGACTTCGAAACCGAGGATCGCGTCACCCAGAAACTCGAGGCGCTCATTGTTGCGCGCACCCAGGCTGCGGTGCGTAAGGGCACGCTCCAGCAGACCGACATCGTGAAATCGATAGTCGAGTCGCTGCTGCAATCGCTTCATGGTGGAGGGATCAGCGCAGACTCTGAGAAAGCCATCACGATCGAAACATTGCCTGCAACCGGTTTGCGAACTTCATAATCCACAGAGAAGCGGGTACCGAATTTCTCTTTCTTGATCTTTATCGCGTCACGATCGAACTCGTAAACGCTGTTGATCTTGAGGCGCTTGACGAAGGACTTCTTCATCTCGCCAGGCGACATGGGGCGTACCTTGCGGTCGCTCTCCATGTTCTGTAACACCTGCTTCACCGAGTAGTTCTCAAGATAGGTCGGAATCATCTTGATTCCGACGAGAATGAAAAAGACCACGATGGCGAGTACCACGAGCCAGGACAACATCGTCATGCCTCGTTGACTTCTGACTACAATTCTCCGTTTCATGGCGTAAATCCTGCGCTTGTGGGGTAAGCGATGTATCGGCAGACCTGTGGCCCTGCTTGAAAAGCCACGTAACAATCAATCGCCAATCGGACCGATACGGCTCGGGGCCAGAAAACCGGTCCGCTTCCAATCCCAGCTCAACCATATGAAAAAGGCCTTGCCGACCAAGTTCTCCTCGGGCACGAAACCCCAGCAGCGCCCGTCGTTGCTGTCATCGCGATTGTCACCCACCATCAGATAATGGTCTTCGGGCACAGTCACCTCGCGGTATCCGAGAAAACCGCAGGATTGGCTGAAGTCAGGGGCCAACGGGTTGACCAACACCGCGTGTTGG
>CBFCWF010000071.1:0-17154 GCA_965601425.1 uncultured Chromatiaceae bacterium | reverse complement strand
CGTCGTGGCAACAAGCTGCCGCGAGGCTTTCAGAGGGTCGACCGCATGCAGCTGGAGCCGTGAGTGGCTGCTCGTCTGCGCATGCCGGTAGGTGTTTATCCGTTCAACTCGACAAGGAGACGATGATCGATGCAATACGATTCAAAGATACCGCGGAACATGGCCCTGGCCGCCTGCTTGGCGACGTTCGCGGGGTTGCTTGCCGGTTGCTCCGGTTCGAGCGAGGACGTGCGCGTGAAGCTTTGCAAGAATCTGAGCACTGCGCTGCAGCCGGGTGCGGAATCGGTGGAATTCACCGGCGGTGAAAACACCATCAACCGGCCATCTCACGCGATCACCGGGCTGACCTTCGATGTGGTCGACAGCGACGGCAAGCGGACCTCAATGCGCTCCGCCTGTCATTTTGCCTATGAGGCGTCCGAAGATACTGCGCTCACACTGTCCGATCCCCTCAGCGCCTATTCACAACTACCGTTCAAGATGACCTTGAACGGCCAGGCGCTGTCGGACGCCGAGCTGCGTAACCTGTTGAAAGCCGATCTGCGCAGACTGGGCGAGAAGGGTGTCGAGACAGTCAAGCAGGGCGCTCGCGACGCGGTCGACAAGATCAAGTCCGCAGCCGGCGGCGACTGACCCGGATTCGGTCAGGGCGATCCGGCGTCGATCGGTGCGCGCCGCCAAGGGCCTTACTGCCAGCGGAAGGAGCTGGCCGCAAGGCCCAGCAGCACGACGCCGATGGCCAGCAGTATGCCGATCTCCGTTGCGACGTCGGCCAGGCCGGCGCCGTCGAGCATGACACGGCGCGCGGCGTCGACCATATGGGTCAGTGGCAGAAACTCGGCGATGCGCTGCGCCCAGACGTTGGTGCCTTCGAGCGAAAACCACACGCCGGAGAGAATCATCATCGGCCACGAGATCAGGTTCAGCAGGCCGTCGGCCAGTTCTTCGCTGCGAACCCTGGCAGAGACCGTCAGGCCGATACTGAGCAGTGCGATCGCGCCGGCGAGGAAGATCAGACCAAGGGCGAGGTAGGAGCCGCGCATCGGGAAATCGAGCAGTATGTCGGCCGCGATGAAGACGCTCAGCGTGACGCTGCTTACCACCAGCAGGCGTGAGATGATCTGAGCGAGCAGAAACTCGCTTGCGGTCAACGGCGTGGCGCGCAGGCGCCGCAGCACGCCGTTCTTCCGATAGCGCACGATCACCCAGCCGACGCCCCAGAGGCTGCTGAACATGACGTTCATCGCGAGCACGCCGGGCAGCACCCAGTCGACGTAGCGTAGCGCGCGCCCGGATACGGTCTCGCGAGTCAGCCCGACGGGCGCATCACCGTAACTCTCCAGTAGCAGTCGCTCCGCGATATAGCCCCTGGGCGACAGGTCGTTCACCCAGTAGCGTGGGGAGTCGCGCAGATCGAGCAGCAGGTCGACCCGGTGACGGCGGACCTTCTCGATCGCATCCACCTCGTTGTCCTGAGGGACGAAACGGATGTGCCGACGCGCAAGAAAGGCCGGTTGTTCGCTGGCCGGCGGCATACCCAGGATCCCGACCTTGTACAGGTCTTCATTAGGGTTGCTGAAGATGAACGCGAAGCCCAGCACGATCACCAGCGGCATCACCAGGTTCCAGCCGAGTCCTGCCTTGTCGCGGTAGAACTCCCGGTTGCGCGCGACAACGACTGCCAGGATGCGCCGGAGGTTCATGACTCGCGCAGACCGTGTCCGGTAAGCTTGAGGAAAAGGTCGTCGAGCGTCGGTGTGCTGATGTGCAGTTCGTCGAGCATTACCGCCTGGCGCCGCAGTTCACCGAGGGCCTGGTCGATGTCATTGGTCGCCGCCACCACATGGCTGCCATGGATCTCGAAACCCGGTGGGGGCGCTTCGCGGTCCGGAAGCACCTGTAGCGGGACACGCACCAGCGCCCGCGGAAAATGCTTGTGCAGCAGCCGGTCCGGCTCTCCCTGTTCGATGATCCTGCCGCGGTCTATCACGGCGATTTCATCACACAGCACCTTGGCCTCCTCCATGTAATGGGTCGTTAGCAGGATCGTCTTGCCCTCCTGTTTGATGCCTTTGATCAATTGCCAGAAATTGCGTCTTGACTGTGGGTCGAGTCCGGTCGTGGGCTCGTCGAGGAACACCAGGTCCGGGTCGTTGACCAGTGCGATCGCGAGCAGCAGCCGCTGGCGTTGTCCACCGGACAGCTTGCGCGTGTCGCGCTCGAGCAGTTCATCGAGATCGCACAGGTCGATCAGTTCGTCGAGCGGGCGCCGCCGGGCATAGAAGCTGGCGAACAGCTGCAGCGCCTCGCCGACGGTCTGGAAATCCTGCAGCGCGGTGTGTTGGAACTGGATCCCGATCAGCTGGCGGTAACCGTCGTCGCGCGGTGAACCACGAAACAGGACGCGGCCATCATCGGCCTCGGTAATGCCTTCGAGCACCTCCAGCGTCGTGGTCTTGCCGGCGCCGTTCGGTCCCAGCAGGCCGAAACAACTGCCCGTCGCAACCGCGAAGCTGATGCCGTCGATGGCGCGCACGCCAGGATAGGATTTGACCAGGTCCTCGACTTGCAACAGCGCTGGCATGGGAAGATCGCACCTCTCGAGAGCCGGCGAGGGTGCCGGGCAGTCCATCTTACCTTGCGAAGGGCCGGTGTGCCGCGGATCGCGCCGGTAGGCTGCCGCGGCGGCCATTTTCAGGCGCCGCGTGGAAAGGACAGGCTGACCATCACCGTGGCAGGGTCTTTGTGCGCCGTGGTACGCAGCGCGGCGCCGTGGAACTCGCCGATCAACTGCACCCATCGCATCCCAGGCGCCCGGCGCGCACGCTCGAGGGCGTCGGCCGACGCGGCTGGCGGTTGTCGGGGCACTTCGTGGCAAACGGCCAGCTCGACGCTGTCGTCGCGCATCCTACAGCGGATCGCGATCCTGCTCCCGGGCTGCTGCAAACACACCGCCTGGGCGACCAGCTGATCGATCGCCTCCGCGACCAGGTCCGGCGCAGCGGTGATCCGGACGGACCCGTCTGCACCCAGCAGCGCGAGGTCGACCCCGCGGTACGCGGCGCGCAGCCGCTCGATCCGATCACGCAGCAGCGCTGCCAGGTCGCAATCGACCGGCTCGGACGCTTCGTCCCACAGGCGTGCGATGGTCGCCCGGACACAATCGTCCGGACCTTGCGGCCGGCCGGGCAGCGCTGCGAGGCTGCGCGCCAGTTCGCCTATCTCGTCCCATGGGCCGTCGGTGCCCAGCGGCCTCGCGACGTGCCCGTCTGGGCCGTTATTCGCCTCGACGGCGTGGCGCAGTCGATCGATGCGTGCGACCAATCTGGCGGCAAAGGCCAGCAGGCCGATGCTGATCAAGCTGAAGAAAAGCAGCGTGATGCCGAACAGGCGCTGCAGCGCCAGGTTCTGTATCGACAGGATCGCCCCGGTGGTCTGCTCGACCAGCACTGCACCCCTGACACCCGCGCTGTCGCGAATCGGCACTGCCGC
This sequence comes from uncultured Chromatiaceae bacterium, assembly GCA_965601425.1. GTDB lineage: Bacteria > Pseudomonadota > Gammaproteobacteria > Chromatiales > Chromatiaceae > Thiosocius. Next base: position 13,662 of record CBFCWF010000071.1, on the reverse strand, counting down.
ACTGACGACGACCGCGTCGCCAGTGCTCGGCCGCCGGCGCAGGCTGGTCGGCCGGCCTGCGAGCGCATCCACCACCGGTCGCATGAACAGATGGGTCTGATCGTCGGGCAGATCGGCGGTCGCGTCGGCCTCGCCTGGCAGCACGGCGAGTATCAGCTTCTCGAGAAACCAGGGCATTCCCGCCGCGTCGGCGCCCGGCGGGGCGTCTGCGGCGAGCCGGCCGGAGCGCGCCAGCACGAGCCCCTGATGGTCCGTCACCCAGGCCCGTGTGGCCGGGGGTGTGACCGGGGCGAGTGCCTCAGCGAGAACCCTTGATGGCTCGACGATACGACCGAGTGCCTCGGCTGGCGACATCAGACCGCTCGCCAGCGACTGCCCGCTGTGGGCGTCGAAGAATCGCAGTGACAGGCGGTCCTGCAGCAGGTCGCGCGGCAGGCGCAGCTCGAGCGTGTAGCCGGCGGCATCGTTTTGCCACTCACCGCGTATCGCCGGTTCGCTGACCGGGGTGTCCGCGGGTTCATCGGTGGCGCGCAGGCGCCGGGCCGCGACCCAGCCGGGTGCACGCGGCTGGATCCGATAGCGTCGGAGTGCCCCCGTGCGGTCGGTCAGCGCCAGATCCACCGTGTCACCTTGATCGCCAAAATCCTGGTGCGCATCCCTGACCCCGAGCAACAGATAGAGATACCGGTCGTGGCTGCCGAGCAGGATCTCCGCCTCGAGGCGTTCATCGACCGACTGCAGGCGACTGAAGTTGTGCTGGTAGCGTGTCCATTCGTCGCGGTAGCCGTCGAGCTGTGGGGGTACCGCGAGCCGATGCAGGAAGAGATTGCGAAAGGTCAGTATCGCGCCGGCGCGTGCGATGCCGTGGAAGCTGTCGTCGTGGCCTTGCATGACGTTGGCCACCGAGCTGGCTGTGTACTGGAGTGCCTGGTCCTGCGCGTCGCGCAGGAAGCGCTCCGTCTCCTGGATAAAGCGATAGCCGGCCCACGGGATGCCGAGCAGGGCCAGCGAGACCAGCAGCAGCCTGAAGCGAATGCTGTGCCAGAAGCGCGGCCGCGACATCCGGTTCACGCGCTGCCTTCCGGGCCGCCGGTGGCACGCAGTGACATCGTGGGATCCGCCTGGTTCAAGGCGGGGCTTCTTGCCATCGAACACGCGCCTGTTGCATTGACACCTGCGCAGTGTAACTGCAAACGCGCTGCGAGCTGACTGTTCCGGGACGAGCCGACCACCATGGCGCCGGGCGACGTCACCGCGGCCCGGCGTCCATCCGAGCCATGGGCGCGACGGGTCCCGTTGCCCTGATAGAATGGGGACCCGGAGCGCAGGCTGCCCGCGCATTGCCTGTCGCAACCCATTGGTTTTCCCGCGCATGCTGATCGCCCGCGGGCCGCGCCGGGTTTCGGTGTGGGCCTGGGTCATCTTGCGCCCCCAGTGTGAAGAGTTCCTGATGGCAAGCAAGAAAAAGCGCAGGCGCGCGCGTTCGCAAAAGACACGCAAGGGCCGGAGCGCGAACCGTTCGGGCTGGCGAATGCTGGCCGCCCTGCTGGTCCTGGTGACGCTGCTGGCCGGCGGCTACACGCTTTACCTGGCCAAGACCGTCCGGGTGAAGTTCGAGGGCAAACGCTGGGCGATTCCGGCGCAGATCTATTCGCGTCCGCTGGAGTTGTATGCCGGGGCCGATGTCTCTCCCGCGCAGCTCGAAGCAGAGTTGCGCTTTCTTGGTTATCGCGAGGTCGCCGAGGTGTCGGGCCCGGCGCAGTGGGCGGCCAAAGGCCGGCGCATCACGATCCACAGCCGCGACTTCCACTTCTGGGACGGCAGCGAACCGGGGCGTGCCGTCATTGTCCGGCTGTCGCAATCAGGGGTCGACAGCGTCCGTAGCGCGACACGAGGGGACGAAATCGATCTGATGCGGTTGGAACCGGCGCTGGTCGGCAGTATCTACCCGGCGCACAGTGAAGACCGTGTGCTGGTGCAGCGCGCCGAGTTGCCGAGCCATCTGATACAGGGCCTGCTCGCAGTCGAGGACCGGCGTTTCTTCCTGCACGCCGGCGTCGACATCCGTGGTATCGCGCGCGCCCTGGTGGCGAACCTGCGCGCCGGAAAGACGGTTCAGGGGGGCAGTACGCTGACCCAGCAACTGGTCAAGAACTTCATCCTCACCCCTGAGCGTTCCATCGCTCGCAAACTCAATGAAGCGATCATGGCCCTGATCGTCGAGGCGCGCTACGACAAGGACGAGATCCTCGAGGCGTATGCGAACGAGATCTACCTCGGCCAGGAGGGTGCACGCGCGATCCACGGTTTCGGTCTGGCCGCCTATTTCTACTTCAACCGCCCGCTGCGTGAACTGCAGGTCCATGAGACGGCGCTGCTGGTTGGCCTGGTCAAGGGCGCGTCGTACTACAACCCACGGCGTCACCCACAGCGCGCGCTCAAGCGGCGTAATCTGGTCATCGACCAAATGCAACAACTCGATTTTCTCGACGATGCACAGGCCGCCGCCGCGCGGCAGCAGCCACTCGGCGTCAGTGCGCGGGGCGCTGCGCATGGCCACCGGGTGCCCGCGTTCGTCGACCTGGTCAGGCGCCAGCTGCGCCGCGATTATCGCGAGCAAGACCTGACTGCCGAGGGCATGCGCATCTTCACCACGCTCGACCCCTGGGTGCAGCAGCAGGCGGCCAGCGTGCTCGACGCCCGCCTTGCGAAGATCGAAAAGTCGCGCGGCATCGGCGCCGGCAGCCTGCAGGGCGCGCTGGTCGTTGCGACGGCGCAAAATGGCGAGGTGCAGGCGCTGATCGGGGGTCGGGATGCGGACTATGCGGGATTCAATCGCGCGCTGGACGCGATCCGGCCCATCGGCTCGCTGATCAAGCCCGCGGTCTACCTTGCGGCGCTGCAACGCCCGGAGCGGTACACGCTCAGCAGCCCGATCGACGACCGGCCGGTCGACCTGAAGCTGCCGAACGGGCAACGCTGGCAACCTCGAAACTACGACCGCAAGGTCCATGGGCGGGTCGCGCTGCACGAGGCCCTGACGCGCTCGCTCAATCTCGCCACCGTCAATCTGGGCCTGGCTATCGGGTTGCGGCCTATCATCGATACCCTGCAGGCGCTCGGCGTGTCCCGCGATATCGACCCGCTGCCGTCCCTTCTGCTCGGCGCGCTGTCGCTGTCGCCGCTCGAGGTCACGCAGTTTTACCAGACAATCGCCGCGGGCGGATTCCGTTCGCCGCTGCGTGCGATTCGGGCGGTGCTGGACAATACGCAGCAGCAGCTGCAGCGTTATCCGCTGACGGTCGCCGAGGCCGCGGATCCTGCTGCGGTGTTCCTGCTCAACCGAAATCTGGTCGAGGTGACCGAGTCCGGCACCGCGGCGGGACTGCGGCGGTGGCTGCCGGACACGCTCCAGGTGGCGGGCAAGACCGGGACCACCAACGATCTGCGCGACAGCTGGTTCGCCGGATTCTCCGCGAACCGCGTCGCGGTGGTCTGGGTCGGCCGCGACGACAACGCATCGACCGGCCTGACCGGCGCGCAGGGCGCACTGCCGGTCTGGGCCGACCTGATGCGCGGCATCGACAATCTCCCGCTGCAGCTGAGCCCGCCCGGCGGCGTGGAGTACCACTGGATCGACCGCAGCGGCCGGCTCGCCGCCGAACACTGCGACGGGGCCATGGCCTTTCCGTACATTGCGGGCTCGCAGCCCACCGAACGTTCGGACTGCCTGGGGCCGCCCGGTCGTGGCGGCTTCTTGCAGGGTCTGTTCGATTAGATGGATGATAGAAGCCTGATGACCCTCACGAGAATCACGATCGCAGGGATTAGCGGCCATCGTGCCGGGCTCGCGGGCCCGGCTTTGCTGCTGGTCACGGTGCTTGCACTATCGGGCTGTGCCGGGACCGACCGTGGCGACCGTCCCGCCGAGGTCGTGGACGGGACGGTTGTGCCCCCAGCGGCGACGGTTATCGAAACCGAACCGCGGTCGCCGCCGACCACCGGCGACACCCAGATCTCGGCCTACCGGCCGCCGATCCAGCCCACCTATGCGCGGCCTGAACCCAAGCGCGCGGTGGCCGCACTGCTGCGTCGGGCCGAGGACCAGCGCAACAGAGGGAACCTGGATGCGGCAACCGTAAGCCTGGAGCGCGCGTTGCGCATCGCCCCCGATGAGCCGCTGCTGTGGCACGAGCTGGCCGCGGTGCGCATGGCGCAGCGGCGCCCCGACTTGGTCGTCCAGCTGGCGGCCAAATCCAATGCGTTGGCAAGTCCTCAGGATCGCCAGCTGCGCGGCGACAATTGGCGATTGATCGCCGATGCGCGGCGTGCCCTCGGCGATAGCGACGGCGCGCGCGAGGCGGAACGCCGCGCGATGTCTTACGACTAGTTCCACGCCCGCCGCCGGGCGCGGGTAACCATCTGACCGGACCCGGCACGTCGGGCCGGCGCCAGAGTTCTCAGGAGGACCTCATGGCCGATATTCAACTCTCGTCGCAACTCTTCCAGGATATCCAGGACGCGGTACGGCGCCAGGACCCCGAGGCCGACCAGGGCGTGATAATGCAGTACCTCGCCGCGGTGATCGGTTACATGCTGGGCAGCCAGCGCGACATGCCGGCTGCGGAGCAGGACGGGTTCCTGGACGAACTGTGTGGATTCGCACGGCACGTCCACGCAGACATCGGCCAGCGCCAGCAGGCACAGCCACCGAGCAGTCAGGCCTTCGGGTACTGGGAGCCGCCCAAGCACTAGTGTGCTGTGGATCCTGCCGTGCGCCGCGCCTGAAGTGGCTCGCCGCTTCGGTATAGAATCCGCGTGACCATCCCGCAAGGTGAGCGCATTGAGCAACCCCTATGCTGCCGACAAACTGATTGCGCAGGCCCGCGAGCTTGCGGCCGAGTACCGGCGCACTATGGGCAAGCCGCTGCCCGGCATCAGCAACGAAATCGCCGGGCACGACGCGGTCCGACTGCTCGGGCTCGAGCGCAACGATGCGCAGTTGGCGGTCGGTTGGGATGCGCTGGACCCGCAAACCGGTCGACGCGTCCAAATCAAGAGCCGCACGATATTCGACGAGACCAAGGGCGGTGAGCGCATCGGCCAGCTCAAGCTGAACCAGGAATGGGACTCGGTCGTGCTGGTGTTGATGGACGAGGACTATGAGCCGTACGAGATCTACGAGGCGCTGCGCGAAGATCTCGCGGACTTCGCCGGTGCGCCAAGCAGCGGCCGGGCCAAGCGTGGCGCGATGTCCGTCGCGCGCTTCAAGATCGTCGGTGAGCTGGTCTGGGACCGTGTCAGCGGGCTGAGCCGCGGGGTGTGGGACAACCAGACCGACCGCTGATGGAAGTTGCGGATATCCTCGGCCCGCACGGCCTGCTCGCGCGCAGCGTCGACGGCTTCGCGTTCCGGGCGCAGCAGCTGGGCATGGCCGAGGCGGTGGCCGAACTGCTCGAGGACGGTGGCAGCCTGATCGCGGAGGCCGGTACCGGGACGGGCAAGACCTTCGCGTATCTGGTGCCCGCATTGCTGTCTGGGCAAAAGCTGATCATCTCTACCGGCACCCGCAACCTGCAGGATCAGCTGTTCCTGCGCGACCTGCCGAAACTGCGCGAGGCGATGGCAAGTCCGGCCAGGGTCGCGCTGCTCAAGGGGCGAGCCAATTACCTCTGTCTGGAGCGTCTCGACGGCGCGCTTCAGGACGCACGCGGGCACCGGCGTGACAGCCTGCGCTGGCTGCTGAAGGTGCGCGACTGGTCCGGACTGACCGAGCGCGGCGATATCTCCGAACTCACCGACATACCCGAGGATGCGCCAATCTGGCCGCTGGTTACCTCGACCACGGACAACTGCCTCGGCCAGGAATGCAGCGCATGGAGTCGGTGCCACCTGGTCGAGGCGCGGCGGCGCGCCCAGGAGGCGGATATCGTCGTGGTCAACCATCACCTCCTGTGTGCCGATTTCGCGCTCAAGGACGACGGTTTCGGTGAGCTGCTGCCGGGCGCGGATGCGTTCATCATCGACGAGGCACACCAGTTGCCCGAAGTCGCCAGCAACTTCTTCGGCACCACGGTCAGCACACGTCAGTTACTCGATCTCAGCCGCGACAGCCGTCTCGAATACGAGCGCGAGGCCGGCGACCTGCCGTTGCTGCCCGAGCAGCTCGATGCGTTGGGCAAGGCTGCGCGCGATCTGCGTCTGGCTTTCGGCCAGGGACTGCGGCGTGGGCCCTGGAGCGAGGTCGATGCGGACGATGCAATCGGACAGGCGCTCGACACCTGCCGCGAGCGGCTTAACCGGGTCGGCGCCACGCTGGAGATGCTGCGCGGCCGCGGCAAGGGGCTGGATGCCTGTCACGCGCGCTGCGACAAGCTACTGCGCCAGCTGGAGAGTCTGGTCAGCCCGGAAGCCGGCAGCCCGGACATCCGCTGGTTCGAGACCTATCAGCAGAGCCTGCGTCTGAACAGTACACCGCTCGATATCGCCGAGGTATTCAGCCTGCAGATGCAGCGTCACTCGGCGGCTTGGGTGTTCACGTCGGCGACGCTCGCGGTTGGCGAGAGCTTCGAACACTTCCAGCGTCAGCTCGGTCTGTTCGATGCGACCGCCCGCAAATGGGACAGCCCGTTCGACTTTGCCGAGCAGGCGCTGTGGTTCGTGCCGCGCGGCATGCCGCAGCCGAGCGACCCCGGCTTCACTGCTGCGGTCATCGAATGCGTCGTCCCGATACTCCAGGCCAGCGCCGGTCGTGCGTTTCTGCTGTTCACCAGTCATCGGGCCCTGCGCGAGGCAGCGGAGCGCCTGGAGGACCGGATCGATTCCCCGTTGCTGGTGCAGGGCAGCGCGCCAAAGACCGAGCTGCTGGAACGCTTCGTCGAGCACGGGCATGCGGTTTTGCTGGGCACTGCGAGCTTCTGGGAAGGTGTCGATGTGCGCGGCGAGGCCCTGTCGGTGGTGGTCATCGACAAGCTGCCGTTCGCCTCGCCCGGTGATCCGGTGCTGCAAGCGCGCCTCGATGCCATCCGGCGCGGTGGCGGCAACCCGTTCATGCAGCATCAGGTGCCGCAGGCGGCGATTGCGCTGAAGCAGGGGGCCGGACGCCTGATCCGCGACGCGAGTGACCGCGGCGTGCTGGTGGTGTGCGACCCACGATTGCTGAAGAAAGGCTACGGACAGACCTTCCTCGACGCGATGCCACCGTTCGGGCGCACCCGTGATCTCGACCAGGTGCTGGCGTTTTTCGAGTAGCGCAACGACGGGATGTGGAGACGGTGTTGGTCCGCTAATCGGTCTTCACCCCGTGCTATCTTCAGGCTACCGGCGGCCTCGTCTGTTGCGGCACATGGTCGCGGCCCGGTCTGACGGTCGGTTGGTCAATTCAGGGAGAGACTCATGAAAAGAAGCGGGCCGGACACGAGTGCACACCGTCACCCACGGCAGGTGATCGGCCTGGTGCTCATGCTGTGCACCTTCACGGTGCCGGGCGCCGCGGGTCAGCCGCCGCTCGGGCACGCGATGAACCCGGTTGAGCCATCGGTCGCTTCAGCGGACTTCACATTGCCGGACATCGACGGCGAGCCGCATGCGCTGAGTGACTATCGCGGTCGGGTCGTGATGCTGAACTTCTGGGCGACCTGGTGCCCACCGTGTCGGCGCGAGATGCCCTCGATGCAGCGGCTCTACGCGAAGTACCGTGACCGCGGGCTGGTCGTGGTCGCGGTCAACCAGTGGGAGGACGAGGAGCTCGTGTCCGAGTTCATCAGACACCTCAGCCTGGCACCGGCCTTTCCGATCCTGCTCGACCGCGAGAATCGCGTCGCCGAGACGTACGGGGTACAGGGCCTGCCCACGACCTATCTGCTGGACCGCGACGGCAACATCCGGTTCGTCGCGATCGGCGGGCGGGAATTCGATCACCCGGAAGTCGAGGCCCTCCTCGAAGGCCTGTTGTAGCGAGGATTGCGCAGGCGACGGCGCCGCAGCGGTTGATTTCCGATGCCGCAGCCATTGCGCCAAGACCGTCTGCGATATACTCGGTTCCATGACCCGAGTCCGATTCGTCCACTGTCTGGACATTTCGAGGCGGCGTGTTCTTTATCGCTGCGACGCTTCCGAGCCCCATCGGCAGCGCAGGTGGGCGCGGGGCGAGCCAATGCGCGTTCAAGCGATCGCAACGCCGGCGATGCGACACGGTCCGGATGAGTGTTAACAGGCCCTAGATGCGCGAAATCATTCAGCTGTCGACCCGTACACGCGAGGCCCTGGTCGACATCACCGGCCAGGTTGCCGACGTGGTGCAGCGCAGCGGTATGCGGGACGGGCTGGTCAACGTCTACGCGCAGGGTGCCACTGCCGCGATCATGATCCAGGAGAACTGGGACGAGAGTGTACAGACCGACGTTGTCGAACTGTTGCGCGAGCTGATCCCGCGCGGTGCATGGCGGCACGACGCCCAGGACGGCAATGGAGATTCGCATCTCAAGGCGGGCCTGGTCGGTCCGTCGGAGTCGATACCGCTGATCGATGGGCGGCTGGGTCTTTCGCGCTGGCAGAACATCTTCTTCTGCGAGTGGGACGGTCCACGCAACGATCGCCGGGTCGTGGTTACCCTGCTCGGAGAATGAGGTCTCCGCCGGGACCACTAGGCTGAACGTTGCCGCAGGTCCTCGATGTCACTGAGTATGCCGCGCACCGTGGCCTCGACGATCCGGCCGCCTTTCTCGGCCGTGGCGAGCGTGGCGTCTCCCCATACACCGGAGGGTGAATAGACGCCGGGCTGCCCCGCGGTCCGGTGAAACCCGCCTCGGCCGCTTCTCGGGTGGTCGTCCATGACGGCCTTTCCCATGTCGACCCGGTCGGGCGCAAGGAACAGCATCATGGATGTCTCGATCTCGTCCGCATGGCTCCCCCGGCGCTGTTGCGCAACCGCGGCTTCGGCCTCGGCCGCCACGTTGGCAACGTCGGTGTAGGCGAGCAGGATCCCCGCGGCCTCCAGCCTTTCCGCGGCTGCCTGCAAAGGCCCTGCCGTCGATATCCCGGTATTCAGGACGTAGAAACGCCGCGGGCCGTGGGCGGCCAGACTGAATGCGATATCCGCAACCAAATCGCGGGCGGTCGCGAACGCGAGGTCGGTCGAGCCCGGGTACTCGGTGAACGCGGGGTAGTGGTGATAGGCGATCGTGGGCAGCGCGACGACCGACGTCCTGGCCATCACCAGGGATTTGAGCGCCTCCGCCAGGCGGTAGTCGTTGTCCAGCCTGAGGTGGGGGCCATGTTCCTTCGCGCCTGCCCCCAGCGGCATCAGCACCACGGTGTCACGCGTCAGGGCCCGTTCGGCCTCCTGCCAACTGAGATCCGCGAGTTCGACCGACCTGCGCTCCCTGCCGTTCATTGCCGCCCCCCTGGCTGCCGGCCTGCCGGTCCGGCCGGCAGTCCGCGGGCCCGCCTACTTGATCCCCTGCAGCACCTCACGATAGGTGTGCTCGCGAAACATACTGTCCGAGATGCGCACGGTTGGCATGGTCAGGCAATTGTTCAGCACCTGCGGCCCGTGCACGAACAGGATCTCAGGCTTGACATTGACATGCGGCATGCCGCCCTGGGCCGAGCGCAGGTCCTCGAATTCCACCATCGTGAGGTACTCGGCCGGAATCGTATAGCCCTCCCACACCTCGGCAGTGCGTTTCAGCTTGGTACCCGAGCTGTCTTTCAACTCCTCCATCAGCGACTCGACCGTCGCATGACCGCTGCCGAGCGTTGAGAGGCCAACACGCTTCAACACCTGATACCCGATAACGCCGGCGGTATCCCTGAGCATCTCCATGGTCCGGATCTCGCCCTCTTCGAACGCAGCTTCCTTGCCCGGCCTGACATGGTGTGTCGCCAGGACCGTCACGGTCTCACCGGTGTCCATTGCATAGCCGCGCGTCTCGCCATTGTTCTCGAAACCGAGCTTCATCATCTGGTTCTTCGAGATCAGCTTGGGCAGCTCGCTCTTCACGATCCGGAACACGGGCTCTTCCGGCCCGTCCAGCAGTACGCCGCCGCACTTGGCACAGGATTCGACGACCACGTCTTCGAAGGTCTCGTGGAACAGCTCGTGGGCGTCCAGCGAGTCCCAATAGGTGAACTGGTCGATCCAGATGTGGGACAGCTCGGCCGACATGTCCGAACTGGCCGCCCAGCGCATGCCCATCGGGCAGGTGCCGCGTTGGCGCATCAGGTCGAATCCGCGGAAGCCTGGTGTCAGTGCGGTCGCAAGGCACATTTTGCTGCTGGCCTCCTTCATCATACGCATCAGATCCGGATCGTTGCGGACCAGCACGCGGTTGATCGCGACGTAAAGCGGTGATTCGGGTTCGGCATCGAACAGGGCCTTGATATTCATGGCGAGCATTCTCCTCCTGGCTCAATCGTGGCCGCTCGGTCCGGGCAGCGGACCGGCGATGACCTGCAAGGGTGCCGCAAATCGCCCGCGAAAGCCCGCGGCAAATTTATGGTGATGATAGGCCGTGGCTTGTCTCCGTCACCGATGCCAACGAGAATCGGGGCTCAACCCGCCGCGGAGAAACCGATGAACCATGCGATTCGAATCCACCAGCACGGCGATGCCGGTGTGCTGCGATGGGAGCCGGTCGAGCCGGGCTCCCCGGGGCCGGGACAGGTGCTGCTGCGCCAGACCGCTTGCGGCCTGAACTATATCGACGTATATCAGCGCACCGGACTCTATCCGGCCGGCGACATGCCGGCGATACTCGGCATGGAGGCCGCCGGGGTCGTCGAGGCGGTCGGTAACGGTGTCAAGGATCTGGCGGTGGGTGACCGGGTGGCCTATCCCATGTGCCAGGGTGCGTATGCCGAGGCACGGGTCATCGCCGCCGAAAAGCTGGTGCAGCTGCCCGAGGCCATCAGTGCGAAGCAGGCCGCGGCGATCATGCTCAAAGGCCTCACTGCGCACTATCTGCTGTTTCGTTCTTATCCGGTCCAGCCCGGCGACAGCATCCTGGTGTATGCGGCCGCGGGTGGTGTCGGGCTGATGCTTTGTCAGTGGGCCAGGCACCTCGGTGCCCGTGTGATCGGTTGCGTGGGCAGCGAAGCGAAGGCCAAGCTCGCGCTTGCCAATGGCTGCGACCACACGATCCTTTACCGCGAGGAGAGTATTCCGGACCGGGTGCGTGAGATCACCGCAGGGGAGGGCGTGGCCGCGGTCTATGATTCGGTCGGCAAGGCGACGTTCATGGCCTCGCTGGACTCGCTGCGGCCATTCGGCGTGATGGTAAGTTATGGCAATGCGTCCGGTCCGGTGGAACCCTTCAACCCTGCGATCCTCGCCCCGAAGGGATCGCTGTACTTGACCCGTCCGACCCTTGCCACCCATATTGCGACTCGCGCCTTGCTCGAGGAGGCCACGGCCCGGCTGTTCGGCGCCGTCACCGACGGACTGCTGCACATTCAGATCAACCAGACTTATCCACTGGCCGACGCCGCACAGGCGCAGCGTGATCTCGAGGCCCGTAACACGACCGGGTCGACCGTGTTGCTCCCCTGATGTCACTGAGACTCCTGGCAATCGATACCAGCGAGGATGGCTGTTCGGCGGCCCTGCTCGTCGACGGCAGTGTAGCCGAACGCTTCGAGGTCGCGCCGCGCCGCCACAGCGAACTGATACTGCCGATGATGCAAGACTTGCTGAGCGAAGCCGGTCTGCGGCTTGGCGACCTGGATGCACTCGCCTTTGCCTGTGGCCCGGGTGCATTCACCGGTATCCGCATTGCCGCCTCGGTGATCCAGGGCGTCGCATTCGGTGCCGGGCTGCCGGTAGTCCCGGTCTCGAGCCTGCGGGCGCTCGCCCAGGGCGCCCGGCGTGAGGGCGGCGCCGATCGGGTCCTGAGTGCGCTCGATGCCCGGATGGGGGAAGTCTATTGGGGTGCCTACCGGGCCGACCCGGCAGGCATCATGTACCCAGTGATCGCCGAGGCCGTCTGCGCACCCGGGGCCGTGTCGCTCCCGCCGGGCGACGGTTGGCGCGGGGTCGGCAGTGGCTGGGTCAGCCACGAGGCGACACTCACGCAGCGCACCGGGGCAGGTCCGCCGTTCCTCCGCGACGCGTTGGTGCATGCGCGGGACGTGGCGACACTGGCTGGCCTGTTGTTCGCGGAAGGCGTCGCGCTGCCGGCGGAGCAGGCGCTGCCCGTCTACCTGCGCGATGAGGTCGCCCGGGCCCCATGACCCACCCGAGCAGCTTCTACTGGCACGACTATGAGACCTGGGGTGCGCAACCGGCGATCGACCGCCCGGCGCAGTTCGCGGGCCTGCGTACCGATCTCGATTTCAATCCGATCGGCGAGCCGCTGGTCGTTTATGCACGGCCGGCCGACGATTTCCTGCCGCAGCCGGCCGCCTGCCTTGTCACCGGGATCACCCCGCAGTTGGCACACGAGAAAGGCGCGCTGGAGGCGGATTTCTTCGCCTTCATACACGAACAGCTGGCAAGGCCCGGGACCTGTGCACTCGGCTACAATTCGCTGCGCTTCGATGACGAGGTGACGCGCTACGGTCTTTACCGTAACTTCTTCGATCCCTATGCCCGTGAGTGGCAAAACGGCAACTCGCGTTGGGACATGATCGATGTGGTGCGGCTGACCCGGGCACTGCGTCCCGAGGGTATCGAATGGCCGGACAAGGAACCGGGGGTAAGCTCCTTCCGGCTCGAGGATCTGACCGCAGCGAACGGCATCGAACACAGCGGGGCGCACGATGCGCTGGCCGACGTCCGCGCGACCATCGCCGTCGCGCGACTGATCCGCGAGCGTCAGCCGCGATTGTTCGCGTTCGCGTTCGGCAACCGCGACAAGCAGAAATTGGCGGCCCAGCTGAACGTGCGCGCCGCCACGCCGGTGCTGCATGTCTCGGCGCGCTATCCGGCCAGGCTGGGCTGCATCGCGGCCGTGCTCCCGCTGGCGCTGACCCCGGGTAATCGCAACGGCGTGATCGTGTATGACCTCCGCGTGGACCCGTCACCGCTGCTGCGCCTTTCCGTCGACCAGATCAGAGACCGTCTCTACACCCCATCTGCGGAGTTGCCCGAGGGTGCGGAGCGGATCCCGCTCAAAGTGGTACATATCAATCGTGCGCCGGTGATCGCACCGATGGGGACACTGACCGACGCGGCGCGCGAGCGATGGCAGATGGACGCTGCTGCCGAGGCGCGCCATAGGGAGGCGCTGCGCCGCGCGACCGGCCTGGGCCAGAAGCTGGCCGAGGTGTTCGACAGCCGTGACCGATTTCCGCCGCAGCCGGACCCGGACCGCGACCTCTACGGGAGCTTGCTGTCGGATGGAGATCGCCGGCGCTGCGAGCAGGTGCGGGCGGCGCGTCCCGAGGACTTGGCCGCGCTGCAACCCGCCTTCGAGGCCCCCAAGCTGCACGAACTCCTGTTCCGTTACCGCGCGCGCAACTGGCCGGAGACATTGAGTCGGGAGGAGAGGTTGCGCTGGGACGCGTTCCGCCGCGTACGGCTGACCGAGCCGGGTGCGGGTGGGACGATCGTGCTCGACGAATATCGTCGTCAGCTTTCGCGCCTGGCGGTGGACGGTGACCTCACGAACGCACAGCGGGCGGTGCTCAGCGCCCTGCTCGACTGGCCGGCCGAGCTTGGCC
>CBFCWF010000070.1:0-17243 GCA_965601425.1 uncultured Chromatiaceae bacterium | reverse complement strand
GGCAAGTGCGGCGGCGAAATGAAGGCCGGTGAAGGCAAGTGCGGCGCCGGCAAGTGCGGCGGCGAGATGAAGGCCGGTGAAGGCAAATGCGGCGCCGGCAAGTGCGGCGGCGGCAAGTAAGCTGATCTCCGGCTGACCAACGACGGCAGGCCGCGCATCGTCCGGTCTGCCGCCGTCACACCAGCGCTTACCCGATGGCCAGTGACCGATGTCGATAAAACCACCAACCCCCGAGCTTACCGCGGCGCGCTACCCGGTCGACGGCGCCGGCCTCGGCCTGCGGATCGACTTGATCGACGCGTTGCGGGCCGACCCGCCTCGGCAGGTCGATTTTTTTGAGATCGCGCCAGAAAACTGGATGCGCGTCGGTGGCGCCCGGGGCAAGGCGCTGCACTTTTTCACCGAGCGCTACCCGCTGGTCTGCCACGGGCTATCGCTGTCGATCGGCGGCCCGGCACCGCTGGACGACGACTTCCTCGCCGAGTTAAAGGTGTTCCTCGACCGACATCGGGTCGCGGCTTATACGGAGCACCTCTCCTACTGCGGCGACAGCGGTCAACTCTACGATCTGATGCCGATCCCCTTCACCGAGGAGGCGGTGTACTACGTCGCCGGTCGCATACGCCACGTACAGGACATGCTCGAACGCCGCATCGGCATGGAGAACGTGTCAACCTATGCGGCACCCGCTGGCGAAATGACCGAGCTGGAGTTCCTCAATGCCGTGCTCGGCGAGGCCGATTGCGGGCTGCATCTCGACATCAACAATATCTTTGTGAACAGCATCAACCACGGCTTTGATGCCTACGACTATCTCGCCGGCATCCCGGCAGAGCGCATCATGTACGCGCACATCGCCGGCCACTACCGCGAAGCGGACGACCTTCGGGTCGACACGCACGGTGAGGACGTCCTACCGGAGGTCTGGGATCTGCTCGATGCGGCCTATCGGCAATACGGCGTGTTCCCAACGCTGCTCGAGCGCGATTTCAATATCCCGCCGCTCGACATGCTGCTCGACGAGGTCGATGAGATCGTGACCCGGCAGCGCCGTTGGCAGGGGGGCAGCGGTGCCGTCGTCGCCTGACAGGGAACTGCCGCGGTTCCAGCAACAACAGCTCGCGTTCACCGCGCACATCCGCGACCCACGCAACAACCCCGTGCCCGAGGGCATCCCGCCCCGGCGGATGGGCATCTACAGCGAGCTGTTCTTCAACAACATCCAAGAGCAGCTGTCGATCAACTTCCCCGTGTTGCGCCAGATCACCGGCGACGCGGCGTGGCAAGCGCTGGTGCGCGACTTCATGGTGAAGCACCGCAGCCAGACGCCATTGTTCACCGAGGTCGGCCTGGAATTCATTGAGTACCTGCAGCACGAGCGCGTGCCCGAGTCGGGCGATTGGCCCTTCATGCTTGAACTGGCGCACTACGAGTATGTTGAGCTGGCGGTTGCGATCAGCACCGCGGAAGACGATCTGGCCGATTACGATCCGAACGGTGACCTGCTCCAGGGATGCCCGCTGGTCGGCCCGACCGCGTGGAACCTCAGCTACCGGTGGCCGGTTCATCTGATCGGGCCGGATCATCTGCCGCGGCAGCTGCCTGCCGAACCCACCCAGCTGGTCGTCTATCGGGACCGCCAGGACCAGGTGCACTTCCTGCAGATCAACGCCGTGACCCAGCGACTGCTTCAACTGCTGAAAGAAAACCCGGCACACTCAGGTCTGGATGTGTTGAACACGATCGCCGGAGAACTCGCCCACCCCGATCCCCAGGCGGTGATCGAGGGCGGCAGGGAACTGCTGGACGATCTGCGTCGTCGCAACGTGATCCTCGGCACGCGGGCCTGAGTCCGCCGGCGCGCCACGGGACACAACAACGCCGCCGCCTGACCGCAGCTGCAACCTGGGGATAAAAATGACCGGACTACTGAATCGTCTGCAAGATATGTTGGACAGCCTCCGTGCACTGGATTTTCTCGCGCCGCTGGCGCTGCGCCTCTACCTGGTGCCGGTGTTCTGGATGGCCGGTACCAACAAGCTAGCCGACATGCCGAGCACCATCGCGTGGTTCGGCAATCCCGACTGGGGACTGGGCCTGCCGATGCCCGAACTGATGGCCTGGGCGGCCGCGCTGACCGAGGCCGGGGGCGCGATCCTGCTGCTCATCGGCCTTGCCGTGCGCTGGATCTCGATACCCTTGATGATTACGATGGTCGTCGCCGCGGTGACCGTACACTGGCAGAACGGCTGGGCGGCGATCGCCGAGACCGCCGAGTCCGGCGAGCGCCTGGCTGCCGCCAAGTCGCTGCTGCAGGAGCACGGCCATTACGACTGGCTGACGGGCTCCGGCGAGTTTGTGATACTCAATAACGGGATCGAGTTCGCCGCGACCTATTTCATCATGCTACTTGCGCTATTCTTCATCGGCGCCGGCAGGTACTTCAGCGTCGACTACTGGATCGCGCGGCGCTATCGCGATTGAGGGCGACCGGGTGTCGAACCCGGTCCGGCATGCCCGGGCAGACCCAACGGGTTCTGCGGATCCACGCTATCCATGAAGGGTCGGCGACGGTCGCTGTGGGTGAGTTGATAAACCAGACCTACCCAGTTACCGACCACCGCATGTGCCGTGTCGCGCCAGGTGTTGTCCAGTCCGAGCGTCAGCAGCTCGTCGGGAAAGACAGGGATGTCCCGTCCAGCGTCGAGCGACGACTGGAGCCGACCGCGGTACTCACGCAGGATCGCGATGTCGCGCGCGGTGAAGTAATTCCCGACGAAGGGTGGATAGTCCGTGCGTCCACCGGCCGCATACTGCATGACTTCGCGCTTGTACTCCTTGAGCAGCGAGATGGTGTCGTACTCGGGATGTCCCTGAAAGAAGACGAAACGAAAACCGTCGGGGCTGGTCGCCAGATGGACGCCGACGTCACTCTCGGCCAATACGCGCAGGTGGGCCGCTTCGAACTGCGCACGCGAGACGTCGTTCCAACGGGAGTGCGGCACATCGAACCGGGTGTTCACATCGTTGACCAGCGGGTGCAGCTTGTCGACCAGGCGATGTGGGAAGACGCCCCAGGTCTTGCTGGGCCGTGGTGTGCGCCGCTGTCCATAGCGAAACTCCAGCACCGCATGGGTCGCCAGACAGCTGCACAGACTCGAGGTCACATGTTCGTAGGCCCAGTCGATTACCTGGATCAGCGGCTGCCAGAAGGGCTGCGTCGAGAGTGAGGGTCCGACGACGTTGGCCCCGGTGATGATCAGCGCGTCCAGGCCCTGCTCGCGAACCTGCCCGAAGGTGTCGTAGTAGCGATCGATGTGTTCGCGAGCGGCCTGTCCGCGCTCCAACGCAGGCAGCGTGAAAGGATGCATATAGAACTGTGCAATCGGATTGCTCTCGCCGACGAGACGGAAGAACTGGCGCTCGGTCGCGGCCAGCGCCTTGTCCGGCATCATGTTGAGCAGGCCAATATGCAGCTCGCGTATGTCCTGGTGCAATGCCCGATCTGGCGGCAGCACGTTTACGCCTTCGTCGCGCAGCCGCTGGAAGGCGGGTAATCCATTGTGGGCAACAATCGGCATGGTCTTATTGGCTTCTCGCTATCGCATGCTCCAGCAGTTGCAGAAAGTCCTGCTCGTCGCGCACCCGCGCGACCTCGCGCGAGGTCACAGTGTAGCCCTCCCGAGCGATCGCCTCATAACGCGGCACCCGCGCGTGGAAAAGGCGCGGAAACACCCAGCGGGTGAACGCGTCGGGATCCATCTCGGCCGCATACTGCAAACCACTTTCCCCAAGGTAGACATCGAGCTGCTCCAGCAGGAAATCGGGACGATAATACAAAGGCTTCGGATCACTCTGGGCGCGGGCGATCAGCTTCTGCTCCTCCTCCCGATCCGTCACCTGGATATAGAGCATCAATGTATGCTCGACCAGCAGATCAATCACACGGGGCTCGTCGAGTTCACACAGCGATCCACCGACATCATTGATGAAGTGATCGTAGCCGTAGATCTTTTTTCCTTTCGCAATGAAAGCCGGTACATCGTGCATTGCGGCGATTTCGGCATCCCGGTACTGCGCCTGGCGGCGTTGGAAATCGTCGAGCGGGACCCCGCCCATCTCCGGGTTGCCGAGCTTGCCGACGAACGACAGCACCGGGCCGAGATCTGAGACCTTGATGTTGTTGCGGATGTATATCCAGTCGTTGCGCAACAATTCGCTGAGGAACGGCACCTGCATCGCCTGACCCTTGATCAGATCCAGGATGTCCTCGTCGAGGTAGCGGGTGCCGATACGGTAGTCGCCCGAATAGTGGTACCAGTTGTGCTTGCGCAGCATCTCGGAAATGTGCGTCTTGCCGACGCCGGACATACCGAGCAGCGTGACCTTCTTGCTCTTCCAGTTACGGAATTCCCCAACGGTGAACTTCACGGCTTGCTCCGCCACATCGACTCGAGCCCGGCATTATCCGCTATATGGGTCCACGGTGGGAATCGTTACCACAGATCCCCTCACGCGACCGGACGCAGCTGCGGTCTTACCGTCTCGTCAGTCGATAGCATGCGCCGGGCAAGGCCACCCGGTAGCCCATCGCGCGCCACTGCTCAGCGCTGGTCAACGGCCTCTACGTGTCCGCCTACTATGCCGGTGGTGCCCTCGGCTGCTATTTTCCCGGCTATCTCTACCAGAAAATCGGCTGAACGCCGTTTATTATTTTCCTGACGATGTTGCTGGGCGGGCTGACCTGGCTCAGCCTGGCGCTGAGGCATGCTGCCGGTGCGGCGACACAGGAACCGGAGTAGACAGATGCGCTGGCGCAACACCGCGAACGGCTACGGCCTCATCCAGATCGCCCTGCATTGGATCGTGGCGGCGCTGGTGGCGGTGCTGTTACCGCTCGGCCTGTGGATGACCGGGCTCGACTACTATGATCCCTGGTACAGGCGGGGCCCGGATCTGCATCGCGCCATCGGCGTGATGCTGGGATTCCTGCTGGTGCTGCGACTCGCCTTGCGACTCAGCCAGGCCAGGCCGCGGACGCTGACTCGACCCGGCTGGGAGACCCGCCTCGCCGGCAGCGCGCACTTCCTGCTCTATGCACTGCCGTTGGCGCTGGTGGTCAGCGGCTACCTGATCTCCACCGCAGACGGCCGGTCCGTCGAGGTGTTCGGCTGGTTCGAGGTGCCGGCCACGCTACAGGGCCTCGAAGGCCAGGAAGATATCGCTGGAGACATCCATTTCGCGCTGGCGATGCTGCTGCTGGCGATCGTGGTGCTGCACCTGCTGGCAGCGCTGCGCCACCACCTGATCCTGAAGGACGCGACGTTGCGTCGTATGCTCTCGCCGCGTCTCCACCCGTCCGACTGAAGGAGAAATCATGAAAAGCCCCCTGCACCTGACACTCGCCGCGAGCCTTGCGTTGCTGTTGAGCGGCACCGTCCGGGCCGCCGACTATCTGATCGACACGAAAGGCGCCCACGCGTTCATCCAGTTCCATATCAAGCACCTGGGCTACAGCTGGCTCGTGGGCCGATTCAACCGCTTCGGCGGTGAGTTCAGCTATGACGCGGCCGACCCGGAGGCGGCGAAGGTGACCGTGACGATCGACACCGCGAGCATCGACTCGAATCATGCAGAGCGCGACAAGCATCTGCGCGATGAGGACTTCCTCGAGGTCGACAGGTTTCCGGAGGCACGCTTCGTCAGCACCTCATACCGCGACCTCGGCGATGGCAAGGGCGAACTCATCGGGGATCTGACGCTGCATGGTGTGACCCGACCTCTGACGATTGACGTCACCCATATCGGGGCCGGAGAGGACCCCTGGGGAGGATATCGGCGGGGTTTCGAAGGACGCACCCGCTTCGCGCTGGCCGATTTCGGCATAAAACGCGACCTCGGACCCGCGTCGCAGGAGGTCCACCTGTGGCTCGGGGTCGAAGGGATTCGGCAGTAGCGACGGGCGGCCTGCGCCGACCAGGCCGGGCGGAAAGCACCCGACGCTGGTCGCCCCGGTTCGCCGAACCGCGGATCTTCGCTATGCTCAGTTCATGGACCGTGCGACCTACAAGGTGACAGGCTGCCGCGCGACATGGGTGCGGTACCGGCGGGTGCTCGGCTTACTGGGCGTTGCCGCGCTCTGCCTGGTCGGCTGCAGCAGCGCACCGCTGCCTTACGATGCCGCCGCGCCCGCTGCCGACGGACAGGTGGTCTCGGCGCAGCGTCGCGAGGTCGTACGGGTCGCCTCGCAGCAGATCGGCACGCCCTACCGCTATGGCGGCAACAGCCGGGAGGGCTTCGACTGCAGCGGCCTGGTGCAGTACAGCCATCGCGAGGCCGGCATCCAGGTGCCCCGCACGACGGGACTGCAGTGGCGGCATGCGCGCACACCGCGGCGTGAACACCTGGTACCGGGCGATCTGCTTTTCTTCCGCATGGGCGCGGCGAAGGGGCGGCACGTCGGCATCTACACCGGGGAAGGGGTTTTCATCCATGCCCCATCGTCTGGTAAACGGGTTGGCAGAGCGTCGATAGACAACCCGTTTTGGCAACGCCGGCTGATCGGCGCGAAGACCTTTCTCTGAGTAGCGCGCGGTTGCGCGCTGGGGGTGCCTACCAGGTCTTCGGTGGGATGCGGATCTTCTGTCCCGGGTAGATCAGGTCGGGATCCGAGATCACCTCACGGTTGGCCTCAAAGAGCTTCGGGTAGTCCATCGCATCACCGTAATGGGCCTTGGCGATCTTGGACAGGGTGTCGCCGCTGACGATGGTGTAGTACTCGACTTCGGGTTCGGGTGCCGGGGCCTCCATCGCATCGACGTTGACCTCGCTGACGCCTTGCACATTGCCGGCCATCAGCACGGCCTTCTCCATCGCCTCGGCCGACTCGGCCTTGCCCCCGAGGCGCACCACGCCATCCTCGTACTGCACATCCAGCCCCTCGACGCCGGGGTTCGCTTCGGCGATATTCCGTTCGATTTTCTCGGCTGCCTCGTCGTCATTGCCGAACAGCTTCTTACCCATGTCTTTCGCGAAATCAAATAGGCCCATTGGATCCTCCTCTTGGTCGTGTGGCGCCGGCCGGGGCTTGAGCGGCTACCCAAATCCACCCGCCGACCTGCGGCGCCGATTCTAACCGAAAGCCCGCGCGGCCACGGCCGGTAAAAGACAGGGTTATCGGATGAAACCCGCGACGTGGTTCGCCGTGTCGAGATGGTGCTCGGCGTAGGCCGCGCCGACCTGCTGGATCTCGGCAATGTGGTCCGTACTGTCCATCATCCGGACGTGCTCCGGATCCAGGCCCGACAGACCGAGTCGATCGAGTCCCTCCGGCGTCACGTCCGGGTCATAGCGGACATAGGAAAACAAACCGGGGTGGCCGCCGGTTTCCAACATGCTGCCGAACTCGCTGTCGACCGCGGCACCGTAGCGACACGTACCGATTGTCCGACAGGCCATGTCCCACCCGTCGGACGCCGCGTTCATCAATGCCGAGGGAATGTTGCGCGCATGGTCGAGCAACCACAGGTCCCCGGCGCTGAGGTCCGGCCGTGCGTTCGGGTAGCGACCGGTGCCGATCGACACGATCAACAGTTGATCGGCGCCGGTTTGCCATTTGATGCCGTAGGGTGCCGCGGTTGCCATCTGGAACGCGAGAAAGGCCGGATTATTGTAGGTCGTCACCCCGCCGTCGACGAACACGAACTGGTACTCATCATCGGAGCCTTCGGCAAACGTGACCACCTCCGGGGGAAAAAAGGTCGGCGCCGCGGTACTGGCGCGCACCAGCTGCCACAGGGGCAACGCCAGGTTGCAGTCGCCGCGCGAGGAGCCATCTTCATGCAGCGGCTGATTGAACTTGCCGAACGGGTTGTTGCTAATCGGCCACGGCGAGTCCGTCGTGTGATTGCGCAGGACCATCATCAGCAGGGTGCGCAGCCCCTCTTCGCCCAATACCGCATGCGGCCTGCCGGCCTCTGGCCGATGACCCAGCGCACGGTCGAGTTCGGTCTGCAACTTTCTCGCCAGGGGCTCATCATTGTAGCTGTAGCGCAGGCGCTTCAGCAGCGAGGCCTTGTCGAACATCTCCTGGCCGCTTTCCAGATAGAAGCGCCGGATCTCGCCGACCGACATACCGCAGGCAATACAGGCCGCGATGATCGCGCCGGTGCTGGTCCCACAGGTGAAGTCGAACCAGTCGGCCAGCACCAGCGCCGGATCGCCGGTCAACTGGCGCAGGTCGCGTTCGATAACCGCGAGGATCTCGACCGACATCAGACCGAGGATACCGCCGCCATCGCAGGAGAGAATCTTTTTCGGCCCCGGGGCCTGGATACGTTCCCGCAAGCGCTCTTGCATAGTCGCCCCCTTTTTCTGCTCTCGCGACACCCGTTCGACCCACCGCCGGCGCACGACCGGCAGGGCATGCCAACAGCCTGCGAGCATAGCATTCCCATCGACGCACGACCGCATCGTCAGACACTGAGGCAGGGGCCGCGCACGCAGGGTAATATCCGTCGGATGCACTCAGCTGGCCTCGGATTCATCGACACGCCCGGTAGCGCGATCTGCGGCCTACTGCGCCCAGCGATCGGGCTCGCGTGCATACTGCTGGCCGGCGCGGTGGCCGGTGACTCGCGACTCGCGCAACGGATCCATTATCAACCACCGCCGCTCGCGGTGTTGGCCAGCGCGGTGCAGCACGCCGACAGCGGCATACAATGGGACTTCGTGAACATCACGTTGGAGGTGCTGTTCGAGACCTACCGTAACGAGCTGAACGACGCGGCGGGCGAGCACCTGCGCAACGCATCGCGGCGCGCCAAGTTGGCGCGTTGGCAGCGTGCCACCCGCGACCTGGTCGGCCGCCTGGAGGCCTCGCGGCTGCGCCTGCTCGACGGCGCCGGGTTCAGTGTCCTGGTCGATCGCCAGCAACAGGTGCTGATCCTGATCGACGGCCAGCCGATTGCGGTCACGGCGCCGCGTCCCGAGTCAGAGCGTGAACTCGGGCACCGGGTGATCGAACAGTTCTGTGCCTACAACGACTGCCGTATGCTCGAGTCCGACGCCACGCGGTCGGCAGCGCCCGCGTCCGGGCTCTGGGTTTTCGACCAGTACGCACCGCCGGGATTCGAGATCGACGGGGTCGTCCGTTGCCAGTTCACGGACCTGACACAGCGCGCGCAGAAGGCCAAAATCTGTCGCAGTACCGCCGAAGAGATTGCCGAATTCGCCGAGGCCCTGCGCATCGCCCGCGACCGTGGATACCGCGTGGACTGGGAACGACTGGCGCAGACCCCGCCGTCGCGGAACGGTGCCGGGGAGGTGGTCGTCAACACGGATGGGGCCTTCGTGCAGCTGTCCACGCATATGCTGTCGCGAATAGACCGCAAAGACTGGCAGCGTCTGGTCGACTGGTTGCGCCTCCCGGACACGCGGCAAAAGCCGGTGCTGGTGATCCGCAGCACGCAGCGCTTCGTCATCGGGGGACCGGCGGGTTGAGAACGAGGGCTCGCGCCCCGGCGCCGAACGCCGGATTCGGACCATGCCCGGCGGCGACCGACAGTCGCCGACAGCCACCCGGTGTGGCCGATGCTGGCGCTGGCCCCGCTGACGGCCGGGTGTGGCGTGCAGCGAACCCTGCCGGACACGGCTGTCGGATCTCAGGCCTGCGGCGCCCATGGGCAGACCCGGCAGCGCGAGCAGCGGCCATGCGGCCGAGCACTGAGACAGCAATGGAGAGAACGCGATGAGCGTCGCCGAGTCAGGCATGCCGCCGCAAGGCACTGGAAACAGGCGCGAGC
Organism: uncultured Chromatiaceae bacterium; assembly: GCA_965601425.1. GTDB lineage: Bacteria > Pseudomonadota > Gammaproteobacteria > Chromatiales > Chromatiaceae > Thiosocius. The sequence continues at coordinate 7,440 of CBFCWF010000070.1, read as the reverse complement.
ACACCCGGACCGGAAAGAGTGTCGATGCGCTGAAGCGGGCCATTCTCGACAATCTGTTTTACGTCCAGGGGCGGTTTCCAGAGGTCGCCACCCAGAACGACTGGTATCTCGCCCTTGCCTACACGGTGCGCGACCGGATGCTGCGTCGCTGGGTGGCCAGCGCGCAGACCTACAAGTCGGAGCAGGCACGCACCGTCTGCTACCTGTCAGCGGAATTCCTGATCGGGCCGCATCTCGGCATCAATCTGATCAACCTCGAGATCTGGGACAACGTCGACACCGCGCTGACGCAGCTCGGCCTCGACTTGGAGCAGCTGCTCGACCAGGAGAACGAGCCCGGCCTGGGAAACGGCGGCCTGGGGCGGCTCGCGGCCTGTTATCTCGACTCGCTGGCCGCGCTCGAGATCCCGGCCATCGGCTACGGGATCCGCTACGAGTTCGGTATCTTCGACCAGCGCATCGAAGACGGCTGGCAGGTCGAGGTGACGGACAAGTGGCTGCTGCACGGCAACCCCTGGGAGCTGCCGCGTCCGAAGCTGACCTTCGACATCGCGTTCGGTGGGCGCACCGAGCACTACCGCGACGAGGCGGGCCGGGAACGCGTCCGCTGGATACCGGCACGTGTGGTACGCGGCGTCGCGTACGACACCCCGATCATGGGCTACGGCGTCGACAATGTGAACCTGCTGCGGCTCTGGAAGTCCGAGGCCCCCGAATCGTTCGACTTCGCCGCGTTCAACGTCGGGGACTATTTCGGTTCAGTCGATCAGAAGATCGTTTCCGAGAATCTGACCAAGGTCCTCTACCCGAACGACGACCAACACGCGGGCAAACAACTGCGCCTCGAGCAACAGTACTTCTTCGTGAGCTGCTCGCTACGGGACATGATCCGCATCCACCGACGCAGCGGCCAGGCACTCGAGACCTTCGATCAGAAATACGCCTGCCAACTCAACGACACGCATCCCTCGGTCGCGGTCCTCGAACTGCTACGCCTGCTGGTCGATGAACACGGCATGGACCTGGAACCGGCCTGGGAAGTCACGCGCCGCACCTTCTCGTACACCAACCATACCCTGCTGCCGGAGGCGCTGGAGACCTGGCCACTGGACCTGTTCGGCGAGGTGCTGCCACGACACCTCGAACTGCTGTACCAGGTCAATCAGTGGTTCCTCGACGAAGTGCGGATCCGGTGCCGCGGTGAAGACGATGGGCGCATCAGGCGTCTTTCGCTGATCGAGGAGGACGGTGGCCAGTTCGTGCGCATGGCGCATCTGGCCTGTGTCGGCAGCCACTCGATCAACGGCGTCGCGGCGCTGCACACCGAGCTGTTGCGATCAACGGTGCTCCGCGACTTCCACGCGCTCTGGCCGGAACGCATCTCGAAGGTCACCAACGGCGTCAGCCCACGGCGATTCCTTCGGCTGTCCAACCCCTGGCTGGCCAAACTGATCGGCGGCCAGATCGGCTGCGAATGGGTGCGCGATCTCGCACGGCTGCGCGAACTCGAACCGCTGGCCGACGACACAGGCTTTCTCGAAGAATGGCGCGAGGCCAAGCGTCAGGCGAAGCTGCGCCTGTCCCGCCTGATCAATCAGCGCAACGGGCTGCCGGTCGACCCGGATTCGCTGTTCGACGTGCAGGTCAAGCGCATCCACGAATACAAGCGCCAGCACCTGAACCTGCTGCACGTCATCGCGCTGTACAACCGGATCAAGGACGATCCGGACGTCGACATGGTACCGCGCACCTTCATCTTCGGTGGAAAGGCGGCACCCGGTTACCGGATGGCCAAGCTGATAATCAAGGCGATCAACGCGGTCGCCCAGGTAATCAATCGCGACCCCGACGTAAGGGACCGCCTGCGCGTGGTGTTTCTGCCCAATTTCAGCGTCAAGAACGGCCAGCACATCTACCCGGCAGCGGACCTGTCCGAGCAGATTTCGACCGCCGGCAAGGAGGCATCCGGGACCGGGAACATGAAATTCTCGATGAACGGTGCCCTGACCATCGGCACGCTCGATGGCGCGAATATCGAAATCCGCGACGCGGTAGGCAACGACAATTTCTTCCTGTTCGGCCTCACCGCCGACCAGGTGCAACGGCAGCTCACGGCCGGCTACGACCCCGCGCGTCACTATCGCGGGCATCCGGCACTGAAGGCAGCCATCGACCTGATCGACTCCGGCCTTTTCGCGCACGGCGACCGTGGCCTGTTCGCGGAGTTGACCGCGAACCTGCTGCGGCACGACCCCTACCTGGTCCTCGCCGACTTCCCTTCCTATCTCGAGACGCAGCAGGCGGTGAGCGACACCTGGCGCGATCCGGAGCGCTGGACCCGGATGTCGGTGATGAACGTCTGCCGCATCGGTTACTTCTCTTCGGATCGCGCGATCCGTGAATATGCGGAGCGCATCTGGCGGGTGCGGCCCACCAGCATCCGCGGCCTTACGCTCCCGACGCGCCGCGACGCGCCAGGCAGCGCGCCCGATCCGCGTCAGTAGGCCAGGGTATCGCCGAGGCCGAATCCGTCCGGCAGCCCGTTCAGCGCGAGGTCGAGCCAGTAGGCCTCGAAACGCTGCCACTGCTCCTCTTCCGGACCGTCGCTGTGGCTGACCGGGAATTCCATCAGCTCGAACGGCACGCGCAAGTGATTGGCAATCCCGTAGACGGTCTTGGCCGGCACCACGTCGTCCTCGAGGCCGAGGGCGAGCACGGTCGGGCAAGAGACGCGATCGGCGAAATTGACCGTGTCGAAGTAGCGCAACACGACCATCGTGTCCTCGGCATGATCGGGTCGTCGGGCGAGATAGTTGCTGATCTCGGCACCGGAGCCGGATTTGACGAACAGGTTGCGGCCCTCGGCCCAACCAAAGGTCGGGACGCCGACCGCGAGCAGATCCGCATCGCCCATTACGGCCTGAGACATCAGCGCGAGGCCGCCGGCAAAACTGACCCCCTCGAACACGGTGCACGCGACGCGCTCGCCGAGCAAGCGTCGCGCGACCCTGGCCGACTGCATATAGTCGCAGACGGCCAGGCGGATCACCGAGGTCTCCGGACTCTCGATACCGGTCAACACGTATCCCCAGCGCGAGGGGTGCGGCAGCGCGTCGCGTGAGATACCGCACCCGCGGATGTCGACGCTGAACACGTTGACGCCGCGGCGCGCCCAGTCCCAGCGCGGCCGGCATTGTCCGCCATAGCCGTGGCTGCCGATGACCAGCGGGCGCGGCTTGTCATCTTTCCAGCGCAGCAGCATCGCCGACACCCGGGCCAGACCGAGGGAGGCGAACGAGACAGTCTCCTGCACGGCGCCCGGGATCGGTGCCGGCGGACCGGGCCGGCGGTCGATCGCGGGATCGAGATGCTCCAGTTGCAGCCGGGTACTGTCCCAGAAGGCATCGAAATCCTCCGGGCGGGTCAGTCCTGGCTTAAAGATTCGGCGCATACACTAAACTTTAACCGAACCCCCGCAGATCGGCAGCAGGAATGGGGCGGCGACTGGCTGAGGGAGCACTTTTCATGGTAGCGGTTGAGGTACTGAGGGCGCTGGCGTTCTTCCGTGGCCTGCGCAGCGCGGTGATCGAAGAGCTCGCCGCGGCGGCGACGATCCTCGAGCTGGACAATAATGCACTGATCACGCGCCAGCACGATCGCGCGATCGCGTTCTTCGTCCTGCTGTCGGGCCACGTCCAGTTCCTTATCGAGGTCGAAGGCAGCGGCAGGCTGCTGGTCGGTGTCGGGCGGGAACCGGGCCTGATCCTCGGCTGGTCGGTGTTTCGGGCGCCGTTCCGCTACATGACGGACGTCCGATGCGAAGGGCCCTGCCGTTTGCTGCGCGTGCCGCATCACCTGATCGACGAACTGCTCGAGGGCGACCCGGCCAGCGGACTGATCATGTTGCGCCGGGTCACCGAGTCGCTCGCGGCGCGGCTGGAATCGGAGCGCAGCCGGTTGCTCGAGGCGGCCGACACCGGCGCCGCGCAGCCCGGCCGCCTGCCCGATCCGATTGCCCCATCGGACAGCCCCTGGAGCCCCGCGGAACTGCGCGAATCACCCCAGGCACTGCAGGACTTTCTCGCCCACTCGGCGCTGTTCGAAGGCCTCGAATCACGCCTGCTCGACTGGCTTTCGCATCAGGCCTCGATCCAGGCCTTCGCGAAGGACGACGAGCTGTTCAGGCAGGGTGGCATCGCAGACTACCTGTACCTGCTGATCGACGGCCGAATCGGCTTTTCTTACTGCGACGCGGCCGGTGAGCGTTGCGTGTTTCTACGCGCGCTCGAAGGCATCGGCGACCCGATCGGCTGGTCGGCGCTGGTCGACCCGAGACGCTACCGGACATCGGCCTTTGCGCTGGAGGCGACCCATGTGCTCGCGATACCGAGCCCGTCGTTGGAGAAGCTGTGCGAACAGGAGCCGGCGTTCGGCCTGCGCGTTATGCGCCGCCTGTTGCACGCGATCAGCTCGCGTCTGCGCTTCACCCGCGTTCGGCTGGTTGCACGCCGTTACGGTGAAGAGGCCCGCGCGATGCGCACGATACTCGACCAGGCCGCCGAGTCCCTGCCGGTCACTTCGGCGCTGCACAAGATCCCATACCTGCTCGAGAACCGCCTGACCCTGGCCGACGCGTTCCATGCGCTCGAGCTGACCCGCGCCCACGGCAACCCGGTTGAACGCAACCTGGCCGGCCTGTCGCTCGAGATACTCCAGGACGTGCACCGTGAGCTGCACCTGTACCAGGGTCTGCAGCGGACCTACGAGGCGGTCGCGAACGCGCCCGCCGATCTGCCCCCGGAGGCGATACGACAGCGCAGCATGGAGGCATTCTCTGAGCTGTTCGGCCAGTTGTCCTACCGGATACGCGGCGAAGAACTCTTACCCGAGCAGCCGGGTAATATCGTGATCATGAACCACCTCGAGAATCACATGGACACGGTGCTGCCGAACGAGTTTCGGCTCACCCTGGACAGCCATTTCGTGTCCAGCATGATCCTGCACCGGCGCTACCATGAGGCCCCGATCCGGGTCGTGCGCAAGCCCGAGATGGGATGGTTCGGCTACCAGCAGTATTTCGACCGCCTCGACTACCTGTATGTGTACCCGGGCGACGTCGACGAAGAGGACCAGGACCAGCAGCTGACGCGCGAAAAGCGCAATCGGCGCTTCGTCGAACAGGCGCTCGCACACCTGCGGGCCGGGCGCAACCTGCTGATCGCGCCGGAGGGGCGCTGCAGTTATACGGAGGCGTCGCCGGGACCGTTCAAGGCCGGCGCTTTCCGGCTGGCGGCCGCGGCCGACCCCGAGCCGATGATCGTGCCAATCGCTGTCGCGAACTTCGACAAACGACTGACGCGTACCACAACCGCCGCGATCGTGTTTCCGCCTTTCCGGCTATCGCAACAGCTCAGCGATACCGGAGACGCCGCGCTGTTCGACTTCGTCAACCGGTTCCAGGCGACCTATCGGGACTATGTCAGGCGCGCGATAGCACTGGCGCAGGAATCCTAGCCGACCCCGCCGTCGACGCGCCGCATTGTAAGCGTCGTTTTATTCCCCTACTTTTTAGTCAAATGCGCCGCTCGGCACCCAGCCGGTGCGTCGTTTCGCGATACACCTGCAGAGGAAGAGCCCGGTGGCGGAGAATGGCGATGCGACCGCGACGGTCGAGATCAGACTGCGTGGACGCAGGATAACTGACGAGGAGGCGCGGCTGCCCGCGCTGCTGCAGGACGCAAGCCGTGCCGCAGGCGGCCCGCCGGATCCGTTCGTCGGCGAACAGGTGGTCGCGGTCGACGCCGCGTTCGACCTGTCGCGCGCGGCACGCGGCGTCGGCACCGAGACCCTGGCCGGCCCTGCCGGGGACCGACTGCTGGCGCTGGAGGCCGACGATGGCACGACGCTGTTCATCGGTGCCGACAGGCTGCGCGACGCGCTGTCGCGGCTCTACCCGGACGCGGTCCGGCCAGACGGCAGTCTTGATCTTTCCGTACTGCACGGCCGCGATGCCGCGACTCGCGGCGTCGTCGACTGGGTGTGGTCGAAACTCTCGGTGCTGGCACTTTCACCGGACGCAATCATCGACCGCGCGAAGGCGAAGGCCCGTGACCTGGTCCTGGAACGTCTTGGCGAGCTGGCCCAGGATCGACTCGAGGAACTGACCGACTTCGGCGCCTCGACCCTCGGGGCCAGGGCGCTGATGTGGGCGATTGAATCGCGCCTTGCCGGCGAACCCGGGCTGTACCGCTGGCACGGCGCCACGCTCGCGCTGTCCGATCGGGTACCGGCAGACGACCCGGGGCTCGCCCAGGCCGCCGAGAACGGCCCGCTGCTGGTCTTCATTCATGGCACCGGCTCGCATACCGCAGGCAGCTTCGGCGATCTGCGCAGCAGCGGCGCGGCCGCGGACTGGGGGCCGATCCGCCGGCGCTACGGCGATCGCGTCTACGGCTTCGAGCACCGCACCTTTTCCGAGAGTCCGATCGACAATGCGCTGATGCTGGCCCGCTTGCTGCCGCGCGGCGCACGCCTGGCACTGGTGACACACTCGCGCGGTGGACTGGTCGGCGACCTGCTGTGTATCGATCGCCTGGATGATGCGCTGATCGCCGCCTACCGGCCCGCGCAAGGCCCGCACACAGAGCCCGCGGACGTCGCGCTCGCCGATCTGCGTGAGGCGGTGGCCGAGGAGGAGCAGCACAAGCTCCGCACGCTGCGTTCAGTGCTCGCGGGGAAGGATCTGCGGATCGAACGCTATGTGCGCGTCGCCTGTCCGGCACGCGGGACCGCGCTGTTGTCTGACAACCTCGATGTCTTCCTGTCGGGGCTGCTGTCGCTGATGAGCAGTATCGTCGGCGCCATCGCCGGGCCGGGCGCAAGCCCGGTACTGTCCGCATTCAAGCGCGTGGTGCTGGAGATCGCAGACAAACGCCTGGATCCTCACCTGGTCCCCGGCCTCGAGGCGATGCTCAGCGATGCCCCGATGGGCGCGCTGCTGGCCCGTGCCGCGCGCCGGCCCGGCATCGCGATGGCGGTCATCGCCGGCGACGCAGAAGGCGACAACCTGCTCAAGCGCCTCGGCCTGTTGTTCACCGACTGGATGTTTTTCGATCACCGGCAGAATGACCTGGTGGTCGACACCGGCTCGATGTACGCGGGCATCGCGCAGACGCCGGGCGCCCGCTACCAGTTCCATCAGGGCACGACGGTCAATCACTTCAGCTATTTCGACAACCGACCCACCCGTGAGGCGCTGCGCGACTGGCTCGCGGTCGACAGCCCCGCCGAACTGGCTGCGTTCCTGCCGCTGGCGTTCGAGCGCGAGCCCTCAGCGCTCGAGGCGCGGGAAATCGCCCGCGAGCGGTCGGTGCGCGGTGCGGCGATCGCACCCGATACCCGTCCGGTCGTGATCCTGCTGCCGGGGATCATGGGCTCGCA
>CBFCWF010000069.1:0-17265 GCA_965601425.1 uncultured Chromatiaceae bacterium | reverse complement strand
ACGATTTTTATGAATACGAATACTCTCCGGAGCGAATTATCATCGAGCAGCGGTAACAACTGCTTGGGGTGCTGTTTTCTCGACAGTGGCCACAATCGCGTGCCAGAACCTCCCGACAGCACTACAGGAATCAACATTTAGCATCTCCAGATAGTCAAACATCGGCCGAAAAACCCTTTGCCGATGCACTTTATGGAGATTTTAGTTCAAATTCTTTACAGAAATGGGTAGTTGGCAGAAATTAGGCATGAAAATAAAAAAACCGCCCAAAAGGCGGTTTGTCTGTATGGCGCGCCCGGAAGGATTATTCGCGCCCAGCTGCGCTGGCCGTTCACCCCTCAAGGGGGCCGCTCACTCGCTGCGCTCGCTCCGCGTTGTCTCGGCCGATAAAACCGGCCTCGGCTCGAACCGAGGTTCTCATCTGGTCCTCCGTGCTCCCCATACAAAAAAACCGCCCAAAAGGCGGTTTGTCTGTATGGCGCGCCCGGAAGGATTCGAACCTCCGACCACCTGGTTCGTAGCCAGGTACTCTATCCAGCTGAGCTACGGGCGCAAAATCAAGGCGCGCATTCTCGTGCTTTTAGCGGGATCTGTCAATTCGAGGCAGGGACTTTGCCGGGGCCCGAGTACATCGGCATCGCGCCGGAACGCAGCGCTGGCATCCACTACCAGAACCTTGTCAATCGATCGAGCCGGTGATTCTTTATCGCCACCAACGGCACGCCGCCCGTTTTGTCCCGCGCAGAACCACGGGCAGTTCACAGGCTTTCGAGTGCCCACTAGCAGTCATCGTCCGGCACCGCCTCGCCAGTCGCTGTCGCCCGCTGGATCCGGATGAACATCATGTTCTCCAGGCGCTCGAACTGGGTATCCATGACCCGCTCGACGTCGACCTCGCGCACGCCGTCGTAGATGAATACCCGGCCGCGTTGCTCGATCGCGCGCTGGGCCGCGGATGGGTTCTGTAGCATCGCTGTCTGCCAGTCTCGCTCGGCGGCCGGCGCGGAATTGACCGAGCAGGCAAGGAGCAGCGTGATCGTTGTGGTCTTCTTTAATCGCATGTGGTTGTCTCCGTCGCAGCACTTCCATTCGCGATGATCCTGGCCATCGCCTGTGCATCGAAGAATAGGATTCCCGCGGTCCGGGCGAGCGTGGATGGTGCACAGCGAAACCGTGACTTATTCACACAGGGACGCGGCACCTGTCGCCCCGCCCCGCCAGCACGCCCAGGGCCGACGGCGCGGGGGGCGGCCGATCAGCCCCGGCGGGCCACCAGCCGCACCCGCAGTGCGCCGGCAGGCCGCAGTGTCCCTGCGGCACAAGTGCCTACCTCGGGACCATCGGTGGCATGGATCTCGAAGTGTTTGAGCAGCATCGATAACACGAGCCTCGCTTCGTACAACGAGAACTGCATGCCGATGCAGATCCGTGGCCCGAGGCTGAACGGGAAGTAGGCGAAGGGGTGGCGTGCCGCGACCGCGGCCGGCGTGAAGCGCTCCGGATCGAACAGCGCCGGCTGCGGCCAGAACTCGGCCTGCCGGTGCGCGAAGTACGGCGAGATCATCACGATCGCACCGGCCGGCACGCGATATCCCATCACCTCGTCTTCGGTCACCGCGTTGCGCGCGACGGTCCACGCGGGGGGGTACAGCCGGAGTACCTCGTGGACGACCTGTGAGGTGTACTGGAGGGACTTGAGCTGCTCCAGCGACGGCAGCCCGTCCGGCATGAGCGCATCGATCTCTGTCCTGACCCTGGCCTGGATATCCGGGTGTCTGCCGAGCAGGTACAGCGCCCAGCTCAACAGGCTCGCGGTTGTCTCGTGACCGGCCAGGTACAGCGTAATGACCTCGTCGCGCACTTGCCGATCGTCCATGCCCACGCCGGTGACCGGGTCGCGGCCTTCCAGGTAGGCGCCGAGCAGCGTACGGTCGGCATCGGGCGCCTCGCCTTCGCGGAAGCGTTCGATGATCTCGTAGACCATGCAGTCGAGTTCCTGCAGGCTGTGCCGGAAACGCCGGTTGCCCGGCGTGGGCAGCCACAGCGGGACCTGCAGACTCCCCGGGCCGCGGCGGCCGATCGCGGCGAGTGCCGCACCGAACGCGGCGGCCGCGCGGTCGCTGTGTCGACTGAGATCGAGACCGAACAGGGTCCTGCCGACGATCGCGAGCGTCAGGCGCGTCATCTCGCGCTGTATGTCGCGCGCCTGCGCCCGATCGGCCGCGTACCAGTCCGCGATCAGCTGTTCGGTACAGTCGGCCATGGTCGCGAGATACTGCCGCAGCTTCGCCGGCCGAAACGCCGGGCTGGCGAGTCCCCGCTGCCGGCGCCAGAGCGCGCCCTCGCTGGTCACCAGGCCGTTACCCAGCAGGAGACGGGTCCCGTCGTAGGCCGATCCCTTGACATAGTTGTCGCGGCCGGACCGCAGCACGCGCTCCACCGCATCCGGATGCGCCACCATCACGAGGCGGTGACCGAAGGGCAGCCGCACCTGGAACACGGGGCCATAGGCCGCGACGAACCGCTGGAACGGCCGCAACAGGTCCCTGCCGAGAAAGGGTCCGATCGTACCCAGCAGCGGTTTGCCGCGCGGGCCCGGCAGTTCCCGCACGGCGCGCTCCTCGGCATTGTCGGACACCCGCACCCCCCGCTTACCGCCGACGGGCCTCGAGCGTCTTTCTGATCGCATCCTGGTAGACCGCCATCAGCAGGGCGGTGGAGACGCCAATCATCAGTACACCATTGATCGCCTGAAGCGGACCCAGCAGTTTATGTTGTGCCGACATCACGACGTCACCATAGCCCAGCGTCGCGAAATTTACTGCCGAGTGATAATAGGCGTCGCTGAACCGCTCGAATTCGCCCAGTAGCTGAAACAGCAGTGCCCAGATTGCCGCCTGCGTCAGATTGCCCAGGATCAACACAAACATCACGCCGTTGACAACGATGAAACTGGCCCCCATCGACGGGCTGTTGACCAGATAATCATGGCGCGAGTAGTAGCGCACCGCGGCAAGCATCAGGAGGGACTGCAACAGCAGGCACAATCCCATGGTCGAGATACCGAGCAATAGATTCATCAGCATTGGCGCGATTCCAGATCGGGTGATGGCGGCGTGACACGCTGGCGACGGCGGGCGCGCAGTGTCTCCAGTGCAACGATGGCCAGCCAGGCATAGAGCGTGACGGCGACGAACAGGCCCATGCGCACGATGAACGCGGTGTAGACGTCCTTGCCATTGGCACTGTCTTCGATGGCCGGTCCGAGCAGGATCAGCACGGTCACCGCGGTGTTCAGCCAGAAGGAGCCCGGAAAACGGCTGCGGACAAGCCCATACAGCTTGCTTGCGGTATACAGGCCGAACAACAGCGTCCACAGCGACAACATCCACAAGTTGGGGTGGATCTTGAGCGCGAACCAGAGCAAGACCGCGAAAGCGCCGCCCAAGAAGGTCGAGCCGAGCAACTCCCTGCCGGCATCGCGTGCGCCGCTGACCGAGTCCTGCTGACCCAGCGTCACCGCCTTCATGATGATCGCCAGGTACATCGCGGGGTTGGTCAGCGCGACGAGGTAGGCGGGCAGCACGATCAGCGTGGCCCGCAGCGCGACCCAGTTGGAGCGCATCGCCCCGGTCTTCGCAGGCCGGGGCTTCGTCGCCGGCGCTGGGTCTTCCGGAAACCAGGGATACACCAGCCACTGGCAGGCGACCGCCAACGCGATGCCGGACACCAGCGCCTGGATCACGGCCGTGGCGAGCCCATAGCTGACGGTACCCGCGGCCGAAATCAATGTGAATCCAACCGTGAGAAAGGTCCCGACCAGGCCCTTGCCCATGTTCACGGTCAGGTACGCGCTGAGGTACAGGCCGAGTGCCACGATCAGGATCGCACTGAACGGATAATGGGTCAGCAGCGGGATCAACAGCAGCCCCACCCCGAGCGTGATCAATACCAGCGCGATCAAGCCGAGCAGGCCCTTCAATCCCATCGGCGGGGTCGGCGCAGCGCCCAGTATCAGTGCGAACAACGGCGCCAGAAAGGGGATCGGCAGCGCGAGCGCGTAGGCGATGGCCTGGGCCAGGGCCATCGTCAGGCCCAGACGAAAGATGCGCCGCGCCTGAACAGGCATGTCAGATCCTGCCTCGATCAGTACGCATACGACAGCCAGCTCATCAGGCGCATGTAGGCCCGGCCCAGCGGGTTGAGCAGGCTGTCGGTCTGGGTGAAGGCCATCACCGAGGCCTGCCCGCCGACCCGCAGTCGGCCGCGCAGGCCCTCCTGGCGCGCGATGTCGAAGCCGATGATCACCGGAAACCGCTGCGCCTGGCGCAGCCAGTCACGGTCGTTGTCGACGGTCGGCAGGTTGCCCGGTGGCGGCGGTTGGCCCTCGCTGACCCCGAGGCCGACGCTGCGCACCTGGCCCGGGAACACCCGACCGGGCAGCGCATCGAACAGGATCTCGACCGGGGTGCCGACCGCGACGTGGCCCAGGTTGTTCTCGGTGAATTCCGCGTTGATCCAGACGTCGTTGACCGCGACCAGCGTCAGGACCGGACTGCCCGCGGCGGCGTAGAGGCCGACGTCCGCCCGCAGATCGGTAATCACGCCATGCGTCGAGGCCTTCACGACCGTGTTGCCCAGGTCGAGCTCGGCCTTTGCCACCGCACTCTGTGCCGATTTCAGGATCGCATTGTCCGCATCGTCGTTGCCGCCCTTTTGTTCGATGGCCTGCTGGATGGCCGCCTGCGCGGCCGCCACCTGCGCCCGCGCCTGGTCCAGCGAGGCCCTTGAGCTCTCCAAGAGACGCAGCGAGATGGTCCCCGGGTCTTCCTTGTAGAGTCGCTGCAGACGGTTGTAGCCCTTTTCCTGCTTGACCTCGTTGGCGAGCGCGGCGGCCAGATTGGCCCGCGCGGACGCTACCCCGGCGCTGCCCGCATCGACCTGACGGCGCGCGCTCTCGAGATCCGACTGCGCCTTTTCCAGCGCGATCCCGTATTGCGAGGGATCCACCTCGAACAGTCGCTGGCCTGCCTCGACCGCCTGGTTGTTCTCAACCCAGACCTGGGTCACGACACCGGCCACCTTGGGCGCAACGCCAACGACATAAGCCTGTACCCTGGCCTGGGTCGTATAGGGCGTGAAACGATCGCCGAGCAGGTACCAGACGAGGCTCAGTGCGATCAACAGCGCGACGAGCGACGCCCCCTTCCTTACCGAGCCCGCTGCGGTCTCGCCCTCTTTGCCGGGCGCCGTCCTTTCCTCGGGTTGCGGGTCCTGCGGGGCTTTGGCGCCACTGCCATGCGCCGACGGCGGCTGGTCGGGGACGGGTTCGGTCTTGGTGTCACTCATCCGGCAAGGCCTCCAACGCGTTTGGGGAACCAGCGCTGTCAGCAGGCAGGGGACTGTCGAGCAGATCACCCCAGTCGCTGCGTTGCTGCATGGTATCTTGCACCTCCCTGGGGATCAGCTGCTGCACCGGCATGTCCAGCCAGCCGCCGCCCAGCGCCTTGTACAGCGCGATCACCGCGCCCACGTAACTGCCCTGGTTGGACAGCTGATTGTCGGTCTGGGCGAACAGCGAACTCTGCGCATCGAGCACGCGCTGGAAATCCGCATAACCCTCACGGTAGCGCGAGTTGGCCAGCTCCAGCGCACGCTTCGCCGCGACCACGGATTCGTCCAGGACCTGCTTCTGCTCGGCGGTCTTCGCGACGCTGATCGCGGCGTCGTCGACCTCGCGCGCGGCCTGCAGCACGGTCTCCTGGTATTGCTCGATCAGTTGCTGAAGGCGTGCGTCCTGTACCCGGACATTGTTGCCGATGCGGCCGTAGTCGAAAACATTCCATACGAATGCCGGGCCGACGGTCAGCGCCCCGGTATCCGGGCTGACGCCCAGACTATTGCCCGACACCCCGATACTGCCCAGCAGCGCGATCGAGGGATAGAAGTCTGCCTCAGCAATACCAATCTGCGCGGACTGGGCCGCGACCTGGTGTGCGGCGGCACGGATGTCGGGTCGCCGCGTCAGCAAACGGGCCGGGATGCCCCCGATTGCCATTGTCTGCACCGCGGGCAGCTCCCCGGGGCCTGCCTCCAACTCGGGGATCTCCCCGGGCGGGCGCCCCAGGAGCGTCGCGAGGGCGTTGCGGGTCTTGGTCAGCGAGATCTGCAGGTTCGGAATGGTCGACAGGGTCGCCAGGTACTGGGTCTTCGCCTGCTGCAGGTCCAGTTCCGATTTCTCGCCCCGGGTGTAGAGTAGCTCGGTGATTTCGTAGCTGCGCTTCTGGATCGCCGCGTTCTCGCGCGCGATCCCAATCCGCAACTCGGTGGTGCGATAGGCGAAGTACAGGTCCGCGACCTGGGCGCTGAGCAATACCTGCACGTCCTGTTGATTCGCAATCGAGGCGAAGAACGCCGCATCTGCCGACTCGATGCCGCGCCGGAACCGCCCCCAGAAGTCCAGTTCCCAGCCGAGGTTGAAGCCCGCCTGGTAGCTGACGAAGTCCTGGTCGCTGCGTGGCTGCGACCCGCCGCGTTGCCGGCTGTTCACATAGCTTGCGCTTCCGCCCAGCTGTTGGGTTTGCGGATAGAGCGCACTGCCCGCGATGCCCAGCTGGGCGCGACTCTCGAGGATTCGCAGCCCGGCAATGCGCAGCGACGGGTTCTCCCGCCGGGCGGTCTCGATCAGACCGTTCAGCGCCGGGTCGTCGAACACCTGCCACCAGAAGCGCAGGTCCGTCGCGGCCCGCTGCGGGGGCGTGCCGATCTGTCCGTAGAGCGTTGTCTGCCAGTCGTCGAGCCAGTCGACCGACGGTTGGCGATAGTCGGGGCCCAGCATGGTGCAGGCATTGACCGCGAGCGCCGCCAAGACCACCACGAGACGCCGCAGGCGGTGTTCTCCGGGGACAGACATGCCCCGGCTCAATGGCTGCCGGGCGGCGCCTCGGCCGGTGGGGCTTGATCGACTGCGTCCTGTGCATCGACCGCATCGGCATCGGCGACCCAGGCCATAAACACCTGGTAGCCGACGGCCAAGAGCACCGCACCGACGAACAGCCCCATGATCCCGCCGCTGACCATGCCGCCGAGCGCACCGAGCAGCACGACCGGCATCGGGGCATCGACGCCGCGGCCCAGCAACAGCGGTTTCAGCACATTGTCGGCCAGGCCGGCGACCAGCAGATAAACGGTAAACACGATGTTGAGCACGGTCGAGGCATCGCCCGACCACCACAGGTAAGCGATCGCGGGCAGGGAGACGAGGGCCGCGGGGAGCTGCAGGATACCCAGCAACAGGACCACGACCGCCCACACGCCGGCACCGGGGATTCCGGCGACGATGAAGCCGACGCCCAACAGCAGGGCCTGGATGAAGGCAACCCCGATGACACCAGTCGCGACCGAGCGGACGGTCGCGGTGGAGAGGCTGTACAGGCGCGTCCCGTGGACAGGCCCACCCACGCGGCTGAAGATGCGGTGCATCGCCTGGCTGCCGGATTGGCCATAGGCCATCATGATCCCGGCAATGATCAGCGAGCCGAGGAACATGAAAACGGACCCGGCGGTGCTCGCCGCGGCCGCCAATGCATGCTCGGTGAAGTTGCGCAGTTGCGGCTGGAGTTCGGCCAGGAACGCGGGCAGATTGTTGGCCGCGAGATTCCAGGCCGCATAGACTTTCTCGCCGATCAGGGGCCAATCGGCGACCGAGGCGGCCGGCTGCGGGATCGTGACCGCGCCGGTTGTGAACGCGGCGTAGACATCGTGTATGTGGCCGGCGAAAGAGGCCCCGAGCGCTATCACGGGCAGCCCGATCAGCACCAGCCCCGCGATCACGAGCAGTGTGGCGGCCCGACCCGCGCGACCACCGAGACGCCTGGCGAGACCCTGATGCAGCGGATACAACGCAACGGCGAGAATCAATGCCCAGGTCATCAGCCCCGCAAACGGTGCAAAAATGCGTACGCACATCACCACGACGAATGCGATCAGACCCACGCGGATCATTGACTCGATCAGGTCTTTGGACAACAGTCTGCGAAGACCCGCCAAATCGTTCTGCATCTCATAACCCCTCTGTTTCGGGGCACCGATCATAGGATGTTTTCGTCGTTGCTGCACCGGTGGATCCGGTCTTCAGCTCATCGGATACCGCGTCTCGGTGGAATCTGCCGGATCGGAGAACCCTACCTAAACGAAGGACGGCGCCACCATCGCGTGCTCCACATCGCAGGGTCCACGGCGGATAACGCGACCGGACTGGCCTCAGACTGCGACGATATTCTTGCCTTCGGCCTTTGCGCGTTTCAGCGCCGGACCCAAGACCGCCAGCGCATCGGTCACCGCCGTCACGCCAGCCGGTAAAGCCACCAGCCCGACGCTGACGGACGGATTGATGGCCCTGGAACCGGCCTCCAGTCTCAGCGCATTGACGGTGTCGCGAATCCTCTCTCCAATCCCGCTCGCCTCAGGCATCGTGCAGGATGGCAGCAGGACCATGAACTCGTCGCCGCCGACCCGCCCGCAGATGTCGTTAGGTCGCACGGCGTCTGAAATCGCCTGCGCGATCTCGACCAGCGCCCGGTCACCGACCGAATGCCCGAACTGGTCGTTCACGGATTTGAAGTCGTCCACGTCGATGACGATACCGACCAGCGGGTCTTCGGCGCGACCACTTCGCCTGGCGAGGCGGGCCAGCATCTCCTCCAGGCCGCGTCGGTTGTAGAGCCCGGTCAGCTGGTCTTCGCGTGACTGCTGCTCGAGCATTTCCTTGGCCTGCCGGAGGTCATGTTCGGTCTGCCGGCGCGACAGCTCGCTTCCGACCCAGGCGGCCATCAGTTTCAGGGCGTCGATGTCGACGGCGGAGAAGGCGCGCGGCTTGGGTTCGGGACTGGAAAAATTCAGCGTGCCGTAAGGCCTGTGTTTCACCTGGACCGGGGCACCGACATAGGACTCGAGGCCGAAGTCCTTGTACGCGGGGTGCGAGGAAATGCTGCTCGTGGCGACATGCTCGAATCCGACCGGACCTTTGGCGGCCACCGTGATCGAGCAATAGGTACGACCCAACGGGAACTCGACCCCATTCTGCAATGCCAGTTGCGGCGGCGAGATCTGTTGAACCACGGTGTAGGTATCACCCTCGATCTTGGATAGGATGCCAATGTTTAGATCGAATCTTTCCAGGCCGAGCTGCAAGATGCGGTGGATCTGATGCTTCAACCCTCGGTTGTATTCGCCGCTTATCTCGTACAGCGTTCGAATGACCATTTCGCTTGCGCGGCCGTCATGGTCTGATGGCATCGTTGCTCCGTCCCCTGTCTCGATTGCTATCTAAATAGCCGACATTGCCTATTCTGTCGCCTGTTGCTCGTCACGAAAACCCGCCCCATCGAAATGTTCACCATAAATCGCATGTTTCGAATCCTCCTTTACGTCGTCTCGACATTCGGTGTCTTCGGGCAGTCGATCGCCGCTGAGGTCGATCTGGACAACGGAGACCGCCTCACCGGCACCGTCGTACACCTCGACGAGAATGCCCTGCGGCTCCAGACGGATTACGCCGGCGAGATACGTATCGATTGGCAGCGCGTCCGGAAACTCACCACGGACAAGGAGATCGTCGTACTGACCAAGGATAATCGCATACTGAGAGGGAAAATGACCGCCACGCCCGGGACCGGCTATGAACTGGTGACCGCTACCGGCGAGACGATACGGGCAGAAGAGGCCACCATCGAGTCCATCAATCCCGCAGATTGGGAAATCGGGCGCGGCAGCGACTGGGCCGGCAAGGTCAATATCAGCCTGAAGAGCGACCGGGGCAACAGCGAGAAGGACGAAATCGATCTCGATGTCTTCGCACAACGGCGGCGGCGGGACGACCGCCTCGAGTTCCGCGGCGATTTGGAGTACGACACCTCACTCGGCGACACGACCAAGGACAAGTGGAACGGGCTCGGCAAGTACGACTATTTCGTGACGAAAAAGAAGTACTATGCGGCCAACGCCGCGATCGAACACGACGAGTTCAAGGGCCTGAAACTCCGCTACCGTCTGGGGCCGGCGATCGGCTATCAGTTCTTCGAGGAGAAGAGACGCAATCTGCGCGCGGAGGTCGGCGCCTACTACACCAGCTCGGACATCAAGGGCAAAGGCGTCAGCGAAGGCATAGCGGCCGGCTGGTTGGTCGACGGCGACTACACCTTCAGTACCGTACCGGTACAGGGCTACCACTGGCAGAGCATGGTCCTCTCAAATCCGGAAAACATGAACTTTCAGTCGAAGACCGGTCTGCGCCTGCCGCTCGGCAGCGGCTTCCTCGCGTCGGCGGAGGTCGAGGCGAATTGGGATGCCGAGACCGCTAGCGCATCCGACAAGACAGAGGTGATCTACCGATTCAAGCTCGGTTACGGCTGGTAGGACGGCTGCAACGCGCGTTGACGGCACAGTGCCCGCGGGCCGTCGCGACCGCAGGGTTCAAGAGGCCCTGATCTGTGCCATGCGGGCGAACCGGGTAGCGCGCGCCGGTTTCGCCGTCGGCAAGACCGGCGTGGAATCTCCTTCAGGCCAGCCCGATAGCGCCGATAAGCCCCTGAAGGAGGTAGAGATGACTGCAATCCTACTGTTCATACTCGGTGGGCTGATGGCGATTGCCGGCGATCAGCTCGGCGACGCGCTTGGGCACCTGTGGTATGTCGGCGGCTACCTGCCTTGCCTGTTGCTCTGGGCGATCGCTATCAAGGTCGACACCGACAGCAGATACCCTGAAGGATAGCCCCTGGCACTGGACGAGTCCCGGTCGCGCCAACGCCGACCGGACATTTCACGCGTCCATCCGCGGTGTCCTTTCGCTACGCCGATCAGCGGACACGCGCTCACATCACGGCTTGGCGCTGAGCCAACGGCCAACGGCGCGAGCGTCATTGGAACCGGGGCGGCCGCGAACAGGATCGTCCGCTGCGTAGATCGTGTGTTTCAAGACGGCGAGAATGCGGCGGACGTCCGACAACGGGTGACCGCCGGGGAGCCGATTGATGGAATACTCAGTCTTTGAACCCTTACTTGGCCTGCTTTTTTTCGGCGCAGCCCTCGCGTTCGAGTTTGTGCAACTGGCCTCGCTCAGACGTCCTGACCAAATCGAGACAGATCCAACCGCGGAAGATCGGGGTCAGGTTTGATACGCACCATGCGGCGCCAAGACAGACAGGATCGATCGAAAGCCTGCGTCGGTCGTTGAATCGCCCCGATGATCTGGCGACTGGTCACTTCCAGTGTCCTCGGCAGGCCGCCTAGAGTCGCACTTCGCCAGAAATCTCAGGCTACCGAACGGTCGCGATGTCGTAACTCTGACCCGTGCCGGTCAGCCCCCGTCAATGACAATGTTTTGGACAAGCAATTCGTTGCCGATTCAGCGGTAGTTTCTTGCTCCGTCGGCTCTATCGTTCAAGGCACGGTTCGGTGTCGTCGGGCGCGAAGATACATAGCAGCGCCGGTCGCAGCGAAAAGAACAACAGGCATAGATACAAACGGAGGATAGGCATGAGCAAGCTGTATTTCCTGTTACCGGATGAACGGACGGCAACTGACGTGGTTACTGACCTTAAGGCCGAGGGCGTATCCACAGCCGCGATAAGCGTGTTGGCACGTGACCCGGCCACGCGCCAATCGCTACCGGTCGCCGACATCAGCGAGACCAGCGACTTCAAGCCGGCCATTGCGCAGGGCGTAGTGCTTGGAGGGGGTACGGGGCTCATCGCCGGGCTCGCGATGGCGGTTGTGCCGGGAGGTTTTATCGCGGGCGGCGTGGTACTCGTGGAGATGGCGCTAGCCGGTGGGGCCTTCGGTGCATGGGTGTCCGGCATGGTTGGCGCATCAGTGCCGAACCGCGAGATTGCCGAGTTCGAGTCTGCCGTCAAAAAAGGTGCGTTTTTGATGATGGTCGAGACCGCCGACGATGAGCGCCCAGCGATCAAGCAGATCGTCCTGGGTCGCCACCCGCAGGTTGTCTTCGGCGGCCAGAGCGCGGGGTTGTTGTCGGCTATTGGGTATTGAAACCAGCGTGTGAGCCTGTTGAGGGCTCAGCACCGGCAGCTTCCTTGGTTCAAGGCGACGCCGCAGGGTTGCATTCAGCGTCGCGCAATCGACTCCACGGGCAATTGCCCGGTTCTGGCGGGCAGCCCAAAACAACCGTCTCAGATTGTCGGCGTATTCGGCACAGTGCTTTCCCTGCGAGCCCATCTGTGCCGGTCGCATCGAAAACCGCTTGGCCCTGTGCGGCATCAACGGCTTTTCTCGGGCCTCGTCGATGTGCTCATGCGGAAGACGTGCCCATCCGGGTGCCTGACGTGGCATTCGCGGACACCCCATGGCATGTCTTCAGGCGGACACACGATCTCTGCGCCATTCGCAATAGCCTGTCGGTGAACCTCATCGACGTCGTCGACCCAGATTGACAGCCAAACGCCCTTGTCGGAGGTTTCGTCACCGCCGGGAGCGAACGTACGCGTGTTTTCGCCCTTGCCGCGACCGCCCTGGCAGCCCTCGCACAGGAATATCTCGCACTCGCCCGACCCAACGGCACCGAAGCCGGGCGGGTCGCCCCAGTCCCACTGCTTCGTCCAGCCGATTTTCTCGAACCATCGGAAGCTCTCTGCCAGGTTCGTCACGTTGAGAATCGGGGTGATGGCTCTTGCGTGCACGATCGCCTTTTGACCTTTCGAAACGCTCTAACGCCGATCCTAGTCGATTTGCCGGTGAAGACAAGACAGCTCAGTTCGGGCGGCTTGACGTGCAAGAGAGACCGCGTGCGGAGCCAGCGCCAGTGTCTCTTGGCGGTCGTGAACTGCCTGACTTCCGCTACCGGGGGACAGGGGTGGATTCGGCGGCCCGACGGGCGGGATTGACGGCCGACGGTTGTATCGGTTGCGGCGGTTCATTCCGGCGTCCGGCCCCGCCGACGACAGCGCTCGGAGCAATAGCGAACGAACTTCCAACTGTTGCGCCAGCGTTTGCGCCAGGTAAAGGGGCGGCCACAGGCGGCACAGATACGTGACGGCAGGTGTGTCTTAAGGTGTGCCATTGTGGATCATAACGAGCGGCTGATTTTACCGAACCGATCGATAGCAGCAGGGTGCCAGGACGGGTCTCGCGCCGCCGCCTACCGCTTGGGTCGGCCAAGCGGCAACCTAATAGCTAATTACTATCGATACGCTAGGAACAAACGATTTCAAATATCGCCAAGATGCCCCCAAACTCCTCGCTGAGCCAACATCCCGAAACCTGAGGAGTCCCAGGATTATGAACATGCAAGATCTTACCGGCCAAGCCATTCCTGACGTCGTCTTCCGCACCCGCCGAGACCACGAATGGGTCGACGTCACCAGCAGCGAGGTGTTCAAGGGCAAGACAGTCGTCGTATTCGCGCTGCCCGGCGCGTTCACTCCGACCTGTTCATCTACCCATGTGCCGCGTTACAACCAGCTCGCCCCGATGCTGAAGCGTCACGGCGTCAATGACATCGTTTGCGTTTCGGTGAATGACGCATTCGTCATGAACGAGTGGAAAGAAGAGCAGAAGGCCGACAACATCACCTTCCTGCCCGACGGGAACGGCGATTTCAGCCGTGGTATGGGCATGTTGGTCGACAAAGAGGACCTCGGCTTCGGCCAGCGCTCGTGGCGCTACTCGATGCTGGTCCGCAACGGCGTGATCGAGAAGATGTTCATTGAGAAGGACGTGCCGGGCGACCCTTTCGAAGTCTCGGACGCGGACACCATGCTCGAGTACCTCGCCCCGGACGCTGCCAAACCGCTCGATGTGACCGTGTTCACTCGCGAGGGCTGCCCGTTCTGCGTGCGTGCCAAAGGCATGCTGCACGACGCTGGCATCGACTTCGATGAGCTGGTCCTGAACCGCGACTATGGTGAAGTCACGCTGCGCGCTGTTGCTGGCAAGTCGATGGTGCCGCAGGTATTCATAAACGGCGAATGCATCGGCGGCTCGGACGAGCTTGAGACCTATCTCGGCCGGCGCGAGGCAGTGGCGGCCTGATCGACACCTACGAATGTGCATCGCATACAGGGGGCCTCTCCTGAATGCGACCCAGCAGTATGGAGCAGCAACATGCAGAAACATTTTGATCTCATCGCCATCGGGGGCGGCAGCGGCGGACTCGCGGTCGCCGAGAAAGCGGCCCAATTCGGCAAGCGCGTCGCCGTCGTCGAGGCTGGAAAGCTGGGCGGCACCTGTGTCAACAACGGCTGCGTACCCAAAAAGATCATGTGGTATGCCGCTAACCTCGCGCACGCCGTCGATGATGCCAGCGCGTTCGGAATACCGGCCAACCGCCGCGCCACCGACTGGCACAAACTGGTCAGCAGTCGGGAGGACTACATTGGCCGGATTAATGGATACTGGGACAACTACGTCAACGATAAAGGCGTGACTCGAATCGAAGGCATGGCCCGTTTCGTCGATGCCCGCACCGTCGAGGTCGAAGGCCAGAAGTACACCGCCGAGCATATCGTCGTCGCGACCGGTGGGCGGCCCATCGTGCCGCCAGTGCCCGGCGCTGAACTGGGTATAACCTCGGACGGTTTCTTTGAACTCACTGAGCAGCCGCGCCGCGTCGCGATCATAGGCGCCGGGTATATCGGCGTAGAGTTGGCCGGGGTACTGCGCGCGTTAGGCTCTGAGGTCAGCATGGTCGCGCTCGAGGCGCGCGTGCTCGAGACCTTCGACCCGATGGTCGGCGATGTGTTGATGGATGAGATGCGCAAACAGGGCATCGCGCTACATCTAAGCTTTCGGGTCGCTGGCCTGGCCAAGACACACCTGGGGATCGCGCTGGATGCCAGCGACGGTACACGGCTGGATGGCTTCGACTGTGTGATATGGGCGGTCGGCCGCGCACCCAACACGGAGGGGCTCGACCTCGACAAAGCTGGCGTGGAACTTCGCGCGAATGGCATCGTGCCGACCGACGAGTACCAGAACACCAGTGTGCGTGGCATCTACGCGATCGGCGACATCACCGGCCGTACACCGCTGACTCCGGTCGCAATCGCCGCCGGGCGGCGCTTGGCCGAGCGGCTGTTCGACGACCGCCCGACCAGCCGGGTCGATTACGACAACATCCCGAGCGTGGTGTTCGCCCACCCACCGGTCGCCACGGTCGGACTGACCGAGCGGCAAGCCCGCGAGCGGCACAGCAGGGTCACGGTCTACCAAACAGACTTCACGCCGATGCGTCACGCGCTGTCAAAGCACGGCGCAACCACGGCGATGAAACTGGTGTGCGTCGGCGAGGAACAGCGCGTAACCGGGATCCATCTGGTCGGCGACAATGTCGACGAGATGCTGCAGGGTTTCGCGGTGGCGGTGAAGATGGGCGCGACAAAGGCCGATTTCGACACCACCATCGCGATCCACCCCGTGAGTGCCGAGGAGCTGGTAACCATGAAGGTGGCGGAACCGGAGCCGATCGATCATCACAGCATCGACATGGGCGTGGAATGGAGAGAAGCCGGCTGAACACCCGTGTCATAGGAGGCGCCAAATGATCGCCGTTGCATGCGTATCGAACGGACGGGTATTGGCCGGTTGCATCGCTCGTATGTTTCTCGGCGGCATCTTTCGCCGGATGCTGCCATCAATTCGCGTCAAAACCGTGATGGTCGCGGCGGAATTCGCTCGACGACCACCGATC
This sequence comes from uncultured Chromatiaceae bacterium, assembly GCA_965601425.1. Classification (GTDB taxonomy): domain Bacteria; phylum Pseudomonadota; class Gammaproteobacteria; order Chromatiales; family Chromatiaceae; genus Thiosocius. The sequence continues at coordinate 1,562 of CBFCWF010000069.1, read as the reverse complement.
AGGTCTTCATCAGTCGGCTTGTCTGTTGAGACATCGCCCTTAAACTGCGCGAACCATCAGGCAGAAAGGATACAGAGAAGACATGCAACTGACTGTCAAACGCGCCCTTTTCCGGGGTCTGCTATGCGTCGCTGCGATTATCTCCGTGAGCAGCTGCAGCGACGACCAGTCGAAACCCGAGGTGCCGAGTTTTGAGGCGGTCGATCTGCAACAGGGACGGGCGGTCTGGATGCAGGTATGCCGCAACTGTCACCTCATGGGCGTGGCCGGTGCACCGGCGATTTCTGATTACGCAGCCTGGCAGCCAAGACTGGCCAAGGAACGCGACAGCCTTTACAACAACGCGGTCCGTGGCATCGGGGACGACGGCGTCTGGGCCATGCCGCCGCGCGGTGGCGACCAGACACTGAGCGACGATGAGGTACGACGTGCAGTGGACTTTATGATCGCAGCCGTTGAAACGCTGTCGGACAGATAACGTCGACTCGGCGTAAGACCGCCCGGCTTTGATCGTCGATCTTCAGCCACCGTTAGCGCGCGATCACGCGCTGGAGGTTGCCGCGCGGGATTTCGTTATCGGCGCACTTTGGAAGGAACAGGTCCAGAAAAAGCGATCCGCCGACTTCGCGGTTTCCCGACAAGAACGCGAGCAGCTTCAGCAAATGTGACTTTCCGGAACCGAAGAGAACGATGCGCCCGGCCAATACGCCGACGACCCAGAGCAGCAAGGCCTGCTCGATCATACGAACCTCTCCGATGAGACCGTCGCAGTGATGCCCGACCATCGCCTCGCTAAAAACCAAGGCATGCAGCGATTTAGATAGGGGCTGGTAGGGGCCGGTTCAGAAGAGCCGCCCACAGGCGCTCTGGCACATCGATCGCCGGCGTTGGGTTGGTATTGTTCAGGGAGTACGGCGAGGCTTTCATCGCATTGAAGATCGGCAACAGATGTTGGACGTGGAGGCTGGTGGGGCGAAAGACTACCGCAACCAAGCAACGTCAGCGCTAATCCGCATCCGCGCGACGGCGGGTTTTGCCCAGGACGTCGACGCCGCTGCGACGGTTCCAGGCGGACGGGTTTCGACCCGGGATCGCTCGCTATGGCTTGGCTTTCGCTCAAGTCATAGTGATGGCCATCACCCTCGCACCAAGCCGGCGACAACGCGGCTGCGAAACGCGCTGGCTCTCCGAAGACTGGCGAAATGTGCGGACTGGCGGCGCAGGGCCCCGCAGCCTATGCTGCCCGTCAGAGAAGTCGTATCGACTCATCAGACACGGTCGAACGCGACGCGGACCGAGATTGCCAGGCTAGATTCCCGAACGCGGCCGTCACCGCGGCGAGCATCAGCCTTGGGCGCAATCGCACTTACTTGAGCTGATTTCGGTCGTTTCTGGAGAAGACGTCGGCGGCATGGACGCCGCCGTCGAGCCTACAGGGACGTATTCACGGCGTTTTCCGGAAGAAATGATCGGAATCATCAGGACAACTTGTCGCTTGTGCTGCAATGTAAGTGCCATTCGCCTCAGGCGAGCGACGCGTCGGCTGCACGAACGAGACACAA
>CBFCWF010000068.1:0-17401 GCA_965601425.1 uncultured Chromatiaceae bacterium | reverse complement strand
AGGGATGTGTCGCCATTTTTAATCACGACAAGTGATTGAAAATGAAGGAAAGCGAGAACCGCATTTTTCGCTTTTCCGTGGAGCAAAATGCCATGGAACGCATTTTTCGAGGTCCCCTGAAGGGCGCAACCGGCGCGCTTAGCAGGGAACGCATTCCGGGCTAGAATGCAAAGCACAAGCCCCAGCAAAGAAACGTGATATGTACCAACTCAAGAAATCAGTGCGCCACCTCGCAACCGCTGGCGTCTCACTCGCTTTGTCCTGTGGGCTCCACGCGTCCGGTCAAGAGACGTCCGATTACAGTCTCATGACAGAGTCGGAGATCGCGGCACATACTGCGACGATGCAGGTACTACAGGGTGCGGCACGCGAGGCCTATCGCGACGAGCAGTACGAGCGCCTCAGGCAGCGCGCTCGGGAACACGGTTTCCTGATGCCGGAAGTCCCGCCCTGGCAAGGCCAGAAGACGGCGGGCGCAGCGCAAGCCCCAGAGGAAAGAGACCAGGAACAGCCTGCCGACTCGGCGAGAGACGCCGCCGACCGGCATGCGGCCATGCGTGGCAAGCTGGAGGCCCGGCGGGAAGGGATACGACAGGCGGCCGAAAGCAGTCACGAAGAGCCACCCGTCGGTGCCCCTGCGGCACCAGTAGCGGCGGCGAGTGCTGACGCGACGGCGTCGAAGTCACCGGCGGCCGTCCCCGATACCGGCCTGCTGACAGCTGGCAAAGAATCTGCTGGCGAAGCATCGCAGGCTGCGACACTCGACCCGCCGGTTCAGCTGCCTGCGGAGGCCGAGCCAGGGGCTCCCGCGGCCAAACCGGCGGATCCTGGCGCCACCACATCGGACGAAAGCGGCAAAGTCGCCGGCGTCGACAACGCGGATGACCTACTCCACGAGGCGAAACCTTCTCCTGATACCGCACGAACGGCTGTACAGCCTCCGGTGGCCCCGCCCCCTCCGATTCCGCCCAGTCCACCTCCGGCGCAGCAACGCGTGCCCGCAGCCGACCTGGCAGCACGCGGTGTTCCCGACGCCAACGCCGCGCCTACTGGCGCGCCGGGCACGGCGCATCCCAGCTCGGAGGCCATGAGCGCCTACCGCCAGACGATGCGGTCTCGGTTCGATGAGTATATGCAGGAGCGTCAGGCACAGCTCGAGGAAAGCGCTCGCCTTCAGCGCGAGCAACAAGAGGCGGCGATGGGGCGAAGCCGGGCCGAGGCCCCACACCCGCCGCTCCAGCCTTATCCCTATCCGGCGATGCCGCCCTATGGCCCGCGCTACCCGGCGGCGTATCCCGGCTACCGCACCCCTTACTGGCAGCAGCGCTGACCCGGCGCTGCGCTGGTTCAACGGGGGGACTGCATCAGGTCCCGGATGCGCCGGACGTAGCGGCGTGTCTCCGCCGGTGCAAACGGCGCGACCTGCTCCCATCGCCTCACCTCGCCATACCTGTCCTCCGCTTTGCGATAGGCCCTTAGCACGTTGCGATAACCGGCGTTGTAGCTACCGAACGCAAACTCGAGGCGCTGGGCGACCGGGATCTCGAGGTTCTGTTTCCACTTCCGGTAGAGTTGGCGGTCGTAGAAGATGCCTGCAGCGATGTTCCACCGCGGGTCTTCGATGTCGGCCAGGAATGGGTTGCGGCTCCTGATCTCGCGATAGGTGCTTGGCAGGATCTGCATGATGCCGCGAGCCCCCACCGGGCTGCGCGCTTCCGGGTTCAGACCCGACTCCGCGATACCCTGGGCCTTGAACCATCGCCAGTCGAAATGCGCTCCGAAATAGTGCTTCGTGTACTTTCGGAACAGAGGATCGAACTGGCTGCTCCAGCGATCGTCGTCAACGTGCTCACGGATCCCGGCGAGAGCGAGCGCCGGCAACATTGCGACAAGCAGCCAGATCGAGGCACGCCCTGTCATGTCTCAGGGGCTGTTAACACTGGGCGCCAGCACAATGTCATCAAGCCCTAGTTGAGACCGAGTCCGATGACCAGGCCCATCGCCGTGCCGATGCCAATAAAGATCCCCATGATCATCAGGCCAACCGCGATGTTTCCTGCGGCCAGCTGCTCAGGAATACTGAAACTGACAATGTGGCTGAAAACCCTGCAGCCGAGCCACATGAACAGCAAGGTGAGAAAACCGCCCATGCAGGCGTAGAGGACATTCAGGATGAGCGGATCGATCGCGTCGGTCATGCGTGCCTCCGGGGCCAGGGAAGGCCAAGCATAAGGCGGCACACCAGGCTGCTCAACCACCAGGGCCACCCCGCTGAACGCTCCCAGGCAGCCCTCGATGCTCAGGGTCCAAACCTGTCGCCGGCCAGGCCCCGACCGGCGTCCTGGATCATGGGTGTAACCAACCCGCCCGGCAGTCACTGCCCTTAGCCGCGGGCCTCGCGGATGCGTTCGTAGGCTTGCCGGATTTCATGCGTCTTCTGTGCCGCGACCTTCATCATCTCTTCGGGCAGCCCCTTGGAAACGAGCTTGTCCGGATGGTGCCGACTGATCAGTCGCCGATAGGCACGCTTGATGTCAGCATCGCTTGCAGAGCGGTCGACACCGAGTACCTGATACGCCTGACTCAGGCTCGGGCCGGCCGGCTTGCCGCTGTCTCGACCGGAGCGGCCCGAATCGGCGCGACCACTGAAACCACGCTGCGCCACTACCATGCGTTCGAGCCGACGGTAATCGAACTCCGACACGCCAAGCCTGGTACAGATCTTCAGCAACAGTCGGTCTTCATCGGGATGGAGTCGCCCATCGGCATAGGCGGCCTGCAGCTGGATCTCGAGAAAGATACCGATCAGCGTGCTGCGGCCGTGGCATTCGCGGCGAAACTGTTCGAGTACGGCATCGAGATCGAACGAGGCCAATTTGCCCTGCTGGAAGAGCCTGATTGCCGCCTGGCGCTTGGCGGCGTCGAGCGACATCTGCGTCATGATGGTTTCGGCCATCCGAATCTCTTCCGGGCTGACCCGGCCATCGGCCTTCGCAACCCGCCCCATGACCGAGAAGGTCGCGGTGAAGAACGCGGTCTGGACCCGTTCCCGGTCTCCGGTCGCGAAAGCCGAGTCATCCGGCAGCGCCTTGAGCCCCTTGTCGAAATTGTGCCCCAGGGCCACGCCGAGCAACGCCCCAAGCGGCCCACCCAGCATGAAGCCGAAGGCTCCACCGACCAATTTCCCCCACCAACTCAAATCCAGGCCTCCCGATTAGGGCCATGCCCCCCGGCAAGGTTAGCACTGTCCCCGCTCTCACCGTCGGCTTACTTGCCGTGCAGGTACTCCTCGTCACGAAACGACCCGACCCAATTCGGTTTGAAACCCACCATGATGGAAATCAGCCAGCCATTCAGCACCGCCTCGGGGAAGAACATCAGCGGCAAAAACAGCAGCAGACTGTCGCTCAACTGCGGGAACGTGAATGTGCCGGCCAGCAGCAACAAGCCGGCCGCACCCAGCCCAAGCAGCAGGGCCACCAAGCCTGCAGCGAGAAAGGCGTTCACGAACACATAGACGAAGTAATGCTTCGGCAGATAGGCTCGGGCGAGGCCCAGGATCAGCTGTGTGAGCGCGGACGGCAACACGATGAACAGCAGGGCCGTCGGGGCGAACCCGGACCAGTCGTTCAGCCCGAAAAGCGTGGTCCCTAGTAGTGCCAAGGTCCCGCAGATGACTGCAAGAGACCAGCCGAACATCAGGGTGACGGTCAGGATCGCCGACAGGTGCCAGGCAAAACCGGGCTGGATCTCGGTGCGCAAGGTCCACAGGAGCGACAGGCACACGATCGAACCGAGAAAAAGGTTGAGCTGATCCGCGTGCCGCAGGCGTTGCCAGTCAGCCCAGCGCAGCGCACGGCTCAGTAACCAGCCGTAGATGCCGGCGGAAAACCACAGCCAGGACGTGGGGAAAAGTTCACCGGAAAATTCCATTAAGATCCTGGTCGACACACAAAATAAGGAGTGTACCCGATGCAATACCGCCAATTGCCCGGCACCGGCCTCGATGTGAGCGTCCTTTGCCTGGGAACCATGACCTTCGGCGAGCAGAACACCGAGCAACAGGCGTTTGAGCAGTTGGACATGGCGCTGGATGCCGGTGTCAACTTCATCGATACCGCCGAGATATATTCGGTGCCGCCACGTCCCGAGACCATGGGCAGCAGCGAAGCCATGATCGGACGCTGGCTGCAGCAGCGCGGTTGTCGCGACCGCGTCATCATAGCCAGCAAGGTCGCCGGCCCTGGCCGTGACTGGCTAGGCTATATCCGTGGCGGCAACAACCACCTCGATTCAGCGAACATCGTGGCCGCACTGGACGCGAGCCTGCGCCGCTTGCAGACCGATGTCATTGACCTCTATCAGTTGCATTGGCCGGAGCGCCATACCAACCTTTTCGGCGCCCTCGGCTACGAGCACCGCGAAGAGCCAGACACGACGCCTATGCTGGAAACCCTGAAGACACTCGGCGACATGGTGACGGCAGGGAAGATCCGCTACATTGGCGTCTCCAACGAGACGCCGTGGGGAGTAATGGAGTTCCTGCGGCTGGCACAGACGCACGGGCTACCACGCGTCGTTTCCATCCAGAACCCCTACAGTCTCCTCAATCGAACCTTCGAGATCGGCTTGGCCGAAGTCAGCCATCGTGAGGAAGTGGGTCTGCTGGCCTATTCACCGCTGGGCTTCGGCGTCCTGTCTGGCAAATATCTCGGCGGCAGCCTACCGGTAGGCGCACGCCTGACGCGCTATCCGCACTACGACCGCTACTCGAACCCGCAGGCGCAGCGCGCCACGCGCGATTACGTGACCCTGGCGCATACCCACGGACTCGATCCGGCACAGATGGCGCTTGCCTATGTGAGCAGCAGGCCGTTCGTTACCAGCAACATCATTGGCGCAACCGACCTCAGGCAACTGCGCAGCAACCTCGACAGCATCAGTGTCCACCTCGGCGATGAACTGCTGCAAGAGATAGCGTCCATCCACGAACGCCAGCCCAGCCCCAGCCCCTGAACGCGCCCGGGCGACATATCCAAGAGCAGGCCGGGCGGGTCACCTCGATCCAACTCGTGTTCGCGGACGATCGGCCGCGCAGGCGGCAGGCCCGAAACGGTTCAAGGCAGATCGGCGAATGCCGATACGCTCAGTAACATCCACATTCGGGCGGGCGAGGCAAGACAATGATCGCGCACTACGACATGATCACTGGCGAAGAGATTGCCAGCGAATACCCGATATCGACCGACCCAGCGCCGCAGTTCGAAGCCGTGGTCCCATGTCCACTGGCCATCGCGCTGGATCAGCCTACCCATCCAAAGGCCGTCGCCCTCCCTGCCTGCATCGTTGCGATGCTACCGGTCGACGTCTTGGTCGATTCGGCGGGCCGGGCGACGAACCGGCTGCCGGATTGAACGATCCTTTGCACAGAACCCGTCGACGCTGAGCTCTACTCTCCAGGACACGCACCCTGCACACCAGCACTGAGCCCGTCAGGGCCGCCCGGCAGGCTCCGCGCAATCTCAGTCAGCCGGGGTCGGGTAGCGTGATCTGCAGGTATCCGCCGATCACGACGAGTTCGACGGGCTCGAGCGACTGGCCTGCGCAAGGACCACGGACGCAGTAACCATCTTCCGGGCGGAACAGCGCCCCGTGAATGGCGCACTGGATGAAGCTGTCATCCAGGTCAAAAAATTGGTCGGCCTGCCATTCGAGCGGGGCCCCAGTATGGGGACAACGGTTGCGATAGGCAGCCAGTACACCCGCTTTCTTTACGACGAATACCCGGACTGACGCGTTCTCCCCGGCATCGAGCTCGAAACCGCGACTGTCTGTATCGCCGAGCTCGGCCAGCGCGCATAGCACATGATGGACGACAGCCCCGCTCAAGGACCGGACAGCCCGAGCAACGCGCTAATCAGTTCACCGCGACCGGTGAGCAAGCTGACCGCCTCCAGCAAGCCGATCGCCAGGCCGGCACCGAGCAGACCGGGAAGCCAACGACTGCGTGGGGCGACGCTGTCGATGCCGATCGGACGCTTGCTGGCCTTGAGGCGGTCGTCACGCAAATCGGTGACCTTGGCCTCCTCTGCATCTTCCTGCAGTCGACGCAGCGCCTCCTGCAATTGCTCTCGCGCGCCCTCGGCCTCGCGCCGGTCACGCGACGCCGCTTCCGCATCCGCCCGCGCCTTTTCCAGTTCGCGACTCAGATCGTCGAACTTCTGGTTCACGTCTTCCATCGCGTCCTCGAGCATGTGCCGCGATTCATCGGCATCAGCCAGCAGGCGTTGTCGCTCAGCAAGCGACGACTCGAGCTCCTCTATACGCTGACGCATCGCCTCGTGCGAAATTGCTTCACGGCCATCAGCCTGTTGCAGGCGCCGTTTCTGGGTCTCGGCCGCAGCCAGTTGTTCACGCATCTGCGCGGCATCACGTATCGCCTGCTCTCGCACCATCTCCAGCTCGGCGCGCAACGCATTGAGCTCCGAGACTTCGCCGTCTTCCGATTGGGCGGAGCGAATCTGTTCCACGTACTCCTCAAGTACGCCGCGCAGCTGCTCAACCTCTCCCTCACGCTGCGCCAGCTCCTGACGCAGTGCCGCGTGCTCGGCCCGCAGCCGGCCGTCGTCGGAAGATCGGTCGCTATCCGCCGAGCCGAGCAACGCGTTCAGACGTTCTACTTCCCGGTGCAGCGTCGCACGCCTTTCGGCCTCGACATCGAGTTGCTCACGCAGGCGCTGCTGCTCCTGCTCCTTTGCAAGGAGATCGCTTTGATGGCTGCGTAGGGCCTCAGCCACCTGGTTCTCGAGATCGACCAGACGCGCTTGTTCATGATCCCTGTCGCTCATCGCGAGCAACAGCGACTCCCGCTCGGTGCTCGCGGCATTCAATGCTTCGATCAACTCGCGCTGCTCTTCGCGCGCGGTGGCAAGTGCCAATTCCCGCTGCTCCAAGCGTTGGCCGAGCTCTCCGATCTCAGCTCGAAGCTGGGCAACGGCCTCTTCGGTTCCGGATCGTGCGTCATCGAGCTGCCCAGCCAGGCCATCCTTTTCCTCGCGCTGCTTCTCGAAATCGTCTCGCAACCCTTCCAGCTCGACCGACAGATCCGCCGCCTTCGCACACTGGCTTTCCAGCTCTCTGCGTACCTGCTCCAGTTCTGCCTGTGCTGCATCGACGTGTTCGGTCGACTCCTGATACTGCGCGGCCAGACGCGCCTCCAGCTCGGCCTCGAGACCCACCCTGTCCGTCGCCGCCTGCTGAGCCTCGGCCAACGCCGCCTCGATCGCGTTATGGCGGGCCTCGGCGGCTTCAAGTGCCTGTGCCAGGCGCGTCTTTTCCTGTTGTTCTGCGACGAGTGTTTCCCGCAAGGCCCCCAGCTCGATGTCCTTTTCATCGACCTGCCGACCCGCCTGTACAGCCTGATCCTCCAGGCGCTGCTCGAGTTCGGACAGCCGCAACCGGGCATCGTCCCTCTCGGTCTCGGCTGCGTCGATCAGCCGCTGTGTTTCTTGGATCGACTGTCTTTCGGCATCCGCCTGTCCAGCGAGGCGCTCCTCAAGCGCGACGACCCGTGCGTGCGCCTGCTCCAGCTGGTCGGCGGCCTGGCCCTGCTCATCACTGAGCCGTGACTCCAGGCCCGCGAGCTGAACCTCGACCTTGTTCAGCGCGGCCTGTGCCGTGTCGCGCTCCTGTTCCGTCTCCGACAGTCGCCGCTGCAGCTCCTCGCACTCGACGTGGAGTGATGCCAATGCTGCCGCATCCCCCTGCTGGTCCGCAGTGGCAACTTGTAGCTGTTCCGCGACAGCGTCGAGTTCCGATTGCCTGGCTTGCAACTGTTCGCGGGCCAATCCCGCCTCGTCGGCAAGCTGTTGCTCCAGTTCACCGATGCGTCGCCGCGCCTGGATCAACGCAGCATCCGTCTCCTCATTTCCCGCGGCAAGGTCCGACTGGAGGGCTGCATTTTCCCTCCGCAGTCGTTCCAGTTCCTCCGCAAGCGCGGCAGCCTGTTCTTGCGCCGCTGTCCGGGCATCGTTCAGCGCTGACTCGAAGTCCGAATGCAGGCGGTCGCTGGCCGCCCTTGCCTCATCCAACTCTCGAGCCGCGCTTTCCTCAAGCGACTGTCGCTCCCTACGCGCTGTCTCCAGCTCGTCATTGAGCGAGCCCAACCGCTCCTGGAGCTGCGCGTGCTCGACCCGTTCCGCGTCCTGCTGCTTCAACTGTCCGCCAAGCGCGTCGAACTCCTGCTGGAGTGCCGACAACTGGGACTGCAACTGCGTCCTTTCCTGCTCGTGCTCCGCGGACTGTTGCGCGAATCGATCGCTGAGACTTTCGAGTTCTGCCTGCAGCGAATCGTGCGCTTGCTGCAGCGCCTGCCTGGCCTCTTCGCTATCGCCCAGACGCCGCTGCAGCTCACTTGATTGAGCCTCATCGGCCGCCGCTCTCGTCAATCGCTGGGCAAACTTCTCGCGCAGTTCGCCGATATCGAGCCTGCCCTGCTCCAATTCCATCTGCAGGGCCGTCACTTCCTCTTTGAGCTCGCCGCGCTCACGCGCATGCTGTTCTCTCTCCTGCTCGCGCTTTTCGATGGCCTCCGAAAGTTTTTCGGATAACTCTTCAAGACCGCTCGTCGCGGACTCGGCGCGCTCGCGCTCGCCGATCAGCTCACGCTCGGCCTTCGCCAAGCGCGTCTGCAATTGCTTGTCCAGCCCCTCGATCTCGGACATTCGATCGACCAGGGAGGAGCGCTCGCTCTGTAGTTTCTCGAGGCTACTGGTCAGCTGCTCCATTTCGGCATAGGCCTTTTCCTGGGCCGCCAGCGCTTCTCGCCTTTGCTCTTCTGTCTCGACCAGCTTATCGCGCGCCTGGTCGACCGACGCGCGAACCTGCTGCAAATGCTGCTCGCGTTCGGCTGCGACATTCTCCTGGTCACGCTGCAGCTGCTCGAGACGCTCCTCCAGCTCATGGGCACGGGCCTCGGCCTCCCGGATGCGTGCCTGCGCAGCCGCGTCGTCATCGGGTACGGACTGGTCGTCGTTCCGCGCCTCCACCGGATGATCCTGTTGCAGCCCCCCCTGCAACACCGACACATGGAAACCGCGCTCCGTCAGCATGAAAGCGCCAGCCATCGCGCGCCCGCCAGCATTGCTGTAGAGCACATAGTGTTGGTCCGGTGCCAGGCTGGAGACCTGGTAGCGCAGGGACTCGAACGGATAATTGATCGCGCCGGGCAGGTGCAATTCGTCGTACTGATCACTGCTGCGCAGATCCAACCAGATCGCGCCCTGCTCGACTTTCGACCGCGCAGTCTCCATGTCGATACGATCGAGCAGCGGGTCGTGGATCAGCTGAACGAAGTGCTCCTTGCTGAGCCTCAATACCTCGCCGTCCTGCAGCATGGTCACGCTCGAGTTTCTAGGGCTGTCCGACAACAGCGCCTCTTCCCCGAACGCGTCCCCGGGGCCGAGCGTCGCCAACTCGCAGGGGCCTTTACCATCCCCGCTGTCACGCCTGACGACGGCGCGACCCTTGGTCAACATGTAATAGTAGTCACCGGGATCGCCCTGGCGAATGAGTTCCTCGTCTCTCGCCAGTTCCACCTGCTCGACATTCATTATCACCTGCTGCAGGTTGGCCGGCGGCACCTGCTGCAGTACCGGCGACTGCAGCAGCATAGCCATCCAGTCGTCTTCTGCGGCAGCATCGAAGTCCGCAACCTGGTAGTCCACCTTTTGCGTGCGGGCCAGCAGATCGCTCAGACGTCGGCTATCGATCCGGATGATGCGTACCTTCGATTCAGCCCGCACCGAGAATTGCCGAGGTACTTGATGGGCAAGCGGAAACCGCGCCGTATCGCTACCTGCGCGGACCCGCTCGGCTATGGTCTTGTCGGCGAGCAGGGCGACCGAGCCCTTGAGCAAATAGACGTTCTCATTGTCCGTGTCGCCCTGCTTGAACAGCATCCGGCCCTTGGCGACAGTATCGAAGACGGCAACCTCGATCAGTTCATCGAGCGCGTCTTCCGGTAGCGTGTGCAAAGGCACGAGCTTACGGAGGCGCGTCATCTCCTCGCTGGAAAGCGAGGCAGTCGTTGAGATGGCTGTATCCATTCTTAAAAGCTGTCGTGCTGGGGCGCGCGAAAACCCGCGCGCCTCCCACTCTATCGACCCCGACCCAGCCGTTCTTGAGTGCACCGAACGCTCGGCGCCCGAACCGGACGCGCGGACAAGACAGGCTGCCGAACCGACCGGCTCGGCCACGCCGCCAGCCTGTCAGTTGGGGAAGGCCGACGAGATCGCAGCGACTCGATCTCTCGCGTCGCTTTGCTTCAGCCAGGTTGTGAAATCGTCAGTGAGAACAATGCTGGCGGCCCAGGCACCGCAAGGTGCCGATTGCAGAAGCAGGGCCGTCTCGAAACGCCGCCGCTGGCTCCCCCGCCGGAGCCGGCCCAGGTCGGCGGCCATCGATCAGGCGCGCGACGACTGCGACGATCGATGCAGGGATGACGAATTCGAAAGACGCCTGAACTTGCGGGCGACTGCCTGATCGATCTCGCATTGTTCGGATACAAGGCACACCGAATCTATGCCAATCAAGGCTGCGCGTATTTCTCGATCGAGACGTTGAAACAGGGGATATTTGTACATTGCATCGTGTTTTCTATGCTATGTTTTGTGCGGTTCCACACCAACTGAAGGAGTCTTAGATGGCAGTAAAAAAGAAGGTCGCCAAGAAGGTGGCAGCAAAGAAGGCGGCCGCCGCTGCACCCGCAGTCAAGGCCATCACCACCAAGCAGACGAAGACGCAGATCATTGCCGCGCTGGCCGATAACACCGGTCTCTCCAAGAAAGAAGTCGGCAATGTCTTCACAGCTCTCGGCGACATGATCGAGGCCCACATGAAGAGACGGGGCTCCGGTGAGTTCACCATTCCAGATACGGGCGTAAAGATTCGTCGGGTCAAGAAACCGGCCCGCAAAGCGCGCATGGGCCGTAACCCGGCAACCGGCGAAGCGATGAAGATTGCTGCCAAGCCGGCATCCACGGTGATTCGTGTCTCTGCGCTGAAGGCGTTGAAAGACACCATCGGGTAGTTCACCGGGCACTCCGACTATCCGATGACGGAACGAAAGACGCCGCTACTCGCGGCGTTTTTCAGTTTGGGTCATCCAGCACGTCGCAACGTGAGCCGACCATTGCGCTGCGAGAATTCGAGTTGGCGAAGAAAGCTCATCCCAAGCAGCACCGGATCACCAGGGCCCATGGATGGCACGATGGCTGCGCGCACATTGTTGAGTTCGATCGGGCCCAGCCTTACCCGGTGCAGCAGGGTCTGCCAGACAGCCACAGGACCATTCGCGGTCTGGGTTATGCCCCCCGCCTTGCGCTCGAGGAGCAGGCGGTCCGCCAGCGCCTCGGGAATAGCGACATCGGTGGCACCGGTGTCGATGAGAAAGGTGACCACCACGTCGTTTATCGCACCATCGGCCACATAATGCCCCCGCGCATTCCGCTCCAACACGACCTGCTGCATGCCATCCGGCCCGACCCGCTCCGGCAGTTCGGTATTCGGGTTGAAGCGTGACTGGAGCTGGTCCTGGAAAAGTAAGGACAAGAGGGCTAATCCGGCAACCCAGGCGAGTATCATCATCGCCCGACCGATGCGTCCGGTTCTATCCCGGTCCGTCTGTTGTGCCATCCGATTAGTTTATGTCGTCCGTCGTCATCAGCCTTGTTGGAACCTTCCCCGGCATCCAAGTTCCAACTGTAATGACAAGTGGTCCGTTCAATGTGGATGACATCGAACTCATCTATGTTCACGACCCGATGTGCAGTTGGTGCTGGGCTTTCCGGTCGCGGTTTCAGGAACTGCAGGAGCACCTGCCCCGCGGGATAAAGGTGACCCGCCTACTCGGCGGCCTGGCCCCCGACAGCGACCGGCCGATGCCGTACCCATTGCAATGCCGTTTGCAGGGTACCTGGCGTCGGATCGAGCAAAGCGTCGCCGGAACACGATTCAACCACGATTTCTGGACGCGCTGCCAGCCGCGGCGCAGCACCTGGCCAGCATGCCGTGCCGTGATCGCGGCACGCGAACTCGACCCCGAGCTGGAACCGACAATGATCGAAGCGATCCAGCGCGCCTACTACCTCGAGGCACGCAACCCCTCAGATGCCGACACGCTGATCTCGCTGGCACAGACATTGGGGCTCGACGGACGACAATTCGGTGCACTGCTAAATGCACCTGAGACGCACGCGGTGCTGGGAGAGGAGATCGCAAGGGCGCGCTCAATCGGGGCCGACCGCTTTCCCAGCCTGCGCCTGCAGATCGCCAGGAGTTCTTGGCCAATACCCGTCGACTACGGGGAGCGACGGTCGATGCTCGACGCGATACGCCAACTCATCGATCAGAATAGCGCCGACCATGCCGGGCGCTAGCCCGGCATGGTCGAACCGGTCGAAGCCAAGCCGGCTTCAGCGAACGGGTCTCGGCCCATAGGGCATCGGCGGCATACCCGGGGCACGCGTCACTGGTGGCACCTGCCGCATTCGCTGCATGCGGCTCTGGTTCATCTGGCGCACCAACTGGTGGCGATAGTGGATGATAGCGCTCTGCCCGTTGGCCGCCACATCGTATACCTTCCAATCCTCGCCGTTGTGGTACATACGAAAATCCAGCCGCGTCGGATATCGGCCGGGATTGAGGACCGCGACGCTGACCTGTGCGGTGCGCCCGCCATTGCCGGCGCGCGGCGCCAGGAAGCGCACTTGCTGATCTTGGAAGCCGCCCAGCTTTTCGGCCATTTTTGATAGGAAGCTGGTCTTTATCGCATCGATCATGGCCTGACGATCTTCGTCGCCCTGCTGTTCGAAAAGGCGACCGCCCGCCGATTCGGCCATGTACTCGAAGTCGAAGAACGGAGCGATCTCACGCGCGAGAAAATCGGCCAGCCCCTGTTCCGAAGGCCGCGGCTCACCCCCGAGAAAGGCAAGGAGCTTGTCGACGCCGGCGCGCAACGCAAATGCAGGATTTTCCATGTGAACGCTGCCCCCCGCGCCGCTCATATAGGCATACGCCTCGGGCCCGGGTGCCGCCCCAGGTGTCGGGGCGTAATCGGGTACGCCTTGCGCGCCACCCGTAAATATCAGGCCAGCAAGCAACAGATAACGTGATCTCATCAAGTTCCCCTCTCAAGATTGGACATCCGCAGGCCAGCGCATCGGGCGGCCGGGCGAAACGAATTGCGCTGCCTGCGCCGATACGGCCGACCAAGCGCCAGGCCGCTCGTGAGCCCGGCTGCGCAGAGGTTGCCAAGAGGCAATCGCGATTGCAATGCCGAAATTCCCGCTCAGGAGGTGATGCGGCGATAGATGTCCGAAACCTTGAGTGGCAGTTTGGCGATATCGTCGAGCACCGTGTAGTTGGCAGCCCCGTACATGTGTGGCAAATAGTCCTGACCCTCACGGTCGATCGTGATGCAGTAGGCATGGACTCCTTCGCGCCGCGCCTCGAACAGGGCCTGGCGCGTATCCTCGATGCCGTATTCACCACGGTACTCGAGGTCGTAATCGTCTGGCTTGCCGTCCGACAGGGTGACCAATAGCTTGGTGCGGGCCTCGACCTGCTTGAGCTTCTGGACCAGGTGGCGGATCGGCGCACCCATGCGAGTGTAGTCCTTGGGTTCGATCCCGCAGACCCGCGCAATCACCTGTTCGTCCCAGGGTTCGTCGAAATCCTTAACCCGGAAAGCCTCGCAGCGCTTGCGGGTCCAGCCGGAAAAACCATAGATGGCATAGCGGTCTCCCAACGCATTCAATGCCTCGGCCATGAGGATCAAGGCCTCGCGCTCGGCCTCGTTGATCCAGCCACGGGTCGATCCCGACATGTCGACCATGAACATCACGGCGATATTCCGCTCCTCCTTGTGCATCCGCGTGAACAGCCGGTCGGTCATCTCGAGCCCTACGTGCACATCGCCCCAGGCCTCTACGAGCGCGTCGATATCGATGTCTTCTCCATCATTCTGGCGCTTCAGGAGCCTGTCTTCGCCGCGCAGAATCTCGAAAGTACGACGCAGGGAATGCAGAAACCCGGCGTACTTGCCGAGGGTCGCTCGGTGAAAGGCGGTATCGCCGGGCGCCACCTCTATCTCGCGCAGCACGCACCAGTTCTTCTTGTGCGCCTGACGCACCGTATCCCACTCGTTGTAAAGGAATGCCCCTTCTTCGTGGTAGGTGCCAGCCCAGACGTCTTCCGGGTTTAGCGCCTGCTCTTCGAAAAGGCTCGCATCATACTCACCCTCGCCGGCAGGCGTGAGGTACTCGGGGGGTATCTCCCCGAGATCGAGCAGGATCGACGTCAACTGCTCACGCACCCTGTCCGGCAAGGGGACGGGCTGTTCAGAGAGCATGACCTCTACCTGTAACGAGGGGTTCTGGTCCTGCTGCTCCGGTTCCTTCACCTCGAACCGGTCCGGCGGTGCGCGGTCGATCCGCCCCTCAGCGATCTCGTTCGCTATCACGCGCAGGCTCTCACGGAGCAGGGCCTTGTCGCGTTCCAGGCGTCGGAGACGCGCGTCCCGGGCGGCCTCCGGGTCCATTCTGCCCTGGTAACAACGCCGCGGTGGCGGATCGCCTTCGTACAACGCTGCCATCCAGCGTACGCTGTCTTGGACCGAGGCGTGCGGCTGCGCCAAGGCCTGTGCCGCCGGCTGCCAGCTGTCGGCGACACGAGCGTCGCCGAGTGCGTGACTCAACTCCCGCATGCGGCGGTAGAGGCCTGGTAGCTCGGCGGCGATACGGCTGTCCAGGCGCAACGTCTCCAGCGCATGAAACACTTGCTGTGCCCGCGCGGCGTCTGGGAAACGCCCGAACTCGCTGGGGAGATCCAGGTTCAAGGTGCCATATCGCGTCTGCGCCCAGAGATGGGCGACGACCGACTTGAACAATTGAAAGTTTTCTTCGCGGCTGTCCAGACGGGCGATGATCTCGGGCAGGTAAAGCACTTCGCCGTCGGTCCAGGCGAACTCGCCCGGTTCTATTTTCAGTCGACGACCCTCCAGCCCCTGCACGAACGGGAGGAGTATCGGGACGGCCTCTTCGAACAGAGAGCCGGCTGCCCGTTGATGACCGACCGCGAGGAAGCTGTCCAGATCGCGGATTACCGACATGGCCGCCTGCAGGCCTGCCCTGTCATAGCTGTCCATTGCGTGCAGACACCATGCAGCGACCACGTCAGCGTCCACCTCGCGCAGGGCCTGTTGTGCGCGATTGGCAAACTGGAAGGCCAATTCAGTGTTGGTGGCCGCGGCACGGCGCGTCCATTCCAGGATGAAGTCCTGGCGCTCACGCGACATGCCGGCCAACACCTCGGACAATCCCTCGGTATGGATAAAGGTGAACTCCACCTCGAGGTACTGATCCAGGCGCGAGGTGATGACTGAGATGTCGAGTGGCGATCGGCTCAAGGGGCGGTGGCTTTCCAGTCAGCGGACGGCCGATCAGGCACGACCCGCACATTTCCTATTCCTCGCGAACGCTAGGACGTGATCGGCCAACAGGTCAACCGCGCACATTGCACCGTAAAGGCCCAGCCGCGCATTGCCTCTGTCAGGCGCACCTGTTGTTCGGGAAATGGGCGACGTTGCCGAACCTGACGCTGGTCAGCCGCGCCTGCTCGGTGGGCCTGCCCATCAGGTAGCCCTGCCCCAGCGCAAACCCCGACTTGCGCACCTCATCGAGTGTCGCGGCATCCTCGATACCTTCGGCGACCAGGCGGTGGCCCGACGCCAGAATCATCTGGGCCAGATGCAAGACCATGCTGCCCTGCGTCTCGTCCCGCAGCCCCTGGATCAGGCTGATATCGAACTTGACGACGCCCACGGGCATGTTGGCGAGGTATCGCACCGAAGAATATCCACTGCCGAAATCGTCCAGCGCAATGTCGAATCCCTGGTCGCGCAGGCGCGCGAGATTGTCGTTTGCCAGACCGATCTGAGTGATCAGCGCGGTTTCGGTGACCTCGATCATCACCCGGTAGTCCCCGAGAAGCGACTGGAATCCGGCCAGCCAGTCACAAACCTGCTCGTGAACCAGCGTCGGGCCCGACAAATTGATCGAAACGCCGGTTCCGGGAGCGACCTTGCCAGCCTCCAGATCACCCATTACCTGACGGATCACGGCACGGTCCAGTTCGACCTCGAGTCGCCTCGCCTCGACCACCGGGAAGATATTGGAGGGCTGGATCAACTCGCCGTCTTGCGAAATTCTGACCAAGGCCTCGTAGTGGCAGACGGCGCCTGTTTCCAGGTCGACGATGGGCTGATAATGCATCGTCAGGCCTCTGCCATAGACAACCGCATCGTAGACAGCGGTGTTGACCCAGGTCGAAAAGAGTCCCTCGGAGTCACGCGCCAACGCCTCGCTGAACATTACGACGTTGGCCTGCCCAGGGCGTTTGGCGCGGTACATGGCCGCATCGGCCTTCCACTGCAGCGCCTGAAGGTCGTCGATGTCGTCGATTCGCGCATTCGCCAGCCCGGCGCTAATGCGCAAGGGCTCGCGTATGCCCAGTCTGGTGAAATCGTAGCCGACGATCTTCTCATGACAACGTTCGGCGATGCGCAGCCCCGCCGTTGCATCACAGTCGAGCAGGATGACCGCAAACTCATCTCCACCGATGCGGAAGAGCTGCTCGTCCTTGCGCAACACCGCCCGGATGCGTTCGGCCGTCACCTTCAGCACCTTGTCGCCGACGCCGTGTCCGTAGGTGTCGTTGATCGCCTTGAAGTGATTGACGTCGAACAGCGCGAAACACACGTCGACGTTATGCTTGCCCAGCGACCGTGCAAGGTTCTGCATGAACTCATCGAACGCACGACGGTTCTTGGCGCCGGTCGCCGCATCGTGATGCGCCATTGCCCAGAGCTCCCGGCTCTTCTCTTCCAGGCTTGAGTGGACGTCCCCCAACTGCTCCTGGTATGCATTGAGCGACTCGCGGATCTTTTCCGTTTCGGCGATCGGCAGGACACCGGGCAGGCGGTCGAGCATCAGGCCACCGGGGCTTCGCTTCAGCCGCTCGACGTGTTTCGAAATGGCTTGTAGGGGACGTACGATGAGCAGGACCAGTGCCGGATACAATGCCAGCAGCAAGACCGCGGCAATGATGCTCAGGTTGCGGATCATGCCGAACAGCAGTTCGGTCGCGGCCTCGCCTGCCGGATGCTCGCGCAGGGAGAATTCCACGGCTGAGTGCAAACTCGACCCGGTCATCATCGCGCCAGTGCCAGGCAGAAACCGAATGGTCTGCGGGTCAACATACCGGTAGTTGCCGGCCTCGCGCAGCTCCCGCAAGAACCGGACGCGTAAGCCGACGTAACCACGCGGCTCGAGATGCGCGACAT
>CBFCWF010000067.1:0-17987 GCA_965601425.1 uncultured Chromatiaceae bacterium | reverse complement strand
ACCCGGCTGGCCACCGCCAGCCCGAGACCGAGATACAGAACCGATCCCGGCACACCCTGCTTGCTACCGAAAATGATCAGACCCACGGGCAGCAGGATTTCGAACAAAAATATCAAGATCCCCCACGCATACAGCTTCCGGTACATCGCCCACAGGAAAGGGCTGAATACCGCTCCCGGGACCCACGACAGCGTGGGCCGCGTGCGCGTGCCCTGCGCCATGCGGACACAGGCGTCGGCCAGGCCGGCCGAGTCGGTGCCCATGAAAAGGTTCAGATGGTGCCTCTCGCTAGGCAGCCCCGGGTCTTCTTCCAGCCAGTCCCGCCGCAAGTCGCGCCGCGTCGTCGCATGGATGTCACGTGGCGCCGCACGCGCGCCTGGCAGATTCCTCGGCGCCGCCGAGGTCTTGGCCGGGCGCCTCGCGTCGACCAGGGGCGGATTGTGACCGGCAGCGGGACGGTGATGCCCTCGGCCGGACATCGGCAGGCCACAGCTGGCACAATGGTCCGCCGCCAGTTGCAGATGACCACAGCCCGCACAGCGCACCTGCCCCGCCTCAGCCGAACCATGCGTCCTGGTCAATCGCAAACCGCCGACCGAGGACCTCGCCTGCGGTCCGCCACCCGGCACGGACTCGACCCGGGCCCGCACACCGATCTGCTCGAGCCGGCGCTGCAGCGCTGATGCCTCGTGGGACCCGAACAGCCCGTCGACCGGTCGATCGCCCGTATCCAGTGACCGGGCCAGCTCATGCGGCGGTGCGTCGAACAGCCCGGCCAACGCAGCGACCGCCGCCTCGCGCGTGATTCCCGGGACCAGTTCGCCACTAAGAACGATGCGGAACCTCGCTTCACCCATTATCGCGACCCAAGGGCGCGCGTTCGGCGCTTCCCGGTGTTGTTCGAGCCAGATCGGGCATGTTGCGATGGTCCTTAACTGCTGTCTCCATCATGGGCTGCCCAGTATAACGGCACGCCAGGCGGAAAGCTTGGCCGCACAACCCTCGGGGCAGGCACATCGATCGCCGCGCCAGCACGCCGGAGGCCCGGCGGAGGCCCGGCCCACGCGCTAGAATCGACCAATGCCCACGAGCCCTGCGACCATCCCGCCGAAATCACTGCTGCGCAAGGTCGGGCGAGCGATAGCCGACTACCGGATGATTCGCGACGGCGACAGGATCCTGCTCGGCGTGTCCGGCGGCAAGGACTCGCTTTCCCTGCTGTTGCTGCTGCGGCATCTCCGCAGCTATGCGCCGGTCCGATTCGACCTCGGCGTGGTCACGGTGGACCCGGAGATCGAGGGCTTCGACCCCTCGGCGCTGACGCGCTACTACGAGCAGTTGCGCATCCCCTGGCACTACCGCAGTCAGCCGATCATGGAGCAGGCCAAGACGCGCCTCGAAGGTGGCTCGTTCTGCGCCTATTGCGCGCGCATGAAGCGCGGGATCATGTACTCGACATGTCGCGCGCACGGCTACAACGTGCTAGCGCTGGCCCAACACCTGGACGACCTGGCCGAGAGTTTTCTGATGTCGGCGTTTCATCAGGGCCGACTCGGCACGATGCGGGCAAGCTACACGATCGACGCGGGCGACCTGCGCGTGATCCGGCCCCTGGTCTACGTCCGCGAGACCCAGACTGCTGCTTTTGCCGCGGCCGCACAGCTGCCGGTGGTCCCGGACTCCTGCCCCGCGTGCTTCGCCGCTCCGACCCAGCGCGCGCACATGAAGTCACTGCTGGCCCGGGAAGAACGGGCCAATGTCAGCCTGTTCGCCAACCTGCTGCATGCGATGCGCCCGTTGATGACCGGGGATCCGGGCGAAGACGCCGGGCCGACACAGGTCTGAGCAACTCCGCCCGGTGTCGCGTAACCGCGGCACCGCGCTCAGGCCACCCGGTTGCGTGGCCGCCCGTCGAGAAAGGCCTGGATATTCGCAACCGTCTCGTCGACCACATTCTGCCGTGCCTGCCGCCCGGCCCAGGCGGTATGCGGGGTCACGATCAGATTCGGGACATCCGGCGCGAGCAGCGGGTGATCCTGCGGCGGCGGCTCCACGTCCAACACGTCCAGCGCGGCGCCACCGATCACGCCTTGGCGCAACGCGTCGGCGAGTGCCAGATTATCGACCACCGCACCACGCGCCGTGTTGATCAGCAGCGCGGTCGGCTTCATCAGCTCCAGCGCATGCGCATCGATCAGGTCACGGGTGTTGTCGAGTAACGGCACGTGCAGCGTAAGCACGTCCGACCGTCGCAGTACCTCCTCGAACGGCACCCGACCTGTTGCCGGTTCGCCGCCCGGGCGCTGCGACACCAGCACCTGCATGCCAAAGGCCTGGGCGATCCCTGCGACGCCCTGGCCGAGTTCGCCGAACCCGACGATGCCCAGGGTCATGCCGCGCAGCTCGCGCACCGGGTAATCCAGCAGACAGAACTGCGCACTGCGGCTCCAGTCGCCGCGCCTGACCGCATCCGTGTAGCGGAAAAGGCTGGTGTGATGAGCGAGCATCAGCGCGAACACGTGCTGCGCGACGCTGTCGGTCGCATAGGCCACGACATTGCTCACCACGATACCCAACTCGCGGGCGGTCTCTACCGCGACGTTGTTGAACCCGGTCGCCGTCAGGCAGACCAGGCTGAGATTCGGGGCAGCCCGCAGGACCGCCGCGTCCAGCAATACCTTGTTGGTCACGACGATATCGGCGTCGCCGATCCTGGCGACACGGTCTTCGGGAGCGGTCGCCGGGTAGCTGCGCCAGTCGTCGACCGCGGCCTCGAAACCGGAAAGGTCCAAATCGCGCTCGGCCAGACTGGCCAGGTCCAGGAAGACGGCTTTCATTCGGAATCCCCTCGCTGTTCAAACCCGCCTCGCGACAGTAGCACGCGGACCGAGGAGAGACAGCAGATCACGACCGGACGACAAGGGGCAACGGCACGAATCGGAGGCATCGAGCGCTGCCTTGTCGACCCCACGGCGGCCCCTTGTCCTGGACCCGGCCGCGCGCACCGCGCTCTCGGCCGGAGACAATGCTGAGTCTTGAACGGTTTCAGGCTGG
Organism: uncultured Chromatiaceae bacterium; assembly: GCA_965601425.1. Lineage (GTDB taxonomy): Bacteria > Pseudomonadota > Gammaproteobacteria > Chromatiales > Chromatiaceae > Thiosocius. Next base: position 14,933 of record CBFCWF010000067.1, on the reverse strand, counting down.
GGACGGTCGAGCACCCGGCATTTCGGATAGACTTCGGTTCCTGATCCGGCCTTTCCGGCCGATCGATTGATTACGGCAGTCAGATGCGGCGCATTCGCGAAATCCCCTACAACTACACCTCGTTCTCAGACCGGGAGATCGTGATTCGTTATCTCGGCGAGGAGAACTGGCATCTGATCGAGCACCTGCGCGGCACACGGCGTACCGGCCGCTCTGCACGGATGCTGTTCGAGGTGTTGGGCGATATGTGGGTCGTCGAGCGCAATCCCTATCTGCAGGACGACCTGATCAACAACGTCGACCGGCGCGATGCGCTGATCCGGGCGCTGAACCACCGGCTCGAGCAGTTCGAGAGGCGCCTCAACGACAATCGGGACGCCGCCCGCCTGCTAGCGGCGGCACGCGACGCGGTAGACCGCTTCGCGAACTGTTTCGGGGAACGCCAGAACCTGCGCAGCCGCGTGCGCCGCCGGCTGGCCCGCGTGACCCGCAAAGACAATGTCGACTTCAGCGGCCTCGCACGCGTATCGCATGCCACGGATGCGACCGACTGGCGGGTCGAGATGCCCTTTGTCGTGATATCGCCGGACCGCGAGGAAGAGGTTGCCGCAATCGTCGCGGCCTGCATCGCATGCGGACTGACGCTGATCCCGCGCGGTGGAGGCACCGGATACACCGGCTCAGCGGTGCCGCTCGACGCACACTGCGCCGTCATCAATACCGAAAAGCTCGAGCAGCTGTCGTCTGTCCAGGACAGTGAATTGCCCGGGGTCGAGCGCCGGGTGGCGACCGTGCACTGCGGGGCCGGCGTCGTGACCCGACGCGTCTCCGAACTGGCGACCAGACACGGGCTCGCCTTCGCGGTCGACCCCACGTCTCAGGACGCGTCGACCATCGGCGGCAATATCGCAATGAACGCCGGCGGCAAAAAGGCCGTACTTTGGGGGACCACGCTCGACAACCTGGCGAGCTGGCGCATGGTCACGCCGCAGGCCGACTGGCTGGAAGTAGAAAGACTCGACCACAACCTGGGCAAGATTCACGACCAGGAAACGGTACGCTTCCAGGTCCGGCGCTACGAGGCCGACGGCAAGACGCCGATCGGCGAGGCCCAGTTGCTGGAGATGCCAGGCCGGGCCTTTCGCAAGGCCGGTCTCGGCAAGGACGTTACCGACAAGTTCCTGTCCGGCCTGCCCGGTGTCCAGAAGGAGGGGTGCGACGGCCTGATCACGTCCGCGCGCTTCGTGCTGCACCGCATGCCGACGCATGTGCGCACCGTGTGCCTGGAGTTCTTTGGCACCGATCTCGCCCGCGCGGTTCCCGCGATCGTCGAGATCGTGGACCATGTTAAAGGGCTGGCAGCGGTTCAGATCGCCGGCCTGGAGCATCTCGACGAGCGCTACGTGAAGGCGGTCAACTACGCGCCGAAGGCGGCACGCCGCGAACGGCCCAAAATGGTGCTGATCGCGGATCTCGTCTCCGACGACGAAGACGCCGTCGCGGCGGCCGCATCCGCGGTGGTGCGCCTGGCCAACGCCCGCGAGGCCGAAGGCTTCGTCGCGATCAGCCCCGAGGCGCGGCAGCGCTTCTGGCTCGACCGGGCCCGCACTGCGGCGATCTCGGCCCACACGAACGCGTTCAAGATCAACGAGGACGTCGTCATACCCCTCGATCGACTCGCCGACTACAGCCGCGGCATCGAGCGCATCAATATCGAGCAGTCGATTGCGAACAAGCGGGAGATCATCACCGCATTCGATCAACGGCTGGCCGAGCAGACGCCGGCACCGGGCGACGAGGCATCGAGCGACATCGAACGCAACAAGTACCTGATGGCGCGCGAACTACTGGCCGGGATACAGCGACGTTGGCAGCTGCTGGCCGAGAATCTCGAAGCGCCCGCGGTCGATTTCGCCGGCGGCGACGAAGGCCTGTTGAGCGAACAAGAGCGGGCGAAAATGCGTGAGGGCGACAGCATCCTCGACATGCTGTTGCGTCGCGATATCCGGGTATCCTACCGGCAGGAGGTCAAGCAGGCACTGCGCGAGATCTTCCAGGGCTCGACGCTGGAGACGCTGCGCGAAGACCTTCGCGAGATCCACGCCGAGCTGCGCAACAACCGGCTGTTCGTCGCGCTTCACATGCATGCCGGTGACGGCAATGTGCACACCAACATTCCGGTGCACTCCCACAACTACCGGATGCTGCAAGAAGCCGATCGCATGGTCGACCGGATCATGCAGCTTGCACGGTCGCTCGGGGGCGTGATATCCGGTGAGCACGGCATTGGCCTGACCAAGGTGCGCTATCTCGAAGAAGAGAAACTGGCGCGCTTCGTCGAGTACAAGCGGCGGGTGGACCCGGCCGAGCACTTCAATCGCGGGAAGCTTATGCCCGGGTCGGGTCTAGACGCTGCGTATACCCCGTCGCTGCGCCTCGTGCAGCAGGAGGCGATCATCCTGGAAGAGAGCGAACTCGGCGCGCTCAACGACGACGTAAAACACTGCCTGCGCTGCGGCAAGTGCAAGCCGAAATGCATGACCCATGTGCCGCGCGCGAACCTGCTCTATTCGCCGCGCAACAAGATTCTGGGCGCCGGCCTGGTCATCGAGGCCTTCCTTTACGAGGAGCAGACGCGACGCGGCATCTCGCTGGAACACTTCGACGAAATGAACGATATCGCCGACCACTGCACGGTCTGCCACAAGTGTCAGCCGCCCTGTCCGGTCGATATCGATTTCGGCGACGTGACCATCAGGATGCGCAAGATACTGACCGAGCGCGGGAAGAAGCGGTTCAACGTCGGCACCTGGGCCGCGATGCAGTTTCTCAATGCGACCGATCCGCGCAGCATCAAGGTACTGCGCAAGGGCATGCTCGAGTGGGGCTTCAAGGGCCTTACGCTAGCCCATGACCTGGCGAAAAAGACCAAGTTGCTAGACGCACCCGGCGCGACCCCGAAGGCGACCACCGGCCGGCCAAAGGCCGTTGATATCGCGCGGGAGCTCGTCCGACGACCGATCCGGGTCGAACTGCCGCGCCGCTCCTACCGCGCCGAGCTGGGCCTGGAGGATCGCACCATGATCCCGATCCTCCGTGATCCGATCCGGCAGAGCGACGAAACCGAGGCGGTGTTTTACTTTCCGGGATGTGGCTCGGAGCGCCTGTTCTCGGACATCGGGCTCGCGACGCTGGCGATGCTGTACGAGACCGGGGTGCAGACGGTGCTGCCGCCGGGGTATCTCTGCTGTGGCTACCCGCAGACCTCCGCCGGGCTGCACGACAAGGGCCAGAAGATCACAACCGACAACCGCGTGCTGTTCCATCGTGTCGCCAATACGCTGAACTACATGGACATCAGGACGGTGATCGTATCGTGCGGCACCTGTATGGATCAGTTGCTCGAGTACGAGTTCGGCAAGATCTTTCCCGGCTGCCGGCTGCTCGACATCCACGAGTACCTGATGGAGAAGGGGATACGGCTTCAGGGGGTCGAGGGGAAACGCTATCTGTATCACGACCCCTGCCATTCCCCGATGAAGACGCACGAACCGCTGAAGGTCGCGGGTGACCTGCTCGGACAGCCGGTCCGCTTGTCCGATCGTTGCTGCGGGGAGGCGGGCACGCTCGGTACTGCGCGCCCCGACATCGCCAGTCAGCTGCGTTTTCGCAAGGCCGAGGAATTGCACCGGGGCATCGCTGAACTCGGCGGCGCGGACCGGCGCACAGGCGAGATCAAGCTCCTCACCAGTTGTCCCGCATGTCAGCAGGGCCTGGCGCGCTACGCCGACGAGACTGGCCTGAAGACTGACTACATCGTGGTCGAGCTGGCACGCCACCTGTTGGGCAAGGACTGGCAGGAGACCTTTGTCGCCAAGGCCAAGGCCGGCGGCATCGAGCGCGTGTTGCTCTGAAAATATCGTAACGTCCAATCCGCGGCGAAACGCCGGGAACCCGGCAGCCGGCCATCCAGACCAGGCCCGGGGGTCGACCCGACTGCCCGGGAGAAGCGGTTCTCGCGGCGGCCCGGCTTGCCGCCTGGCATGGCGCGATACACTCAAGGCCTCTACGCAACGGCCGATACGCCTCGGCAGCAGATCCCGTTGTTCAGCAGGCCGCACGATGTCCGCAGCGCTCCACCAACTCGACGAACTCCTGTACGACTCGCTGGAGTCGCTGTCGCTACCGGACGTCTACATCCGGCTGCGCGAGGTGATGGAATCTGACAATGCCTCGATGAGCGACGTAGCGGAGGTCCTGTCGCTCGACCCGGCCCTGGCCGCACGCATCCTGCGTATGGCAAACAGCGCCTTCTACGGTTTTCGCTCACAGATTGATACCATCCCGCGCGCCGCCAATCTGCTGGGTATGCAGAAGATCCACGATCTGGCGCTGACGGCCAGCGTGTCCAAGGCGTTAGAGGGGGTCACCAACGACCTCATGGACATCGATACCTTCTGGTATCGCAGCCTGCATTGCGGCTTCCTCGCCCAGGCGATCGCCCAAGGCTCCGGGATGCGCAACGCCGAGAGCATGTTCGTGCGCGGCCTGCTGCACGATATCGGTCACCTCGTGCTGTTCAGCCGTTACCCGACCGAGTGTCGTCAAGCGCTCGCACGCTCGGACGAGGGGCTGGATGCAAGGCTGTTCGAGGAAAAACAACTGATCGGCATCGACGCGATGCAGTTCGTTGCCGAACTGGTGCGGGTTTGGCAGCTGCCGGGTTCCTTCGTCGACAGCTTCACCCATCTGATGCGTCCGGAGGACGTCGCTGGCGACCTGGCACGTGAGATCGCGATACTGCATATCGCGGTACAGTTCAGCGATGGCGTCGACTCGGACCTGCTGATCAGCGAGGTGGTCGAGCGTATCCGGGCCCCGATCTGGCGACTGGCAGAGCTGCCGCCCGAAGTCGGCGCAGCGGCACTGGACGCCTCTTCGATGGAGATGATCGACGCGATGTACCACGTGCTGACACAGGATGACGGCATGATGCCCTGAGACCGGGCAGCGCCGGCAGAGGCGCATTGCCCGCGGACACACTCAATCCGCTGGCTCGACCTCCAGCACCACGCCGTCTGCCGCGGTCACCCTGACCCTCGACCCGGCCGCGGCATCCGCACCGCGGACCCGCCACAGCGTATCGTCGACACGAACCTTGCCGAACCCGTTTTCGATCGACTGGTCGAGCACGAACACGCGACCGACGTACTGCGCCGCACGACGGTTCAGCATCGGCCGTCCGCTGTTTGCCGGGTGGCGGCGCTGCCAGGCGCGCCACGCGGCGATGCTGCCCAAGGACAGCACCGCAAACAGCATCAGTTGTATTTCCCAGCCCATCGCCGGGATCAGCCATGTCAGTGCACCGAGCACCAATGCCGCGACACCCATCCACAGCAGAAAGGCGCCGGGCAGCAGTGTCTCGGCGATGATCAGCGCCAGCGCCAGTATCCACCAGTGCCAGAAGTCAGGCTGGTAGCCCTCGATCATGAACCCTCCTTGTCCAGCGCACGCTTGGCCAGCTCGGCGACACCGCCGATCGCACCGATCACACCGCTCGACTCGAGCGGCATGAAGACGAGCTTCTGGTTCGGTGCCGTACCGATCGTCTGCAGCGCCTCGACGTACTTCTGCGCAACGAAGTAGTTGATCGCCTGGACATCCCCCTTGGCGATCGCCTCGGAGACCATCTGTGTCGCCTTGGCCTCGGCCTCGGCCAGGCGCTCGCGGGCCTCGGCCTCGCGGAACGCGGCCTCCTTTTCGCCCTCGGCCTCGAGGATCGCCGCCTGCTTGTCGCCGTCCGCCTTGAGGATCTCGGCCTGGCGCTTGCCCTCGGCCTCGAGGATCGCCGCCCGCTTGTCGCGTTCGGCTTTCATCTGGCGCGCCATCGCATCGACCAGGTCGGTCGGCGGACTGATGTCCTTGATCTCGATGCGCGTCACCTTGACGCCCCAGGGCGTCGTCGCCTCGTCGACCACGGTCAACAGGCGGGCGTTGATCTCATCGCGTTTCGACAACAGCTCGTCGAGGTCCATCGAGCCCATCACAGTACGAATGTTTGTCATGGTCAGGTTCAGGATCGCATACTCCAGGTTGCTGACCTCGTAGGCCGCCTTCGCAGAATCCAACACCTGGTAGAACACCACCCCGTCGACCGACACCATCGCATTGTCCTTGGTGATGATCTCCTGGGTCGGCACGTCCAGGACCTGCTCCATCATGTTCAGCTTGCGTCCCACCCGGTCGACCATCGGCACGATCAGGTTCAGGCCCGGCCGCAGACTGCGCGTATACCGCCCGAAACGCTCGACCGTCCATTCGCTCCCCTGCGGTACCGACTTGACGCCAAGAAACAGAATGACCGCCGCCAGGCCGAACAGGAACAGGGTGAAGACGCCGAATTCGCTCATTTGCTCAATCCCGAGATAGTCCGTGGCGCGCGAAGTATAACCCCGGCGCGCGGACGCGATGCCGGGAATCACTGGAGACCCGCGGCCGGACATGCACCCCGGCGCGCGGGAACAGGCTACAATTCGCGGATCTCCACGAGGCGTGAACAATGAAGCAACGCAAGTCTCTCGACGCCCCTTCCCGTAGACAGCCGGAAACCCACCAGCGGGGCATGGACAAGGTCAGCCGTATCCCGGTGAAGGTCGAGCCGAGCAAGCTGGTCTTGCGCAAACCGAGCTGGATCCGCGCGAGGGCGCCGGGCGGACCGGGTGTCAACCGGATCAAGCGGATCCTGCGCGAGCGACAGCTGAGTTCGGTGTGCGAAGAGGCACAGTGCCCAAATCTCGGGGAGTGCTTCGATCACGGCACCGCGACCTTCATGATCATGGGCGATATCTGTACCCGTCGCTGCCCGTTTTGCGACGTCGCACACGGGAAACCACAGGCCCTGGACCCGGAAGAACCACGTCAGCTCGCCGAGGCGATCACCGAGATGGCACTGTCTTACGTCGTGATCACCTCGGTGGACCGGGACGACCTGCGCGACGGCGGCGCCTCGCATTTTGCCGCGTGCATCGCGGCGGTACGCGAGCTCACGCCACAGACGACCGTCGAGGTACTGGTGCCGGATTTCCGCGGCCGCATGGGGGCCGCGCTGGATGCGCTGCGGGCATGCCCGCCGGACGTGTTCAACCACAATCTGGAGACGGTCCCACGCCTGTATCGCAAGGCCCGCCCGGGAGCGGATTACCGCTGGTCGCTCGAGCTACTGCAGCGGTTCAGGGCTGACCGTCCGGACGTGCCGACGAAGTCGGGGATCATGCTGGGGCTGGGCGAGACCCGCCCCGAGGTGGAGCAGGTCATGCGCGATCTGCGCGCGCACGATTGCGAGATGCTGACGCTCGGGCAATATCTTCAGCCGAGCCGCGACCATCTGCCGGTAGAGCGCTTCGTCACACCGGAGGAGTTCACCGAGCTGCGCGAACTCGGCGAGCGGCTCGGCTTCTCCAATGTCGCCAGCGGACCGATGGTCCGCTCTTCCTACCATGCGGACCGGCAGGCCAGCCCGGTGCTCGGCAGCTAGTGGAGCCGGATGTCGCGACCCGCGCGCTTCTGAAGCTGTTCCTGCTGCCGCCGGGCATCCTGCTCATCCTGTTGCTCTTCGGCTGGCTGTTCGCCAGGCGGCCGATCGGGCGTCTGCTTGTCCTCGTCGCATTCCTGGGCCTCTACCTGTTGTCGACCCCGGCAGTGGTCGAATGGCTGGCCGCCCGGGTCGAGACCATCCCGCCACCGATGGATGATGAGCTGCATGACGGTGGCGCCGAGGCGATCCTGGTCCTGCTTGCGTCGCGGCGGCGGTCGAATCCGGAACTCGGTGGGGCGAGTGCATTGTCCGCGCTCAGTCTGGAACGTATCGATTACGGCCTCGCGCTGCACCGCAAGACCGGACTGCCGATCGTTCTCAGCGGCGGGAGTATCAAGGATGACCCGCAATCACTCGCCGCACTCGGGGCGGAGTGGCTACAGGATCGCGCCGGCGTCACGGCACTCGGCCTCGAGACTCGCAGCCGGGACACTCGCGAGAACGCGCTGTTCAGCGCGCAGACCCTGCACCGACTCGGCGTGCGGCGGGTATGGCTGGTTACGCACGCCTTCCATATGCCACGTGCGCTATCGAGCGCCCGTGCCGCGGGTATCGACGCGCTGCCCGCACCGTTCGGATTCAATCACGACCTCACGGACAACGGGCCGCCAGCGGCCCTGGACTGGCTCCCGTATCCCGGCAGACTCGGGCTCAGCTACCTGATGCTGCACGAGTGGACCGGACGCCATTGGTATCGACTGCAGCGCGAATGAATCGAACGCCAACGTTTCGACGGGCGCCCCGGTCGCATCACAATGTGCATACAACTCTGCCGCTTGGTCTACACTCTGGTCAGCGTTGTAACCTGTCTGTCATCCGGCCGCGCACGGCCGAAAGGCAGCGGGCAGGGAGTGCAGTATGCGTTGCAGGATCGTTGCCCTTTGTCTACTGGCCTTGTGCTCGCTGGATCCAAGCCAGGCGGAATCGGATCGGCCGGCCGCCTCGCTGTCGCTGGTCGAACGCACAAGGGCACTGATGGTCGCGATGAATGCAGACGCACTCCTGGGCGCGGGCGACGCCGAGCAAGTGCTGCCGGGCCCGAACCTGCGCATCCGCGATTGCGACGATTACCCCTACAGCGAAAGCGCACGCGCCACGCCAGGCCGCGGGCCCCGTTTGCTGGTGGCCGATATGGCGCAGGGCCTGGAGACCGGCCTGGCCTGCCTGAGCGGCACGGGGCCGATGGGGCCCCTGCACCGCTACCACGAGCATCAGGCCCACCGCCTGCTCGATCTGTTCGAGAACGGCAAGATCAAGACCCTGCAATGCGTCGAAGACGTGATGTTCGCCACCGCGGTGGCCACCAGTCCGCGCGGCGTCTCGCCTACCGACCCGCTGTATCGCCAGCTTCGGCTGGTCGAGCACCCGGCCGTGATCATCGACACCTTTCGCCTGGGTGGCATCCTCAGCCGGCGCTACGACGACGAGACCTATCGCTCCTTCTTTCATCTCGCCGACGCCGATATCCTGGAGCATCGTAACGGCCAGCCGCTGCGCCCGCCGGACCTGCATCGTTACGACGACCGTCCCGGGCTCATCTTTCATGAAATGGTGCATTGGCTCGGGCACGAACACAGCGCGCTCTATCCGGACACTACCCACCTGTACGAGACCTGCTGCTTCGGGGGCAGCGACTATATCCGTGACCCCGAGACCAACCTGAGGCACCAGCGGACCGCCTGCGCGATACTCAAGGACGACACAATCTGGGGCAAGGCCCACAATCCCTACCGGCAGATGCGCCTTTGGCATCTGAAAGGTTACGACACCCTCAAGACCAGGATGCGCGCCGACTACGACTCTTGAGCCCGGCGCGGACCCTGAGGTCTCGAATCCCGCGGCGCCGGCGCTCGGGCCCTGTCAGCGGCGCCGATTAATGCGACAATAGCGATCGTCGCTGTTCTGTGTATAAACGCCTGGGAACCATGACCTTCATGCGACGGGGATTCAGACTTCTGTTTGCCGCGGGCCTGCTCTGCATCGTCCTGCACCAGCTGTCGGCCGCACCGCTCGCGCAACGCCAGCACCTGCTCATTGTCGGTTCGTCGACCGCCTATCCGATCTTCGCTGCCGCGGCGGAGCGTATCGGTCGGCGGAATGAGCTGATTACACCGGTCGTAGAGGCGACCGGTACCGGCGGCGGCATAAAACTGTTCTGCGGCGGCATTGGCCTCGATACCCCGGATATCGTGATGGCGTCACGCCGTATGAAAGACAGCGAGCGCGCCGCCTGCGCCGAGAATCATGTCGATGACATCCGCGAGATCATGATCGGCTACGATGGTATCGTGATCGCCAACTCGCGCAACGCGCCACGGCTCGCGCTATCGCGCGGCGATCTCTATCGGGCGCTCGCCCGCGAGGTACCTTCGCCGACACGGCCAGACCGCCTCATCGCTAACCCCTATCAGACCTGGCGCCAGATCAACCCGAAGCTGCCGGACCTGCCGATCCGGATTCTCGGACCGCCGCCGACCTCCGGTACGCGCGACATCCTGGTCGAGCGCCTGTTGCAATCCGCCTGCATGGAGTCGCCGGCGCTGAGCGGTCTGTTCGAGACGGACCGCGACCAGTTCAACCACCACTGTCAAGCACTGCGCGAAGACGGGGCCTATGTGAACGCAGGCGAAAACGATGGGCGCCTTGTCCGCAAGTTGTTCAACGACCCCGACGCACTGGGTATCTTTGGTTACAATTTTCTCGATCGGAATCGTGACCGTTTGCAGGCGGCCAGCGTCGACGGTATAGAACCGCGCTTCGAACTCATCGCGTCAGGGGCCTATCCATTGAGCCGACCGCTGTTTCTGTATGCGAAAATGCAGCATGCGCGCGTGGTCCGGGGACTGGAAGATTTCCTACAGACCCTGGTTGCACCTGAAACCTCGGGGCCTGACGGGTACCTGATCGATCAGGGGCTGATCCCGCTGCCCGTCGAGACAAGCGCAGACGCGGCCGCGGAATAGCGTCGGCCGCGAAGTCTGCCGGTCAGCCCGCATCGGCCAGGTGATCGTTGTAGCGCTCCATCAGGTAACACAGGCAATCCTGTCTGATCACGGTGGGGTCACAGGTCAGCATGGATGGCATCAGCGGCACCTGGGTCACGAGGCGCCCTTCCTCGATGTAGAAATAACGCTCGGCAACCCGCCGGTCCTGCTCGTCGCGCACATCGAGCGGCTGCGCCATGCCGGGCGCGCAATCGGCAATCAGGGTGCCGACCGGCAGGTCGCGGAAGTTCATCGCGTCGAGGTCACGCGGGAAGCGGATCGGGGCGTCCCCGTCGCCGAACGCGAACCCGTGCTCGGGCGGCACCCGCACGACCGCAACCGTATGGTACAGCTCGATATCGTGGCGCGGCACGGGATGCGTCGGTATCTCGGCCAGGTGCAGGCAGGCCCGCAGATAGTCCGTCGCGTGATCGACTCCGTGCCTTTGCCCGACCTTGCCGCACTCCAGCGTCACCGATGGGCCCAGCGCGGCCATCGCCATCGACGCAACGCCGCGCGGGCGTACGAAATAGACTACGGTTCTGCCGAACAGGGCCGCCAGGTGCAGCGACTGGTGCTCCAGCACATTGACACAGGCGTAATGGGGGTTCAGGCCGGTATTGTTGTGCACATCGACCGCGGCAAAAATCTCGCGGTCCGCCATACGATCCATGACCTGACGCATCAGCGCATGTGCTTCGGTACCGTAGGTTTCGCTACCGGGCCAGACACGATTGAAATCCGGTTGCTCCGGCAGGTGCCGCACCTTCTTTTCGGCCGCCGCGGTGTTGCCGATGAACAGGCTGAGCGAGCGCGGGAGCTCGAGCCCGTTTTCGCCGACGAAGCCCTGCAGCACGGTCCGTATCGCGTCCCAGCCGCCCGTTTCGTTGCCGTGCATGAGAACCGAGACGAACAGCGCCGGCTCACGCCGGCCCTGCAGATGGATCAGGGTCGGCCCGCCCAGCATCGCATGCAGGCCCGAGGCCTCTGTCTCGAGCAAGGACAAAGGCATCGCGTCCAGTTCTCGCAACGATTCGTTCAACTCAAACCCCACTCATGTATCGGAAGGTTGCCGGCCAGCCGCTCGGCATAGGCGTCGACCAAGCCGGCGAAATCCCGCCCATGGCGATCCACCCAGGCGACCTGCCAATCGGCGCCGGTCATCCGACGCTCGACACGGCCGCGAATCACGTCCAGCCAGCGATGCAGTTCGACATCGCGCAGCCCCGCCGTACGCAGGCCTTCAGCCGCCTCGTCAATCAGGGTCGAAGACAGCAACTCGGACAACGCGCGACTGACCCCATCCGTCCAGGTCACCGGCGCCGACAGGCCATGGCGCGCGGCCGCATAGAAATTGTCGCGCGCTACCCCGAACGGCAGTTGTTCGGTCAACGGGTCCGGCGAGCGCATCAGCGCCTCGAACAAACCCAGAAACAGCGCGATGTTGGCAATCGCGTCGCGCGGCGTCGGGCCCGCAGCCACGACACGGTGTTCGATTCGGCAGTGCGGGTCGCCGGCGTCGTCGAAGCCGATCAGCGGCCGGTTCCAGCGCCAGATGGTGCCGTTGTGCAGCCGCAAGTGTGCGAGCTGCTCGGTCGGCGCATCCATGAGGTCGGGCAGGATCACCGGATAACGCGTCCGGTTGGCCTCGAAGCACTCCAGGATGCTGTCCCGCGCATAACGCACACCAAAGGTGACACGCTTGCTGTAGGCACTGCCGCCGACCGCAACCGCCTGTTCGAACAGCGGGATTCGCGTCTCGTGCCATAACTGCCGTTCGAACAGAAACGGCGCATTGGCGGCGACGCCGACCGTCACTGCCGACAATATTTTACATACATTGAAGGCGCGCGCCGCTTCGGCCGCATCGACCTCGACATGGATCTGCAGCGAGGTGGTCGCCGCCTCGAGCATCACGTCCGCATGGCGATGCAGCAGGTGCTCTTCACCCGAGATGTCCAGCAGGATCGGCTCGCCGTGGCGGAGTCGGAAGATCTGGTCATTGATCGCCTGGTAGCGCTGCAGCGGCGACATATTCTTCAGCGTGAGGTCACTCGCGCGGACGGTCGGAAGGATCCCGGTCAACAGCGGTCGCAGTCCCAGTCGGCCTGCCGCGACCGCACAGTGCCGCCAGTGCAGCAGCAGCGCCTGGTGCATCGCGTCCAGCGCACCGGGTGCCAGCGGCAGTGGATCGGAGTTGATCTCGAAATTGAACCGGGCGAGTTCCGGGACGACGAAGGGGTCGTCCATGAGGCCGAGAAACTCGCGGATACGAGGGGCCGGGCGCGACCGCGCATCGATCAGCCAACCCTCGATTTCGAAGCCGAATCGGCGTCGCGGCGAGTGCAGGCCGCCGCGCGTCAGCCAGTCTCCCAACAGCCGGGTTTCGTCGTCCAGTCGATCACGAAACTCGGCGAAGGCCGCATCGTCAAAGTTGCTGTCGGAGATCTCCTGTCCCATGCCTCCAAGATTAACCGCTTCCCGCCGCGAGCGCCCGCTCGGCCTCCATCAGGCGTTGCGGCGTCCCGACATCGAACCATCGCCCGGCGTGGCGCTGTCCGCTGACGCGGCCCGCCCGCATCGTGTCGCGCAACAGCGGTCCCAGCGGGAACGCCTCTGGCCCGCACCCGGCGAAAAGCGCGGGGCTGTAGACCCCGATGCCGCTAAAAGTGAGCCGCGGCTCACCCTCGGCCAGCAGGCGACGCCCGTCGAGGTGGAAATCGCCGCGCGGATGGTGCGGAGGATTGTCGACCATCACCAGGTGCGCGAGGTCACCGTCAGCAAGCCGTAGGCCGGCCGGGTCCAGGTCACTCCAGATGTCGGCGTTGAGCACCAGGAAAGGCTTTGCGCCGAGCAAAGGCAGCGCACGCCGTATGCCCCCGCCGGTCTCCAGGGCCTTCCCCTCACCCTCACGGGAATAGCGGATGCGAAGACCCCATCGGGCACCGTCGCCAAGGGCCTGCTCGATCTGCTGTCCGAGATGCGCATGGTTGATCACCAGCTCGTGAATCCCGGCAGCGGCCAATCGCTCAATATGCCAGACAATCAGCGACTTGCCGCCGACCGGCAGCAGCGGCTTGGGCGTGTGATCTGTGAGCGGCCGCATACGCTCGCCGCGCCCGGCGGCGAGGAGCATCGCGGTGGCGGGGGCAGGCATCCGAGACATACGGTCAGGCCCGCCGGGCCGCCCCGGCCGGGTTCAGGCCTTCGACCTCATCGCATCGAAGAATTCCTGATTGGTCTTGGTGACCTTGAGCTTGTCGTACAGGAATTCCATTGCCGCCAGCTCGTCCATCGGGTGCAGGATCTTTCGCAAGATCCACATTTTCTGCAGTTCGTTCTCCGGCATCAACAATTCCTCGCGCCGGGTACCGGAGCGGTTGATATTAATCGCCGGGAAGATGCGCTTTTCAGCGATTCGTCGGTCCAGGTGGACCTCCATGTTGCCGGTACCCTTGAACTCTTCGTAGATGACGTCATCCATGCGCGACCCGGTTTCGACCAGCGCGGTCGCGATGATCGTGAGAGAACCGCCTTCCTCGACGTTGCGTGCGGCCCCGAAAAAGCGCTTCGGTTTCTGTAGCGCATTGGCGTCGACGCCGCCGGTCAGGACCTTGCCGGAAGACGGGATAACGGTGTTGTATGCGCGGGCCAGCCGGGTGATGGAATCGAGCAGGATGACAACGTCTTTCTTGTGTTCGACCAGTCGCTTTGCCTTCTCGATCACCATCTCGGCGACCTGCACATGGCGCGCAGCCGGCTCGTCGAACGTGGATGAAATCACCTCAGCACGCACCGAACGCTTCATTTCGGTGACTTCTTCCGGGCGCTCGTCGATCAACAGCACGATCAGGTAGGACTCCGGGTGATTGCTGGCGATCGATTGCGCGATATTCTGCATCAGCATGGTCTTGCCGGCCTTGGGGGGCGACACGATCAGGCCACGCTGCCCCTTGCCGATCGGCGCCACCAACTCGATGGTGCGCGCCGTGATGTCCTCCGTGCTGCCGTTGCCGATCTCCAGACTGAATTTCTTGTTCGCAAACAGCGGCGTGAAGTTTTCGAACAGAATCTTGTGCTTCGCATTCTCTGGCTTGTCGAAGTTGATCTCGTCGACCTTGAGCATCGCGAAGTAACGCTCGTTGTCCTTCGGCGGCCGGATCTTGCCGGATACGGTGTCGCCGGTACGCAGACTGAAACGCCTGATTTGGCTCGGCGACACGTAGATGTCGTCCGGACCGGCGAGGTAAGAGGAATCCTCCGAGCGCAAGAAACCGAACCCGTCGGACAGGATCTCGAGCACCCCGTCGCCGTAGATGTCCTCGCCCTTCTTCGCATGCGCCTTCAGGATGGCG
>CBFCWF010000066.1:0-18146 GCA_965601425.1 uncultured Chromatiaceae bacterium | reverse complement strand
TTGGCAAGGATTGTTGGCCTGAACCGGAGATCGGGCACAACGTCAACGCGGAGGAGCTGGGTGATCTAAGGCTGTCCGAACCGCAGGGACGCGCATTGGTCGCGTTCCTGCGGACACTGACCGACGGCTACCCGGACTGGGGAAAGGACCCACGGGGACCGCCGCGGACAGCGTCACCATTCGCCCAGGTGCTGCTGCCATCGGCGCCTTGATCGGCCGGCCGCTGCACGGGCCGCAGCGGGCCGGCAAGCGATCGCAGCGCGCGGCACCGGGACGCTGATCGGCGGGCAGGACCCCCTGTCTGCCGCGCGTCGGCGCGATGAAACCGGTCCTCGCGCCGGGTTTGTTCGTGCCCCCTGCCGGGCGCACGAACGAAAACGCCCGGGTTTCCCCGGGCGCCGATCCGATCAGCCATCGAAAACGGTTTCGATCACATCTACTTGCAGTTGCCCTGCACCTGTGCGCGACGCGCGTCCATCGCCTGCTTCATCTCTTCCATGCGGGCCTGGATCGCCGCCTGATGTTCGACGTTCTTGGCCTCCATCGCGGCACGCATCTGCGGAGCATCCGGTGCCGAGGGCGCGGTGAAGGCCGCCGGACGCACGGCGGGACCGAAGCAGTTGCCCGAGGTCATCTCAGGCATGGCGGGGGCCTGCGGCATCGCCGGCCGCTGCGGCATTTCGGCGTTGAACCGCGGCTGCGCCATATCGAACTCCGGCATTTGCGGTGGCTCGGGCATGGCGAATTCCGGCATCTGCGGCGCGGCGAATTGCGGCGCAGCAAACTGAGGTGCCGCGTACTGGACCTGTGGAGCCTGCAGCCTGTACTGCTCGGCGGCCTTCGCCTGTGCCTCCTGGGCGGCCTTGATCGCCGCGGCCTGCTGCTGGGCGAACTGCTCGGCTGCCTGACGCTGTGCCTCGACCGCCTTGGCCTGCTGTTCGGCCAGTGCCTGCTGCTGCTCTTCGGTCATGACCGGGGCAGCCGGGTAGGCGCCGCCGTAGTAGGGCGCATAGCCACCCCAGCCCGGGGCACTGTAATTGTACCCGCGGCCCCAGCCATCGCCGTAACCGTAGCCGCTGCCATAGCCGCGCATGTTGGTGCGGGCACGGCCCGAGAAGTTCATGCTGAAGTCACCGCCGCCGGACGCGTCGCCGTAGCCGTCGAGCACGCCGTTGGTGTAGCCGTTGCCGTAGCCCAGGCCGTTGTTGTAATTGTTGTCCCAGCCGTTGCCGCCCCACCAGGCGGAAGCGGTTGCAGAGGCGGCTGCGATGGCAGCGGCCACCGCGATCTTGGTCATCGTGTTCATGGAAAAAGTCCCCGGAGTTTTAATGTTTGCGTAGGAAAATATCGGGTGGCCCACAACCCCATCCCGCATATCTCGCCGCGCGAGCAGCGCGATACGCGGAATGCGTTGCACACGTCCCTGTGCGCCGATGCGTCCGTGCCTGGCCTGCTTACTGGGCCTGTGCGCCTGCGCTGACCGAACCGGACGGTGCGGTCATCGTCGCGGAGCCTGCCGGTGCGCTCACCGAGGCTTCGGCCTGGCCTTCCGGCGCTTCAACAGAGCCGTAGGCGGCGGGCGGAGCGACCATCGGTGCGACTGCCGGAGCGCCGTAACCGTAGGGTCCGTAGCCACCGTAGCCCGGGCCGTAACCACCGTAACCCCAGCCCGGCGCACTGTAGTTGTAGCCGCGGCCCCAGCCGTCGCCATAACCGTAGCCGCTGCCGTAGCCACGCATGTTGGTGTTGCCGCGCCCGGACATGTTCATGCTGAAGTCGCCAGCGCCGGCAGCATCGCCGAGGAAATCACCGGTGGTGTTGCCATAGCCGGCGCCGCGCCCGTAGCCGCGGTTGTAGTTGTTGTCCCAGCCGCTGCCGCCCCACGGGCCACTACCACCCCAAGGACCACCACCCCACCAGGCAGAAGCGGAAGCGGAAGCGACGATCAGTGCTGCAACAGCAGCGCTCTTTACCAGTTTCATAGGTCAATCTCCAAAAAATGGAACGCGGAATTGTGTTCTGGTGCTGCAGGGTCGAGCGTCTCGCACCGAACCCTGGGGCATAGTATTTTAGAGTTTGCTTAAATTGTCAATTAGTATTTTGCTTAATTTGCTATCTGTGGATTCGCCGGCCGGGCCAACGGTGGCTGCGCGATAAAAACGACGGATGATCGGGCTCAAGGGCGGGACCGTGTGGCGTGCACGCACCGGCGGGCCGCGGATCGCGGCGGACCGATCGAGGGACGATGCGGCCGAAACCGCGCCGTTGCCGTTCTGCCTGTCGGTGATCGATCACGAAGCTGCGCGCCAGCGACCATCGCGGACAGCGCATAGGGCGGGCGCTACTCGAGCGGTGGATTGCCGTCGAAGACCAGGTCCTGACGGCGTTGGAGATAGGCATCGCGCAGGAACGCATAGGGGTCCAGTGCGGCCTGTTCGAATACCCGGCTCGCGTACAGGAGGTCGGCGCGCGTGTCGATGATGTCCAGGCCGCGCATGCCCCAGCGTAGCCAGTCGTCATCGATCAGCACCACCGGGTCGGTAAACCAGTCCACGACCACCCCGACACCGTCGCGTGCGCTGCTTGGCCCGAAGAACGGCAGCACGAGGTAGGGACCGGGACCCAGGCCCCAGACACCCAGCGTCTGACCGAAATCCTCGTTGTGCCTCGGCAGGTTGATGTTGCTCGCGACATCGAGCACACCGAGCAGACCGGCGGTGCTGTTGACCGCGACGCGGCCGAGGTCGCCGAAGGCACTGCCTATCTTGAACTGCAGCAGGTTGTTCAGCGCCGACCGTATATCCTCGAGATTGTTAAAGAAGTTCGTGATACCGCGGCTCACCGGGTCCGGCGTGATGGCGTTGTATCCGCGTGCCAGCGGCTTGAAGAAGTGGCGGTCCACTGCGTCGTTGAACTCGTACATGCTGCGGTTGAACCGCTCGTACGGATCGCGCGGATCGACGTCCGAGCCGCTCGCCGAACCGCTCATCACGAACAACGCCACGAGCAGCGCGACCGACGCCCAATTGCACAGCGAAGCAGGCATTCTCATCGTTATTGACCCTGTTTGCATCGCATCCAGTGAGCGCGTCCCCGCCCGCGCCCGGCACGGACGAAGTATAGGCGCCTCGACGATCCAGCAACACCCAGCGACTACGGCCGGCTGGCTGGCTCACCTTACCGCACCGGCCACGGTTCGATGCGGTAGCCGAGACGACTCAGCCCGGCGAGCAGGCCGCTGTCTCCGCCGAGATGCAGCGCACCGACCGCGACGAACACCGATTGCTTCTCCATCAACTCGGCCAGGCGAGCCAGCATGCGCGCGTTGCGCCGAACGATCAGCTCCTCGTTGAACCAGTGCGCGACCGCGGGCGGCATCGCCTCGTACTCCGCGCGCGCCAGCCGGTCGAGGTGTGCCAGATCACCCGCCAGATAGGCCGTCGTGAGGAGTTCAAGCTGTGTCGGCAACTCGGACACGTTCTTGATGACCGCGTCGAGCAGCGCGATCTGCAGGTCCGGCCCCATGTCGTCGAACGCGGCCAGTTGCTCCGCCGCGGTCTCCAACCCGACCGCCCGGCGTTTGCTCGCCAGCGCCCGCAGATAAATCTCAGTATCGAGGAAGCGACCCTTGTCCGAACCCGGCATGCCGAGCGTGACCGCAGCGGCCCAGGGCTTGAGCCGGTTCAACAGGCCGTGCGGCAGGTCGCGTTGGTCTGCGGCAGCGCGCAATGCCGCGAAACGTTCCGCGCCGATCAGCCCGCGCAGCGATTGCTCGGCGGGCAGCAGCGTGGCCGCACCGACCGCGAGCAGCGTCACCGCATCCGGCAGCATCTCGACCGCGACCAGATCCACCCGCTCGATCAGTGGCCCCACTTCGCCGAGCAACGCCATCACCCGCTCGTCGGCACTGTGCATGGTCCCCATCAGGTAGCTGGTCGGGGCGCCCTCGCGCGCCAGCCGATAGGTCATCCCCTGGGCAGCCTGGAGGTATTGCCCTGACAGCAGCAGTAGCAACAGGCTGCACAATCCGAACGCCGGGTGCAGACGCATCGCCATCACGCCTCGGTTTGGTTATGCTGCCGCGCGTGAATGAGAAAGCCTTCAATAACGCGATCAGCCTGCGCTTTCGCGGCTATCTGCCGGTCGTGGTGGACGTCGAAACGGGCGGGTTCGACGCGCGGACGGACGCGTTGCTCGAGATCGCCGCGGTCGTCCTCACCATGGACGACCAGGGCCGCTTGCAGCCGGGTCCGACGGTCGACTGCCACGTCCAGCCGTTCGCGGGTGCGAACCTGGACCCGAAGGCCCTCGCGTTCAACGGCATCGACCCGGACCACCCGTTCCGCGGGGCATTGCCGGAGAAAGAAGCCCTCGACCACGTCTTTCGGCCGATCCGGCAGGCGGTCAGGGACAGCGGATGCAAGCGGGCGATCCTCGTCGGCCACAATGCCTTCTTCGACCTGGGCTTCATCAATGCGGCGGTGGAACGCACCGCTTTCAAACGTAATCCATTTCACCCGTTCAGCACCTTCGATACCGTGACGCTCGCCGGGCTCGTCTACGGGCAGACCGTACTCGCCCGCACCCTGATTGCCGCCGGTATCGACTGGGACCCGGACCAAGCGCACAGCGCGATCTACGATACCGAAAAGACCGCCGAACTGTTCTGTCGCATCGTGAACCGTTGGCAGGTACTCGACGACGAACGGCCGTGGTTGCCGAACCCCACCGCGAGTTGATGCGTGTGTCCTCGGCGGGCCGAACCGCCGCCGGGCGGTGCCCACCGGGCCGTAACCGGTTTACACGCACGGGGCTACTTCGCGATACGGTCGAGGGCGGAACGGTCGGTCGCGCGGCCTTCACGCGGCGACGAGGCGACCGGTGGTCGCCTCGCCATCGCCTGCACGCGGGGCCGGTTCAGCCCTCGGCGGTGTCTGCAGGCCACTTTTTCGCTGCCTCGGACACCGCCTTGTGCAGATCCCCGCTCGCGTGCATCTCGAGCGTGATGTCGCAGCCGCCGATCAATTCACCGTCGATGTAGATCTGCGGAAAGGTCGGCCAATCGGCGAAGCGCGGCAGATTCTCGAAGATTTCGGGGTCGGCAAGCACATTGACGTACGCGAATTTCTCGCCGCAATCCTGCAAGGCGCCGGCGGCGCGCGACGAGAAGCCACATTGCGGAAACTGTGGTGTTCCCTTCATGTAGATAATGACCGGATTGTTTTCAACCTGCGATTTGATACGTTCCAGCACGTCCATCGTCTGCACCTCAGCTTGATTTCGCCGGCCCGCCGCTGCAGACCCGTCGCGGTGTTTCCAGGTCTCGCAGTCTAGCAGTCGGCCGGCGTGAAAACCCACGACTCAAATCCGGATTAGACGGCGACAGATCACCGCGGCGGTGGGCCAGCCGCCGTCGCACCTGCCGGACGGCGGATTCGGCGCCTGGCGCGGGCGTCAGGGCCTCGTCCCGTCCCGTCACGCCGGATCTCGGGTCGGGTCCTGGTTGGGATCCGGCGCATCCCCGCCGGCATCGGGGGCGCCGTACCCGCCACCACCCGGGGTCTCGATCCGCAGGCGATCGCCGGCCGTGACGCTGCCCTCGCATTTTGCCGGCAGCGGTCGATCATTGAGCAGATTGCGGCCGGGCCGTCCGTCCGCGCCACCGGCGCCCCCCCAGGGCGGGCGCACCCGGCGCTCGGTCAACAGCGTGAAGTGCGCAGGTGCGCCAAACAGGTATTCCCGGATCAGGCCGTCACCGCCGTGGCGTCGGCCGACGCCACCCGAACCACGACGCAGACCATAGCGCAGCACACGCACCGGGAAGCGGCTCTCCAGCACCTCGACCGGTGTATTGAGCGTGTTCGTCATGTGCGTGTGCACGCCGCTGACACCTCCGCCGCAGGGCCCCGCCCCCATGCCACCTCCGATGGTCTCGTAATAGTCCCAGGGATCGTCGGGCCGGGCGCTACCCATCGCCAGGTTGTTCATGCTGCCATGGCTGGCTGCCGGAACGCGGTCCGGGATGGCCTGTGCGAGCGCGCCGAGCACCACGTCGACAACGCGCGTGCTCGTCTCCACGTTGCCGGCCGCGACCGCGGCCGGTTTCCGCGCATTCAGCAGGCACCCCTTCGGCGCGACCAACTCGATCGGGCGAAACGCGCCGGCGCAGGCCGGGGTCTGGGCCGGCATCAGGCAGCGGAAAACGTAGAAAACGGCTGCCGCCGCGACCGCCAGCGGGCAATTTACGTTGCCGCCGACCTGCGCTGCGGTGCCGCTGAAATCGGCAATCACGCGACGTTCGTTTACGGTCAAAGCCAGCCGGATCGGGATGTCCGTCTCGCCCTGCCCATCGTCGTCCAGATAGTCCGTGAACCGATAGCGGCCGGGCGGGATGCCGGCAAGAGACTCCAGTGCAAGGCGCTCCGCATAGCCATTCAACGCGGCGACCCCCTGGCGAAAGGCCGCGGCACCATAGCCCGAGATCAGGCCGGCCAGCCGTGCCACGCCGGCACGATTCGCTGCGACCTGGGCGGCGAAATCACCCGCTGACTCGGCCCGGTTGTGGGTGGCCGACGTGACGCGCTGCAGCACCTCGCTCACGAACACGTCATCGCGCAGCAGGTGGACCGGTTCGATCACGATACCCTCGTCTTCGAGATCGGCGGAGATCGGCATCGACCCGGGCGAGGCCGCGCCGATGTCGGCATGGTGCGCCCGGTTGACAACGAACGCCTGCAACACAGCGTCGCAGAACACCGGCGCGATAACGGTGATGTCCGGCAGATGGGTGCCACCCAGATAGGGATCGTTGAGGATCACCTGATCGCCCGGGCCCCAGTCGATGCCGGCGACCACGTCGCGCATCGCAAACGCCATGCTGCCCAGGTGCACCGGGATATGCGCCGCCTGGGCGCTTAGCTCGCCACGCGCGTCGAACACCGCGCAGGAAAAATCCAGCCGGTCGCGGATGTTCGGCGAAAAAGCGGCGTTGCGCAGGACCAGGCCCATCTCTTCGCACACCGCGTCGAGTCGGCTCGCGAAAATGTTCAGCGCCGCAGGATTCATGGGCCGGAATTGTTGCAGATATGGGCCGTGGGGCCCAGAATCCTGGGCCCGGTCGCGAACGGGCCCGCCTGCTGCGTCTTCCCGCACTCCCCCGTCAGTTGCGCGGTTGAAAGCGTCGCGAGGCTGTCCCTAGAATCCCGGCCATTCCCAGCGCGGAACCGCGTTCCGCACGCACAGACGAGCAAGGAGTCCTTAAATGGCGCACGAACTACCCGCCCTGCCCTACGCGATGAATGCCCTCGAGCCGGTGATCTCCCAGGAGACCCTGGAGTACCACTACGGCAAGCACCACAACACCTATGTGACCAACCTCAACAACCTGATCCCGGGCACCGAGTTCGAGAGCATGTCGCTCGAAGACACCATCATGAAGTCGTCCGGGGGGGTGTTCAACAACGCCGCACAGGTCTGGAATCACACCTTCTATTGGAATTGCCTGAGCCCGAACGGCGGCGGTGAACCCGAGGGTGCGCTGGCCGATGCGATCAACCAGGCCTTCGGTTCTTTCGCCGCATTCAAAGAGGCGTTCAGCAAATCCGCAGCGACCAACTTCGGCTCGGGCTGGACCTGGCTGGTCAAGAACACCGACGGCAGCGTCGAGATCTTCAACACCTCGAACGCGGCCACGCCGATGACCGATGGCAAAAAGGCGCTGCTGACCGTCGACGTCTGGGAGCATGCCTACTATATCGACTACCGCAACGCGCGGCCCAAGTATCTCGAGGAGATCTGGAAGCTGATCAATTGGGAATTCGCCGCGGCGAACTACGCCGGCTGATCCCGACGCGGCCGATCGCGCAATCGCCGGATCCGTCGACCGGGCACCCCGGTCGACGGTCTCCTGCCTTGAGCGCGAGGCCACGACGCACTGTCGCCATACCCTGATGCGGCAGCACCTGCCTCGGCTCCGCGCTTGCCGGCTCGCCGTGCGAGGTGGTGCGCCGTCCTCGAGCACGCCGAACAGGTTGGGCATCCGCTCCCCGACCCGCGCACCGACTTCCCGACACAAGGCACCGGCCAGGCCGCGAGACGCTGAGCCGACAGCCGCAGCGGCGGGCTTCGCGGTCGCGGCGGCAGGCGGGCGATGGCGCCACCCCCTTGTCAGTCCTACAAACACTTGTTAGTGTTCCGCCTTTGCGGCGCCGGTGGCGTGCAAACGGCGGAGGTGGTCCCCGTTATCGGGACTGCCTTTTTGTTTTTTGGAGAGGCGCGGACCGCGATACCCACGACGTACGATCTTCGCGCCTTTTCCCCAAAGGCGAGCCAAGAGCCCGATGAGCAATTCCCTGATGAGCACCTACAACCGCCTGCCGGTGACCTTCGATCGTGGTGACGGGGCGCTGCTTTGGGACACCGATGGCAGGGAGTACCTCGACGCACTGAGCGGGATCGCCGTGTGCAATCTGGGGCATGCCCACCCGGCCGTGTCCGACGCAGTGTGCGCACAGGCGGCTCGCCTGGTACACACATCGAACATCTACGGCATCGCAGCCCAGGAGGCGCTGGGTGACACCCTGACCTCGCTTGCCGGCATGGACAAGGCGTTCTTCGGAAACTCGGGCGCCGAGGCCAACGAGGCCGCGATCAAGCTCGCGCGCCTTTACGGGCACCGACAGGGCACCAAATCACCCGCCGTGGTGGTGATGGAGAACAGCTTCCACGGGCGCACGCTGGCGACACTGAGCGCGACCGGTAGCCGCAAGGTGCAAGCCGGCTTCGAACCGCTGGTCCAGGGATTCATCCGGGTCCCTTACGGCGACCTCGCGGCGCTGCGCGCGGTTGCGGCGCATCAGCCCGACGTGGTGGCCGTGATGATCGAGCCGATCCAGGGTGAAGGCGGCATCAACGTGCCGCCGCCGGATTTCCTGCCCGGCGTGCGCGCGCTGTGCGACGCCAGGGGCTGGTTGCTGATACTCGACGAAATCCAGACCGGCATGGGCCGTACCGGCCGTCCCTTCGCCTATCAGCACTACGACCTGAAACCGGACGTGATGACCGTGGCCAAGGCGCTCGGCAACGGCGTGCCAATCGGCGCGTGCCTGGCATCGGGCGGCGCAGCCGAACTGTTCGCGCCCGGCAACCACGGCTCCACCTTCGGCGGCAACCCGCTGGCCAGCGCGGCCGCGCTGGCGGTGTGCGAGACACTCGCCGCACAGCGACTGTGGGAGCGGGCCGCAACACTCGGCGACCGCATCGGCGACGCGCTGCGCAGCACGCTGCAGGACCTTGCCGGGGTGCGCGAGGTGCGCGGGCAGGGCCTGATGATCGGCGTCGAACTGGACCGGCCGTGCGCAGCGCTGGTCGCCACCGCGCTCGACCACGGCCTGCTGATCAACGTCACGGCCGATTCGGTCATTCGCCTGCTGCCGCCGCTGATCATGACAGACCCGCAGGCGGACAGGCTGGTGTCAGATCTCGGCGCCATCGTGCGCGATTTTCTCACCCGGGACTGACGTCCGCAGCGACTCAATTTCACGACATGAACAAAGACAAGCAAGCCCGCCATTTCCTGACCCTGATGGATCTGAGCACAGCCGAACTGCGCGCGCTGGTGAAGCGCGCGAGCGAGCTGAAGCAGATGCATCGCACCGGCAAGCGCCACGCACCGTTGCGAGACAAGGTGCTGGCGATGATTTTCGAGAAGAGTTCGACACGCACCCGGGTGTCATTCGAGGCCGGCATGGCGCAGCTCGGCGGTTCGGCGATGTTCCTCTCACCGCGCGACACGCAGCTGGGTCGCGGTGAACCGATCGAAGACACCGCGCGCGTGCTCTCGCGCATGGTCGACTGCGTCATGATCCGCACCTTCGACCACGCGGATCTGGAGCGATTCGCCGAGCACTCCCGGGTGCCCGTGATCAACGGCCTGACCGACCTCTGTCACCCCTGCCAACTGCTCGCCGACATGCAGACCTTCGCAGAGCATCGCGGCGACATCGTGGGCAGGACCGTCACCTGGGTCGGCGATGGCAACAATATGTGCAACTCCTATATCGGCGCGGCGCGCCAGTTCGACTTCGAGCTGCGCATCGCCTGTCCCGAGGGCTACGAGCCGGAACCGGACATTGTCGGCAGCGCCGCCGAGCGCTGTACGATATGGCGCGACCCGCAGACCGCGGTCGAGGGCGCCGACCTGGTCGTCACGGATACCTGGATCAGCATGGGACAAGAGGAGGAGACGACGCGCCGTGAGCAGGCCTTCGCCGGTTACATGGTCGACCGAGCATTGCTGGCGCGGGCCGCACCGGATGCGCTTTTCCTGCACTGCCTGCCGGCCTATCGCGGCAAAGAGGTCGCCGCAGACGTGCTGGATGCGCCGGACAGTGCGGTCTGGGACGAGGCGGAAAACCGGATGCATGCGCAAAAGGCCCTGCTCGAGTTCCTGCTCGGCTGACCGTTCCCACAGCGACCTAACCCGGACGAAGACACCGACACATGGCGCTGCTCCAGGTCCAAGATATCAGTGCTGGTTACGGCAATGTGCCGGTGATCGAGTCGTTCTCGTTCCATGTCAATCGCGGTGAGATCGTCAGCCTGCTCGGCCCCAGCGGCTGCGGCAAGACCACGGCGTTGCGCGCGATCGCCGGGTTCGAACCGATCGGTGCCGGCGAGATTCTCATTGCCCAGAAAACGGTTTCGTCACCACGACTGACCGTGCCCCCCGAGGCGCGCTCGATCGGCATGGTGTTTCAAGACTATGCGCTGTTTCCACACCTTACGGTTAAGGACAACATCGCGTTCGGCCTGCGCAGGAAGCCAGCGATCGACCGCAAGGTGCAGGTCGACCACCTGCTCGATGCGACCGGCCTTGGCGGCATGGGCGAACGCTACCCGCACGAGCTTTCCGGAGGACAGCAGCAGCGGGTGGCGCTGGCGCGCGCGCTGGCCCCGCGGCCGACGCTGCTGCTGATGGACGAGCCCTTCTCCAACCTGGACGTCGAGTTGCGCGAGCGACTCAGCGTGGAAGTGAGGGACCTGCTCAAGTCCGAGGGCATCAGCGGCGTCCTGGTGACGCACGACCAGCATGAGGCTTTCGCGGTATCCGACAAGGTCGGCGTGATGCATCTCGGCCGCATACTGCAATGGGACACGCCCTATACGATTTACCATGAACCCAGCAGCCGTTTCGTCGCCGATTTCATTGGCCAGGGCCGCTTCATTGCCGGGGTCGTGCGCACCCCGGAGGTGTTCGAGACCGAACTCGGGATACTGCGCGGCAAGCGCTCCTGCACGCAGCCGGTCGGCACGAAGGTGGAGGTCCTGATCCGGCCCGACGACGTCGTGCCGGATGCGGACGGAGAGATCGAGGCAGTGGTCAAGGACAAGGCGTTCAAGGGGGCGGAAATCCTCTATACACTGGAATTACCGACCGGAACGCGCCTACTATCCCTGTTTCCGAGCCACCACGATCATCACCTGGGTGACTCAGTCCGGGTCCGGATGGATGCAGAACACCTGATCTGCTTCCCGGGTCGCGACTGAGCCACCAAACTCAGCCGTATGGGATCCATTCAGTGAAGATAATCGCCACGCTATTCCTCGTCCTTTGCAGCGCCACGGTGCTGGCGAAGACCGCGTATGTGACGGACGAACTCAAGATCACGCTGCGCAGCGGCGAGAGTGCGACCCACCGCATCCTGCGTATGCTGCCAACCGGGGAGCGCCTGACCGTGCTGTCGAGCAACCCGGATTCCGGCTACAGCAAGATACGCACTGCATCGGGTGCCGAGGGCTATGTGCTGACGCGGCAACTGATCGACCAGCCGGTTGCCCGCGACCGGCTGGCCGCCGCCGAGGCCGAGGTCAACGCGCTGAAGGCCGCCCCCGGCGAGCTCAGCAGCCGCCTGGCGAACCTGACCGAGCAGCACAAGGCGCTGCAGCAGCAACACGAAGAGCTGAAGCAGGCCAAGACCCTGGTCGACCAGGAGTTCGCGGCGCTGCAGCGCACCTCGAGCAATGCGGTGCGCATCGCGAACGAACGCAACGAACTGCGCAAGCAAGTCGCCTCGCTGACCCGCGAGATCGAGGACGTCAAGCAACAGAACCGCGAGCTGGAAAACAAGACCGCACAGAACTGGTTCCTGATCGGTGCCGGCGTCGTGGTGGGTGGCATCATCCTCGGACTGATCCTGCCCCACCTGCGCGTTCGGCGGCGCAAGAGCTCCTGGGGATCACTCTGACCCGCGTCGATCAGGGTTCGAGCTGCGATAGGTCGCGCACCGCACCGCGCGCGGCCGACGTGGTCAGCGCGGCGTAGGCGCGCAGCGCCTGTGAGACCTCACGCTGCCGCCCCAGCGGTTGCCAGGCGCGCCCGCCACGCGCCGTCATCGCCACGCGCCGTTCGTTCAAGGCCTGGTCGCTCAGCGCGACATGGATCGAACGGTTGGGGATGTCGATTTCGATCGTGTCGCCCTCCTCGACCAGCCCGATATTCCCGCCCTCGGCCGCCTCGGGCGAACAGTGCCCGATCGACAGGCCGGAGGTGCCACCGGAAAAGCGACCGTCGGTGATCAGCGCACAGGCCTTGCCCAGACCCTTCGACTTCAGATAGCTGGTCGGGTAGAGCATCTCCTGCATGCCCGGCCCCCCCTTGGGCCCCTCGTAACGGATCAGGACCACGTCACCCTGCCGGACCTGGTCGTTGAGGATGGCCTCCACGGCCGCGTCCTGGCTTTCGAAAATGCGGGCCGGACCCGAGAACTTCAGGATCGAAGCGTCGACACCGGCCGTCTTGACGATGCAACCGTGTTCGGCCAGGTTGCCATACAGCACCGCCAGGCCACCGTCCTTCGAATAGGCGTGCGCCAC
Source organism: uncultured Chromatiaceae bacterium (assembly GCA_965601425.1). Taxonomy (GTDB): domain Bacteria; phylum Pseudomonadota; class Gammaproteobacteria; order Chromatiales; family Chromatiaceae; genus Thiosocius. The sequence continues at coordinate 5,273 of CBFCWF010000066.1, read as the reverse complement.
ATCGCGAATGCAGCCGGCGGCGCGATCCAGGTCGAGATCGGGCCAGCGGCTGTCCTGACTGAATGCCACCTGGGTGGGTATGCCCCCGGGGCCGGCCAGGTAGCGTACACGCGCCTGCTCCTCCTCGCCGCGCATCACGTCCCATACGTCGATCGCGGACCCTATGGTCGCACTGTGCACGGTATGGCAGTCACGGTGTATCAGGCCGCCGCGGTCCAGTTCTGCGAGTATCCCGATCACGCCGCCCGCGCGGTGCACGTCTTCCATATGATACTGCTGGGTGGCCGGTGCGACCTTGCACAGGTTGGGCACCTTGCGACTCATGCGGTCGATGTCCGCCATCGTGAAATCCACGCCCGCCTCGTGGGCGGCCGCCAGCAGGTGAAGCACCGTGTTGGTCGACCCGCCCATTGCGATGTCGAGCGCGATCGCGTTCTCGAAGGCATCGAAGGTCGCTATGCCGCGCGGCAGCACGCTCGCGTCGTCCTGCTCGTAATGGCGCTTCGCGATCTCGACCACCAGGCGCCCCGCCTCGAGGAACAGGTTCCTGCGCTCGGCGTGCGTGGCCAACAGCGAGCCGTTACCCGGGAGCGACAGGCCCAGGGCCTCGGTCAGGCAGTTCATCGAATTCGCGGTGAACATCCCGGAACAAGAACCGCAGGTCGGGCAGGCCGAGCGTTCGATCGCCGCCACGTCCTCGTCGCTCTCGTTCGGGTCCGCCGCGGAGACCATGGCATCGACCAGATCGAGTTTGACGTCGCCCTTGTTCGCGAGGCTCACCTTGCCTGCCTCCATCGGACCGCCGGACACGAAGACGGTCGGGATGTTGAGCCGCAGCGCAGCATTCAGCATGCCGGGGGTTATCTTGTCGCAATTGGAGATGCACACCAGCGCATCGGCGCAGTGTGCGTTGACCATGTACTCGACGCTGTCGGCGATCAGGTCGCGAGACGGCAGCGAATAGAGCATACCGCCGTGCCCCATTGCGATGCCGTCGTCCACGGCGATGGTGTTGAACTCCTTCGCAACACCACCGGCGCGCTCGATCTCGCGGGCGACCAACTGCCCCAGATCCTTCAGGTGGACATGCCCCGGCACGAACTGGGTGAACGAATTGGCGACCGCGATGATCGGCTTGTCGAAGTCGCCGTCGCGCATGCCGGTCGCGCGCCACAGCGCGCGCGCTCCGGCCATGTTGCGGCCATGGGTCGTGGTGCGTGAACGGTACTGGGGCATTGGATTCTCCGCCGGCTTCTTAACGTTTGACCGGCCATTATGGCGTTTGGCCCGGGTCGAAGAAACCGTCTCGCGGCCAGGGTTTGGTGCGCCCATCCGGTCTGGGGGTATACTCCACGTTAGCCGCCGTTTCATTCGTACGTCCGTCCGACTGACTACCGCCATGCCCAGGAAGAGCGAGCGCACGCGCCAGAAGATCGTCGAGGCCGCCAATCGGCTTTTCTACCACAGGGGCTACAACCGAACCTCGTTCAGCGACGTGGTCGGCGCGGCAGGCGTGCCGCGCGGCAACATCTATTATTACTTCAAGACCAAAGACGAGATCCTCGAGGCGGCGATCAGGTATCGCACCGAGCGCATCGCTCAGATGCTCGATGGCTGGAACGGCAGCTACCGGACACCGATCGAGCGTCTGCACAGGTTCATCGAGATCCTGGGCAACAGTGCCGATGCAATCATGCGCTATGGCTGCCCGATGGGCACACTGAACACCGAACTGGGCAAGGACCAGGCCGCATTGCAGGCAAGGGCCGAGGATCTGTTCAGGGTATTCGAGAGCTGGCTCTCCGATCAGTTCGCCGAACTGGGCTACGCGGGCCGCGCACGGGACCTGGCGCTGCACTTGATGGCACAGGGCCAGGGCATCAGCGTCATGGCCCATGTGCACAGTGACCCCGGTTTTCTCCGGCGGGAGAAGGAGCGGCTTGGGCGGTGGGTCGACCGACTCGCCGACGGCAACGACGATTGCCTCTGACCGGCACCGGTCTTGGGGCAAGCGAGGCAGGCTTGAGCGTGAAACCAGACCAGACGACGGACGCGGCACCGGGGCATGTCGCACTCTCCCCGATGGCATTCGGCCGCCGCGCGGCCTGCAGGCACCGCGTGCGGGCCGCCCGACCGCCTGTCCAACACGGCTGCACGCGACGAGCCTGGGGGGCCGTTGGCGGGCGCTTCGCGACGATCACCTGGGCCCTGCTGCTGGCCGCGTGCCTCAACACCCCGGTCCGCGCCTGCGACCTGGCCACCGAGACAGGGGTCGCCACGGATCGGGACATCCGGGCCTTTTTCGCTGCGCGGAACAAACAGGTGATCACCTTCGTGGGCTACTCCGGGTCCGGGTACGAGGATCGTCCGGCGATGTTGGCCAAGGCGGCCGACGTGCTCGCGCAATTCGACCCGGCGCACACGATCGTCAACATCGGCGCGACGCCCGACGGGATCGGTGCGGTCTACGAACTGGCCAAACGGCGCGGCTTCCTCACCACCGGGATCGTCTCGACGCAGGCGATGCGTTACGACGCTGCACTCTCGCCCTGTGTGGACCGGGTGTTCTACGTGCAGGACGAGACATGGGGCGGCTACCTCGACGATGGGCAGACGCTGTCGCCGACCTCGGAAACGATGGTCGAGAACAGCGATGTCCTGATCGGGATCGGTGGCGGTTCGGTGGCCAGAGACGAGCTCCATGCGGCCTCGCGAGCCGGCAAAGCCGTTCGGTATTTCCCGGCCGACATGGACCACGAGCGCGCAACCGAGAAGGCACGCGAGAATGGGCTACCGATTCCCGACAGCTTCGCCGGCGCGGCGGCCGAACAGCTCGCCCCCGATGAATCACAGTGAGCCGATGCTGCGAATCGACCAGCCGGCGACCGCAACCCCTGCAATCGTCACCGATCCGAGGAGGCCCGGCCCATGAAAGCCGTCGGTTACCGTGAATCACTGCCGATCAGCGCGGCAACATCGCTGCTCGACCTGGAACTGCCTGAGCCAAGGCCGGGCGCTCGTGACCTGCTGGTGCAGGTCAAGGCCGTGTCGGTTAACCCGGTCGACACCAAGATGCGCATGCGCAGCGCCCCGACGGCGGGCGAGGCCGCGGTTCTCGGCTGGGATGCCTGCGGCATCGTCGTCGAGTGCGGTTCGGAGGCCACGCTGTTCCAATCCGGTGACCAGGTCTGGTATGCGGGTTCGATCGCACGGCCGGGTACCAATTCCGAACTGCACCTGGTGGACGAACGCATCGTCGGGCACAAACCCAGCTCGCTCGATTTCGCCCAGGCCGCCGCACTGCCGCTGACCAGTATCACCGCCTGGGAGCTGCTGTTCGATCGGCTTCAGATCGCGCCCGGCAAAAGGTACGGGGACCAGTCGCTGCTGATCATTGGCGCCGCCGGCGGCGTCGGCTCGATCCTGACCCAGTTGGCGCACCGTCTGACCGGTCTGCGCGTGATCGGCACTGCGTCGCGACCGGCCACGGCCGAATGGGTACGTTCGCTCGGCGCCGACGAAGTCATCGACCACAGCCGACCCTTGTCACAGGAACTGCGGCGTGTCGGTATCCCGCACGTCACCCATGTCGCGAGCCTGACCAAGACGGACCTGCACTTTGCGGAGATCGTCGAGTCGCTCGGGCCGCAGGGACGTCTGGCGCTGATCGACGACCCGGGACCCGTCGACATCACCCAACTCAAGCGCAAGAGCCTGTCACTGCACTGGGAGCTGATGTTCACCCGCTCACTGTTCGAGACACCGGACATGATCGCCCAGCATCGACTGCTCGACGAGGTCGCCGAACTGGTCGACGCGGGCGTGATCCGGACGACCGTGGGCGAGCACATGGGCCGCATGGCTGCCGATAGCCTGAAAAAGGCCCATGCGCTGATCGAGAGCGGTCGGGCGCGCGGCAAGATCGTGCTGGAGGGTTTCTGAGGCCGTTCGACAGCGGGCGTCAGCGGCACGATCACCCCCTACCTGGTGCTGTTCGACGCCGCGTTTCTCGCCGCGACCATACTGCCATTCTCCCCCGGGTTGATCCTGTTCGCACCGCTGCGCGAGGGGCGCGACCCGGGGACGCTGCTGGCCGTCGCGACCATCGCCAACATGCTGGGCAGCGTCGTCGACCGGTACCCGGGCCGCTACCTGCTGCGGTTCCGCGACAGACCCTGGTTCTATTTCAGCCGGGACCAGATCGAGAGGGCCCGGGGCTGGTGCCAGCGATACGGTTTCTGGTCGCGCCTGCTGGCCTGGCTGCCGATCGGCGGTGACGCGCCGGCCCTGATCGCCGGGATCATGAAGATCAGGCTATCGCCGCTCCCGCTGCTGATCGCCACCGGCAAGGGTCTGCATTACCTGTCGGCCATGTACCTGCCTACCTGGTCGGGTCGCTGAGGACCCGACCAGGCCCACGTCGGCGACGCGAGCCCGGTCTCCGGCGCGCGGTGTGCCTGGCTTACGGGCAGATCACATCGGATGCGTCGCCGAGCCAGAACTCCAGCGTCTCTTCCGGCGGCACCTCGCTGCCCACCTCGTCCGCCGAGTACAGGATTTGCGGCGCGTAGTCGTCCGCGCCCAGCCGCCCGACGAACGCCCTCAGGTGCTCGCGCGAACCACACAGCAGGTTGGTGTAGACACCGACGATATCGGCACGGCTGGTGTTCGCGATCGCGTGCAGAATATCGATCATGTCGCGCTCCTCGATCCATGCACCGACATACAGCGCCGCCTCGGGGCCGACCTTGCCGCCGGCTGCCGGCTCACTCAATACGGGCTCGTTGTCCTCACTGTCGGATACCAGGTTGTAATACAGGGCCTGGAGCACCGGGTGCTCGAATTCACCGGGCGCACGACCCGCCGCGGGATCGTCGATCTCATACTTGTCCAGCAGGTTCAGCATCGCGTCCATATGACGCTGTTCCGATTCGGCGATCCGCGCAAGGGTGAAGATCTCTATACCGTCTTCCTTGTAGTATCCATACAGTTCCGAATAGACGTCCCGCGCCAGTTTCTCTTCCTCGCGCATGAACAGCAGGTCTTCGACCTCCAGTTCGGACAGGCCGGCCTCCTCGTTCGCAGACAGTGGGTTACCCAGGCCCATCAACAGCGCCCCGGCCATGACTAGCATTCTCTTCATCAACATTGCATTGCCTCCTTTGACAGTCCGGGCTGCGCTCGGTCGGCGGTCAGGCAGCAAGCGCCTGCCTGCCCCACGCGCAGCCTGTTCACATCTTCATTGGAACGTCCGCAACGCCGCGGCGCGTTGA
>CBFCWF010000065.1:0-18196 GCA_965601425.1 uncultured Chromatiaceae bacterium | reverse complement strand
ATATCTAGATATCAACTTGACCCAAGCGGTTTTTTAAAATAATATATTGAATCTGGCACAGGCTTTGCTTTCTCCCCTGTCAACGTGTCACCCCCCCGACAGGAGAGAAGCCCGATGAGCACCCCCCAGCAAACCATTGCCAAGTCCATGAGCTGCCTGCGTCCGATCGATTCCGAAGGCCTGGCCGCCCTCGGCGATAAAGGCAGGGCCAACCCGAGCGCTGTCGTCACACTCAAGGCCAAAACGGTCTGCGAAGGTCAGTTCCGCATGCAGACCTACGTCCGCGACCTCGCGCCGATGCTGATCGACGAGCCGCCGCACCTGCTCGGCGAAGACAATGCCCCCAATCCCTCGGAGGCCGTGCTCGCCTCGCTCGGCGCCTGCCTCGCCGTCGGCGTGCACGCCAATGCGACCGCGCACGGCGTGAAGCTGAGCAAACTGGCGCTCGAACTGGAGGGCGACATCAACGTCACTGCGGTCTGGGGAACCGGCGACCTCGACGAGGCCAAGACCCTCGGCTTCACTGCCGTGCGCGTCAAGATCGATGCCGAGGGCGACGCGCCCAAGGAAGTGATCGACGAGATCGTCAGCCATTCGAACGTCTGGTCGCCGGTGGCCAATACCCTGCGCAACAAGGTCGCAGTGGAAGTCACATCGGCCTGATGCCCGGCAAGCACAGAGACCAGAGAACGAGGGAGTAACGATGAGCCATCCTGCCAAACGACTGACTGACGCGCTCCTGCCGACCGCCGAGCTGTTGGGCGCGACCCGTCAGGTCGTCAATACCGACCTGAAACCCCTGACGGTCGACATCGACCTGCAGGGCCTGTACCCGGAAGACGTGCTGCGCAAGCTCGGTCCGCTTGGCGCATTCCGCTACCACCTGCCCGCGGCGCGGTCCGATGGCCTCCACGACATGCCGACTGCGATCCAGGCGATGGCCGAAGTCGCCCACGAATGCCTGTCGACCGGGTTCACCGTCTGGTGCCAGGACACGTGCGGCTGGTACTTGCAGAACGCAGGCAGCGACACCGTTCGGGACCGTTGGCTGCCGCGCGTTGCCGGCGGTGAAGTCCTGGCCGGCACCGGGATGTCCAACACGATGAAGGCGTTCGCCGGCATCGAGGAACTCCGTCTCAAGGGCAGACGTGTCGATGGTGGCTATGTAGTGAACGGTTCACTGCCGTGGGTTTCCAACCTGGGAGACGGCCACGTCTTCGGGACCCTGTTCGAACTGCTCGATGCGCCAGGCCGTTCGATAATGGCCCTGATCGACTGCACGACGGACGGTTTTTCGCTGCGCCAGTCCGCACATTTCACCGCGCTCGAGGGTACCCGGACCTTCGCCTGCATCTTCGAAGACGTGTTCTTGCCGGACGATATGATCATCGATCACGACGGTGCCGCGTTCCTGCGCCGCTCGCGGGCGGGCATCGTGTTGCTACAGTTCGGCATGGGCGTGGGCAACATCCAGTCCTGCATCGATCTGTGCCGCGAGGTCGAACCCTTACTCGGCCACGTCAATTGCTACCTGGATGACCGACCCGACGAGCTGCAGGAAACACTCGACGACACGGTCGAGGCCGCGATGGCGCTCGCCGAAGACCCCTTCGAAACCTCGGACGACTTCTTCCGCGAAGTCCTCGAACTGCGCCTGGCCGCCGGGGAACTGGCACTACGCGCGTCGCAATCGGCGATGCTGCACACCGGGGCCAAGGGCTACCTGCAGTCGGCCCCGGCCCAGCGCAAGCTGCGCGAGTCCTATTTCGTCGCGATCGTCACGCCCGCGATCAAGCACCTGCGCAAGGAACTGGACACGATGGCGGCAGCAGCCTGACGGGTTCCCCGCGAGCCGTTGCGCGAGAAGCGCCGCGACTGCCGGACAACTCAAGCGATAGCGGCGACCGCGTCGCCGACAGGATTCAAAGGAAACCCGATGAAGAGCTTCAAGACCGGCCTCTCCGCCGACGCAGCGATCACCGCGCTGACCGGTGCCATCGAGGCCGAGAACATGCGCATCGTCGCACACATCAACGGCCAGGCGAACGCCGCAAAGATGGGCAAGGTAGTCCCGGCCGACCAGATCCTCGAGGTCTTTCGACCGGACTACGCGATCCGGGTCTGGCAAGCGTGCAAGCCGGCCGGTCACGATATCCCGCTGCGCATCCACGTCTATGAAGACGGCGGCAAGGTGGTCGTCGCCTGTCGTATGCCCAGTGAAGTCTTCGCCCCTTTCGGCTCGCCCGAACTGGACGCGATCGGCGCCGAGCTCGATGGGGTGTTCGACAACATACTGGCCGCGGCGCAGGGGTAAGCGTGATGCCCGACAGCGGCTACCTCCGCTGGATCTGCGACGCCTGCGGCTACATCTACGACGAGGCACAGGGCGACCCGGACTCGGGTCTGGCCGCCGGGACGCGCTTCGCGGACATCCCGGACGACTGGCAATGTCCACTGTGCGGGCTGCGCAAGAGCGATCTGCGATTGCTGCCGAGCATGCCGGCCACGACGCCGGCGGTCACCCGGCGCCACGCCGGCGACGCGGCAGGCAGAAAGCATCGCGGTGGCGCCGGACACCTCGTCATCGTCGGCGCCGGTATCGCCGGCTGGTCGGTTGCCGAATCGATCCGCGCGACCGACACCGAGACACCGATCCTGCTCGTCACCGCCTGCGAGGGCATCAGCTATCCGAAGCCGGCACTGTCGACGGCCCTCGCGCACGGCAAGGATGCCGACGCCATTGCGGAACAGGATGCCGCGAGCAAGGCGGCTGCCCTCGATATCGAGATACGCACCGAGACGCGTGTCATCAAGCTCGACCGCACGAAGAAACGCCTGACAACGGCCAAGGGTGGCATCCAGTACGGCAAGCTCGTGCTCGCGCTCGGTGCCAGCCAGCGCAAACTGCCGGTTTCCGGCGAGGCCGCCGACGGCATCCTGCGGGTCAACGACCTGAAGGCGTATCGCACGCTGCGTCGCCGCCTCGACAGCGACGTGCGGCATGTGACGATCCTCGGCGCCGGCCTGATCGGCTGTGAATTTGCCGAGGACCTTGCCGGGGCGGGTTTCGCGGTCACCGTCATCGACCCCGCCGACCAGCCGCTGGCTGCCCTGCTGCCGCCGCAAACGGCGCAACAGCTGCGCCGCCGATTGCAGGACAAAGGCGTGCAATGGCGCTTCCATGCCACGCTCGACCGCCTCGAGGCCAGCGGCGCTCGCAAGCGCGCGATCTTCTCCGATGGCGACGCGATCGAGACCGACCTGGTGTTGTCGGCCGCCGGCCTGGTCGCCAGCACACAGGTCGCCGGCAAGGCCGGCCTGGCGATCAATCGCGGCATTGTCACCGATCGCCTGATGCAGACCAGCGATCCGGACATCTTCGCGATCGGCGACTGCGCCGAAGTCGAAGGCCAGGTCTATGCCTACATCGAACCGATTCGACGGCAGGCACAGACGATCGCGTCGACCTTGCGCGGCGAGGACAAGCCGTTCGACCCGAAGCCTCCACTGGTACGGGTCAAAACCCCGAGCTTTCCGCTCAGCATCTGCCCGTCCGACGATACCCAGCGCGCCGTCGCGGTCGCGCGTCAGGCGTCGGACGAGCGCATCGATCTGGTCAGCGGCGACCGAGTCGTCGGTTTCGTTCTGACCGGCTCGCGCGCCGGCGACGGCATGGCACTGTACCGCGAACTCCATCGCTGAGCGGTCGACGGCCGAGCGGACCGTTGCCCGAGCATTTTAGACTGCATGTTGCACCCGTCGATCACTGTTCCGTCAGCACGGGGGCTGGCCGCTGCGACTTTTCTGTTGCAGGGGCTCTCCTGGAGCAAGAATCTGGTCACTGGCCCCTAAGGTGAATGGCACCTACTTCGGAGTGCAAGCGACAGGTTGTCCTGATGATTCCGATCATTTCTTCCGGAAAACGCCGTGAATAGGACCCTGTAGGCGCGACGGCGGCGTCCATGCCGCCGACGTTTTCTCCAGAAACGACCGAAATCAGCGTAAGTAAGTGGTATTGCCCCTAAGGCGGTCCTTGCGGTCCGGCGATCGCGCGCCTTGCCGATGGCGCTTGCGGATCGGCTCAGAGTTGCCGAACTTACGAAGCGGCCTACTCAAGTTTGGGTACTTCGATACCCCAACGTTTGATCCGTGACGCCAGCGTGGTCGGCTTCACGCCCAGTACCTCCGCCGCACCGCCCGGTCCGAAAACCTTGCCACCGCTGCGCCGCAGCGCCTCGACGATCATATCCCGGTCGCGCTGCCGGCGCTGATGCTCCGTGGTGATTTCGCCGGCATTGTGCTCGACGACCGGGCGGGAGGCGGCCTGTGCGTGGCGCTGTTCGGGCAACTCGATCTGCAACTGCTGCCCGGCTGCGGTGATGACCGCCCGCTCGAGCACGTTCTGCATTTCACGCACGTTGCCCGGCCAGTGGTACATCTGCATGCGCTGCACGTCGGCTTCGCTGATGCGTGGCTCTGTCTGGCCGAAACGGCGCCCGATCGACTTGAGGAAGTGCGCGGCCAGTAGCGGGATATCCTCGACCCGATCGCGCAGCGCCGCCGAGTGAATCGGGAATACGTTGAGGCGAAAGAAGAGGTCTTCGCGGAAGCGCCCGCTGGCCACATCGGCCTCGAGGTCACGATTGGTCGCGGCAATGAGGCGTACATCGCTCGTCAGCGTGCGGTCACTGCCAACACGTTCGAACTGGCCCTCCTGCAAAACCCGCAGCAGTTTGCTCTGCAATTCCAGCGGTATCTCACCGACTTCGTCGAGAAACAGTGTGCCACCATCGGCAAGCTCGAAGCGGCCGGCACGATCACGCACGGCACCGGTGAAAGCGCCTTTGACATGGCCGAAGAATTCACTTTCGAAAAGCTCGCGGGGCACGGCCGCACAATTGACCCGGATCAACGAGCGTTCCGAGCGGTCGCTGCTCTGATGAATCGCGCGTGCAATCAGTTCCTTGCCGGTACCGGATTCCCCGGTTATCAGCACGGTGGCGTCGGTCGGCGCCACCCGTTCGATCTTCGCGATCGTCTTTCGCAGCGCCCCGCTACGACCGACGATCTCCTGGTAATGATGCTCTTCCTGGATCTCCTGCTGCAGGTAGGCATTCTCCAGTTCGAGTCGCTGTTTCAACGCCTCCAGTTCCTCGAGCGCCGCCCGTAGCTGGTGCTCCGTCTCCTTGCGATCGCTGATATCGCGAAACACCACCACCGCACCGACCAGTGTGCCGTGCTCGCGGATCGGGGTACTGGTGTAATCGACAGCGATTGGATGGCCGTCCTTGCGCCAGAACACCTCGTCGCTGACCTTGTGGACCTGGCCATCGCTGAAGGCCGCATAGATCGGGCAGTCGACGACCGCGTAAGGCCGGCCATCGGCGTGCGTGTGATGCAGTATCGCATGCATGTTCTTACCGACCAGTTCGTCCGCCGTGTAGCCGAGCATGCGCTGCGCCGCCGCGTTGACGAAGGTCGTGTTGCCATCGGCGTTGACGCCGTAGATGCCCTCGCCGGCCGCCTGCAAGATCAGTTGGTTGTCCTGCTCGATTTCGCGAAACAGGCGTTCGACCCGACGCCACTCGGTCAACCCCAGACGCACAAAGGTCTCTGCATCGGCCACCGCGCGCAGATGATGCTGCCGTTCGATGTCACGGAGCGACATCAGGATCGCCGGCCCACCGCCGGTCGGGACACTGACCGCGTGACATTCGACACGACGGTGACGGCCTCTCTCTGTCTGGCACAGCAACTCGTTGGTCCAACGCCGTCCTTTGTTCAGTACGGCCTCGGAAAACACGACCAACTGTGGGATGACCTCGCTGAACAGCTGGCTCGGTTTCAAACGATCGCTCGCCGCATCGCTGGTGAAGAAACGCCGCGCTGCCGCGTTGCAGGCCAGGATCCGGTCGGCGAAGGGGTCGATGAGCAACTGGGGCTCGGGCGCCAGCTCGAACAAGCTGTCGGCGAGTCCCGTCGCTTCAAAGGACGCGGAGCCGATCAGCGCGACACTCATCGTACGTCGCCTGCCGGGCCGTATCGTCGGCTACGACGATGCGTAGTCGCGACTACGCGATTGCAGCAATTACGCTGATGCGTAATCCGCCACTGTGCCAGGGCATAGTTGTTTTCGCCCGTTAGAACAGACATTTAGTGTCTCTCGGTCAAGTTGGCACGGGGCATGCGTTAGGTCTGTGCGACCGGCAGCGACAGTCAACACGAAAGCGGTTGTCAGCGGTCGACTACGCGCACCCCCGTGGTGCATCTGTCGCAGCGTGTGGCGCCTCCATGCGCCGAACTCGATCCTTCCGGGCGCCTCACAACGCGAATGTGCACGCCGGGAGATTACTGAGCAGAGGTCGTGCCAAGTCGTGGGCCGACCACATCGCGGCAGTCGTCTTGCAACGATCGATTAGGGGAAAGCAATGTCCTTCAAGAGTCTGGGAAATCCTTTCGACGGGGATTCCGACCTGACGCACGGACCGGGTTGTTCGTGTCCGATCTGTGTGTTCACGCGCAAGCAGGTGCAGTCCAATTACGAGTGCTCGGAAACCGAGCTGACGGCCAAGCTCGAACGCGCGGTGTTCGAAGACAGCGATCAGTCGCAGCCGGCCCCCGTCGCACAAAGCGAGGCCACCGCGACGCCGCCCACCTGCAGCGACAGGGTAGCCGACGGCAACCGTCTCGAGACGTCAGACGACGTGATGGATCGGGTCATCGAGAGCGCCATCGTCCGCTCGCTGTTCGGACATCATGAGCCTAGCCGTCGCCAGTTCATGCGCACGGTCGGCGGCGGCACGATGGCCGCGATCCTGGCCAGTGTGTTTCCGATGGAAGCGGCCAAGGCAGCGATCAAAGATACGCTCGGCACACCGGAGAAGACCAAACTGAAGATCGGCTTCGTACCGATCACCTGCGCCACGCCGATCATCATGTCGCACCCGATGGGCTTCTACGCGAAGTACGGTCTCGACGTCGATGTCATCAAGACCGCGGGCTGGGCAGTAGCGCGCGACAAGTCGCTGTCCGGTGAATACGACGCATCACACATGCTGACCCCGATGCCGCTCGCGATGTCGATGGGCGCAGGTTCGACTGCGATGCCGTTCCGCATGCCGCTGGTCGAGAACATCAATGGCCAGGCCATCGTGCTGCACGTCAAGCACAAGGATAAGCGCGATCCGAAACAGTGGAAGGGCTTCAAGTTCGGTGTGCCGTTCGACTACTCGATGCACAACTTCCTGCTTCGCTACTATGTCGCCGAGCATGGACTGGACCCGGACAAGGATATCCAGATCCGTGTGGTGCCGCCGCCCGAGATGGTGGCGAACCTGCGTGCCGGCAATCTCGACGGTTACCTGTCGCCGGACCCTTTCAACCAGCGGGCGGTCTGGGAGAAGGTCGGCTTTCTGCACATCCTGACCAAGGATATCTGGGAGGGCCATCCATGCTGCGCATTTGCGTGCTCGGAAAAATTCACCCAGGAGCTGCCCAACACCTATGGCGCACTGATGAAGGCGATCGTGGACGCGACTGCCTATTCACAGAAAGCTGAAAACCGTGTCGAGATCTCCAAGGCGATTGCACCGAAGAATTACCTGAACCAGCCCGAGGCGGTCATCGCCCAGGTACTGACGGGCCGCTACGCCGACGGGCTCGGCAACATCAAAGACGACCCCAAGCGTATCGACTTCGACCCGTTCCCCTGGCATTCGATGGCCGTCTGGATCCTGACCCAGATGAAACGTTGGGGCTATATCGCGGGCGACATCGACTACAAGAAGATCGCCGAGGAGGTGTACCTCGCATCGGACGCGACCAGGATCATGCACGAACTGGGCTACGACGCCCCGGACCACACCTATGAGAGGTACACGATCATGGGCAAGGAGTTCGATCCGGCCAAAGCGGAGGAATACGTCAACAGCTTCGCCATCAAGCGTACCTGATGACCCGGACCGAACGGCGGGTGGGCTCCGGCCCACCCGCGCAATGAGGTAACTCATGCTGAAATCACTCAATTTCCGCGCGGCGCTCGTGTCGATCGGTCTTCTGGCCCTACTGCTCAGTGTCTGGGAGGCGACCAACCAGGCCCCGGCTGCAGACAAGCCCCTCACCGAGTACGAGATGCTGATGGGTGGCGCCGACCAGGAGGCCAGGGTCCCGCCACCGTCGGCGGTCATCGGGCTGGCCGTGAAGGAGCTGTCCAACCCCTTTTACGACGCTGGACCGAACGACAAGGGCATTGGGATACAGCTGGCCTATTCGATCTACCGGGTGCTCACCGGGTTCTTCCTGGCCGCGCTCCTGGCGATCCCGATCGGCTTCCTGATCGGCATGTCACCGCTGATGCAGAAGGCGTTGAACCCGTTCATCCAGGTGCTCAAGCCCATTTCCCCCTTGGCCTGGATGCCGCTTGCGCTGTTCATCATCAAGGACTCCGAGACCTCCTCGATCTTCGTGATCTTCATCTGTTCGATCTGGCCGATGCTGATCAACACGGCGTTCGGTGTCGCCAGCGTGCGCAAGGACTGGGTCAATGTCGCACGGACGCACGAGCTGTCCGCCTTGCGTACGGCGACGACCGTGATCCTGCCCGCTGCCGCGCCGACCATTCTCACCGGCATGCGTATCTCGATCGGTATCGCCTGGCTGGTGATCGTCGCGGCCGAGATGCTCGTCGGCGGGACCGGGATCGGTTACTACGTTTGGAACGAATGGAACAACCTGGACCTGACCAGCGTGATCTTCTCGATACTCATGATCGGGATCATCGGCATGCTGCTGGACCTGGCATTGTCGGCCGCCACCCGGCTGGTCGAGTACGAGGAATAAGGGCGGTTTCAATGACCAGACATTTTCTCGAAATCGAAGGCCTCGCCCGACGTTTCCCCGGCAAAGACGGTGAGCTGACGGTGTTCGAGAACGCCAATTTCACGATCGACAAAGGGGAGTTCGTCTGCATCATCGGCCACTCGGGCTGTGGCAAATCGACCATTATGAACGTCCTTGCCGGGCTCGATGCGCCCAGCGAAGGCCATGTGTTCATGGACGGCGTGGAAGTCGCCGGGCCCAGCCTGGATCGTGGTGTCGTTTTCCAGAACTACTCGCTGCTGCCGTGGCTCACGGCCCTGCAGAACGTCACTTTTGCCGTACGCTCGCGCTGGCCGGGATGGGGTAAAGACAAAGTCCGCGAGCACAGCGACAAGTACCTGCAGATGGTGGGTCTCGGTGACGGTGCCGAACTGCGAAAACCCTCACAATTGTCGGGCGGCATGCGGCAGCGTGTTTCGATCGCCCGCGCGTTCGCCATCCAACCCAAACTCCTGTTGCTCGACGAGCCCTTCGGCGCGCTGGATGCATTGACCCGGGGCACGATTCAGGACGAGCTGGTGCGCATTTGTGACGCGACACATCAGACGGTGTTCATGATCACCCACGACGTCGACGAGGCCATCCTGCTGGCGGACCGAATTCTGCTGATGACCAATGGCCCCCAGGCACGTATCGCTGAATCGGTGCGGGTCGATCTTGCGCACCCGCGCGGGCGAAGCAAGATCATCCACGACCCCGGCTACTATCCGATCCGCAATCACCTGGTCGACTTCCTGGTGCGCCGATCGGAAGAACTCGCCGGGAAGGCGCAGCGGGCGCCGGGGCAATCTGGCTCGGCCGAAGCGCCGGCCGAGGTGAATCCGGCCGCCGATGCCGGTTTCGGAACGCGCCGCAAGAAAGACACCATCGCAACGGCCGGCGCCAGTTGAGCCCGGCGAAGCCGAACCAGAGAGAACCCGTCATGACTGCATGTGCCGAAGAGACCGCGAGACTCCAGCAAGCGATACAAGGCGCCGACATCGACGATCGGGTACCGGTCACGGTGTTGACCGGGTTCCTCGGGTCCGGCAAGACCACGCTCCTCAACCGCATACTGACCGAGGAACACGGGAAACGCATCGCCGTCATCGAGAACGAGTACGGCGAGATCGGCATCGATCACGAGCTGGTGGTCCAGGCCGACGAAGAGATCTTCGAAATGAACAACGGCTGCATCTGTTGCACGGTGCGCGGCGACCTGATCCGCATCCTCGCACGACTGATGCGGCGCAGAGACAGGTTCGATCATATCCTGATCGAGACCACCGGGATGGCCGATCCCGGACCCGTGGCCCAGACGTTCTTTATGGACGAGGAGATCAAGGAAAAGCTCCGCCTCGACGCGATAATCACGCTGATCGACGCAAGGCATGTACTGCAGCACCTCGACAGTGACGAATGCCATGCGCAGATCGCTTTCGCCGACGTGCTTCTGCTCAACAAACGCGACCTGGTCAGCAACGAGCAACTCGCCACGCTCACTCAACGTGTCCGCAGCATCAACCGGCTGGCGGCCGTCTATGATACTCAGCGAGGCAAGGTGGCCCTCGACAACATACTCGGCATCGGTGCATTCGATCTCCAGGCACGCGCCGCCGAGACACCCGAGCTGCTCAAAGAGGAGCTGCCTTTCGAGTGGGCCGGCGTCTTCACATTGCAGGCCGGCCGTTATGAGTTGGCACTGCGACCAGGTCCGGATCCGACAATCGACTTCGTGCTGCAGGGCCCCGGCGTCGACGCGCCGGGCGCGTTCGAGCAGCTCAAGCGCGACTGCATCGTGCTGTACGCCGACGACGCGGAGGTCCTTGAAGACCGGGGAGAGGTGTCACCGGGCAATCGCTTGTACCGACTCACCGTCGACGCCTCGCACGGCGCCAGCGCCACGATCACGGTCGGAGAGGCGGGGCAGTACGCGTTGTTCACCCAGCACCTGCCTGCCGAATTCGACCTCGAACTGCGCTCCGCGGGCGCCCTGATCGAAACGCAGCGCGAGCACGAGTACGCCAGCCCGCATGAGCATGATGACAGCGTCGGCTCGGTCGGTGTCACTCTGCCCGGCGACCTCGATCCGGATCGCTTCGAGGGATGGATGGTCGACCTGTTGCGGCGCAAGGGCATCGACATCTTTCGCGCCAAGGGCGTACTGAGTCTGGCGGGTGACTGCAACCGTTTCGTCTTCCAGGGCGTACATATGCTGTTCGACGGCGAGCCCGGCCGGCCATGGGAGGACGATGCCGCGCGCGTCAGCCAGTTGGTATTCATCGGCCGCGACCTGGATCGCGGTGAACTCGAGTCGGGGTTGCGCGCGTGCCTGGCCTAGCCCGCAGCGAAAGGCGTCAGGCCTTCGCGGTAGGCGCATCCTACCGTCTGGACGATGCGGTCACCGACCTCGCCGGCGCGGAGGACGACACCTGGCAGATCGCGGGCACCGCCTCCGGCCGACTGGTACGGTTCGACAGATCGGGCAGGCCAATCAACGATTGGCAGGCACACGAGGGCGGCGTCATCCGTATCCGCCCCCAACCCGACAGCAACGGGCGGATCGCGAGCGCCGGCGAGGACGGTCGCGTGGTGCTTTGGGACTGCACCAACGCCTCGGAGACGACCTGCCTGCTCGATGAAAAAGGTTGGGTCGAGCACCTGGAATGGACATCCGACGGCACGTTGCTGGCCGTTGCGGCGCGCAAGACACTGTCGCTCTGGAAGGGCGCCGACCCACTGGGCATGTGGTTCGATGCCAAGCGCCAGATCCTCGCGATGGCCTGGGCACCGGGCGGACGCCGCCTCGCGACGGCGTCAAACAAGGGACTGTACCTCTGGCAGGCCGGCAGCAATGACGACACTGCCGCCGAACCCACCCGGCTGCTCAGTTTCCCGGGCGCGCCGGTCTCGGTGGCCTGGCAGCCGAATGGGCGTGCCCTTGGGGTGGGAACCCAGGACGGCTTCCTGCAGGTCTGGCGGGCCGCTGGCAGCGAGCGGAGCCAGGGACGCGGTGGCGCCCGTCAGCTGACAATGAAAGGCTACCCCAGCAAGGTCGCGTGTCTCGCCTGGCACCCGACGCTTCCGACCATCGCGAGCGCCGGGGGCAGCGATGTGGTGCTCTGGCAGCTGCCCCGGGAAGGCGGCGGTGCCAAAGGCCGGCCGTTGCGTCATCACATGGCGACGGTCACCGCACTCCAGTGGGCGCCCAATGGGAAGCTCCTGGCATCCGGTGACCGCGCGGGCGGCCTATGCATCTGGAATGCCGCCGGCGAGGCCGTGTTCAGCCGCGCCTTCACACACGAAATCACTGTGCTGCGCTGGCACTCGAATAGCCGCGCACTGACGGTTGGCGACATCGAGGGCGGCCTGCATCGCGTGGACCATGTCGAGACCCGCCCTGGACCACTGCCCGTCTCCGGGGAGCCCTGAGATGTGCCCCGATACCACGATGGCGCGTACTCCTTTCTTCAGCCCATGACCGACGAGGTACCCCCCATGATCCGCAATATACTGTTCAGTTCCACCGCTACCCCACGTCCCCTGGCGCTGCTGGCAACCGTTGGGTTCGCCGGTCTGCTACCCAGCGCTCACGCTCATCACCCGATGGGCGGGCAGACACCGGAGACGTTCGGTCAGGGTCTGCTGTCCGGTTTCGGGCACCCGATCATCGGTATCGACCATTTCGCCTTCCTTGTCGTAATCGGCTTGTTGAGCGCCACGCTCGTGGGTCGGGCGCGGTTCCTGGTGCCGATCGCTTTCGTCGCGGCGACCGTTGCCGGCACGCTATACCATCTGGGGGCGGCCGATCTGCCGCTGACCGAGACCATGATCGCGCTTTCCGTTCTGCTGGGCGGCATCGCAGTGCTGCTCAAGGGCAACAGGTCGGCGCTCGCTCTGGCGATGCTGTTCGCTGCTGCCGGCGTCTTTCACGGTTATGCCTATGGCGAATCGATCATCGGTGCCGAGGCATCGCCGATGCTGTCCTACCTGTTCGGTTTCTCGGTGATCCAGTACGCGATCATCGCAATCGGGATCAAACTCGTGGCATCGATCGCGGCCCGCTCGGACGAACTGCACACCATCACGGTTCGCCTGGGTGGAGTGTCGACGGCGGCGGTCGGCGCCGTATTCCTCGGTCTCAGCCTGACCTGATCTCGGGATTCACACGGCCGGGGCGGTCCAAGAGGCCCACCCCGGCTCGACCGGGAGGTCGACTTCAACCATCGCCAATCACCCAGGAGTTACTCAAATGTCCGACGCCATTTTGATATCGCCGAGTCATCTGAAGCAGATGAGTGAATCGCTGCCGACCGTCATCATCGACACCCGCTCGCCCGACGCCTATGCGGCCGGCCATATCCCCGGCGCCGTCAACATCCATGACATCTTCACCTTTCTGGCGACGTCATCGAAAGAAGGCCTCGAGGAACTGCGCGGCAAGTTTGCCGAGGCCTTCGGCGCTGCCGGGTTATCCGGTGAAGAAGTCGCAGTCATTTATGAAGACAGCATGAACACTGGCTTCGGCCAATCCTGCCGTGGCTATTTCCTGCTGCAGTTCCTCGGGTACGACAAGGCGGCGGTGCTGCATGGCGGCTACCAGGCCTGGGTTGCCGAGTCGCTGCCGGTCTCGACCCTGGCCGCATCCCCCGAGCCCAAGGCCTTCCCGGTCGACGAGACGTCGTCAGCGATCATGCTGACGCAAGGCGACATGCTGGCTGCCGTGGACGACGATGACATCGTCAAGCTCGATGTGCGTGACGTCGACGAGTGGGTAGGCACCAGTTCCTCCCCGTACGGTATCGATTTCTGTCCCCGCAAGGGACGCATCCCCGGCGCCGTCTGGCTCGAGTGGTACCGTATGATGAAGCCTGGGGAGGAAGTCCCGATGTTCAAGAGCAAAGAGGAGCTGCGGGCCGAGTGCGCGACGGTCGGGATAACCCCCGACTCCACCGTCTACCTGTACTGCTTCAAGGGCGCACGCGCATCGAACACCTATGTGGCCCTCAAGGAGGCGGGCGTCAGGGACGTGCGGCTCTACTTCGGCTCGTGGAACGAGTGGTCCCGCGACCCCGATCTTCCGATCGAGACCGGTCACCCGGCGCAAGCCTGGAAAGCCGCCTAGGACGTACAGCAATGATGAGCGCAATCGTAGAGGCGGTGCACGGCATGGCGGCGGTCGCCTGGGTCGGCGGCATCTTCTTCGCCTACATGGCTCTCAGACCGGCGGCCAACGAGACGCTCGATCCGCCGCTACGATTGCGCCTGTGGCAATCCGCATACACGCATTTCTTCCCTTGGGTATGGGTCATGATCGCACTGCTGCTGATCACCGGGTACGTCGACCTGTTCGGTCGCCTCGGCGGCTTTGCGAATGAGTCACTTTATCTCAAGCTGATGCACGGCATCGGCCTGATCATGGTGGCCGCATTCGCATACCTCTACTTCGGCCTCTACCGTCGTCTGAGCCTGGCGGTGGCGTCCAACGACACCCAGGCCGCTGCCGCGGTCATGGCCAAGATGCGTCCGGTCATGGCAACCAATCTGACCCTCGGGCTACTGGTGACAGCGATCGGGATCGCCTGGCCTGCGCTGGCAGCCGTGTGACCCCGCGGGGTGCGACCGGCCGGGCGCGCCGAGAAAGGCCTTCTGCGTCAGATTGCGACATCGCGCGGCCGTGCTCATGCCGACCCTCGACATCCCCCCGACCCAAAGCGTCCAGCCCTGGGCGGCGAGAGTGTATTGAAGAATCACATTTTGACGTTCGCCCGCTTTCGTCTATTAATTTGGGTCAAGTCCCGATACTGCGACACGGAGCTGGAGCGATGTCGCCTTCCTGGCAAGAATGCGTCTACCAAAAGCGCGCCGAACTCGCGCAACTGCTGCATGAGCCCTTGGCACGACTGGCGGCGCAGTGCCTGAGCCGCTGGGGAGACCGCGACGGGCTGAATGAACTGCTGTCGAGAAATCTCGCCGGCATTCCGGACTGCGCCGGACTGTATTGCCTGAACAACAGGGGCGTCCAGGTCAGCGACAATGTCATGGTCGACGGGGTTGCAAAAGAACACTTCGGCCGGGACCGGTCGCGACGGCCCTACATGCAGGAGATGATGCCGAGCTGGGGTTTCCTGCTCTCCGATGCCTATATCGGTCTGGAGAGCCACCACCCGTCCCTTACGGCACTACAAGTCGTGCGCGATGATCGGCAAACGATAGGCTATATCGGCGCCGATTTCGACTTGCGTGATCTCCCGATCACGCCGGCTTCGTATGAGGAGCCGGACAACTGGCGACAGGTCAAAGGTGACCCGGCGATCCGCAGCCAACTTTTTCAGCAGTGCCGTGTCGAGAGTCCACTGGATAGAAGTCTGGATGCGGCACTGGCGATCCTCGAGGAACTGCTCACCCAGCGTGACGTATTCCAGTGCCAGATTCACTTCTCGAGCAGCCAGGTGACACTCTGGACCGTAACAGACCCCTACCACTATCGAATCCTGGACCACGAGGCATTGAGCGACCCGGACATCTGCCTCGCCTATCCGCGCAAACCCTATACAAGGGATGCCGTGGTCCCGCAGCCGGCGGTTGCTCAGATCCTGGAGACCTTGAAGGCACTGCGCGAGGCGGACGAAAACATCTATCTGCGGGTTTCTTCGATCAACCTGATCAACGGCTTGGTAAGCGCCACCTTCTCCTGCGACGGCTCCCACTACATGCGCTACGACGAATTCCTGGCGAAGAGCACGGCCTTCTGGTTCGGCAGCGCGGCCGCCTGAATCCCAAGAGGAACGACATGCTGGCGGGCAAGCACGCGCGATCGGCGCTGAAGATCGGTCGGAAGCTGGAACAGAAGCCCGGCACCAACCACAATAGATTTTGCATGGTCGGCTCCACCGATAGCCATACCTCGCTGGCCACTGCACAGGCGGACAATTTCTTCGGCAAGCATTCGGGCACGGAGCCCGGACCCGAGCGTCCGATGCATGTCGTCGGCCACTTCGGAGACCAGAAGATCATGGGCTGGGAGCTCACCGAAGCCGATATCCGCTCCCGCACCCCGGCTTTCGCCGGCTACCGAAGGGGGTGCCGATGGGGGACGACCTGCCGGCTATGCCGCCTAGTCCGGCATGGGGAAGCACGGGTCTCCCCTACCCGGGTGACTTGAGATCGCGGTGGCACACGCCGGATGCAAGGCCGGAGATTGTGGCGGTCGATCGCCCACCGAGGCAGCCCGCTATCGCGTTTGCGCTATCCTTTATCCGGTCAGACTTGAGCAGGATGATTCATGGCCACTCTCACCGGCGCACTCGATGTGTCTTGTGACGACGAACATTTCACAATTACGATCAAAAGGTTTTCATCGAGTGATATCGCTGCGCAATTATCGGGCTTTCCGAATCTGGACTGGCGTTCTTTGGTCGCCTACGTCGCGATTGACCCTGATTACGACGGGTCACACTTCGATGCCGTCCTGATCGACGAACCGGAACACCCCACCGAGTTTGTCAAAGGCATTTACTCTTTTCCCCAGAACGAAGTGGGCGGCACGATCGCGGTACAGATCACCGATATATTCGGCGAGTCCGTTATCCTTGCGCATCAATGCGCGTCCCAGTGACGACGCGCTCAAAAAACCGCCACCGGCCCCGCCGCGCGTCCTTTAAAGACCTCTCAGCGCCTGAGACGCTGTTCGTCCGCACCGCGCCTGATACCCCAATCAAAACACTTCTCTGACTCGCATGCTCCGGTCGACCCGCTGCTACCGAAAGTCAATTGTCGGTGCGACTGGAATAGCGAGCATAATGTCGTCAGTACTGCGAGCAATCGATTCAGCATGCCGATGACGCTTCAACAAACCCCAAGGCACCTCGAGGACTTTCACCCGGCCGTTCCGTTGAAAAACGGGCCTTACTTTGATCATCAGCTAGCCTCGGTCGACGGTGAATCGGCGCTGAGCTGCTCAAGAAATACCCGCCCGATGGGGTGTTAAGATCTTGGTGACGAACGGGGAACTCATAGCGCGTACCAGCGCACTGTAGTTGAGCTGGAACGCCATTTCCGCACCGATGGATAGATTATGACTGCCGGATCCTATGATCAGGTGGTCACTGCTAGCCCCCAGGATCTCAATACCAACAGGTGGTTGCAGGCCGCAAGGATCGATGTCCTGTATGCCAATGGCCAAGATTGTTTGCGTGATATAGCCACGGTCTGTAGCGGATTGCTTCTCCCCGAACGCGGATTGTGCGATTTCGCCCGATGGCTGTGATGGCTTGACCTTCGATTCGATCACTTCGGCGATGAGCGTGATGGCGTCGGTGTGAAGTCCATCGATCGGTGTGCGATGCAGAGGTTCGCAACCGAGCAGGATCGATTCACCCAGACGGAGATCGTTGATCCGACCGATGCCTGCGTCACTGAAAACCCACTTGATGTTGGCAGAGTTCCCGCCCGATACGATGTCTATCGTCAGGCCGAATGTCGCCTCGATAGAGTCTGCAAGCTCGGATAGCTGCGCCATGTTCTGTGCGTCCGGCGACGCGCCGCTACGGCACGCGAGATTGGTGCCGATTCCTTTGAACACGATATTCGGCAAGCTAAGCGCCTCACGAACGGTGCCTATCAGGTCATCGGGCATGATGCCTTCACGGAGGTCGCCCAGTTCGACCATGAGTACGACTCCGTGTGTACGACGTAACTTCTGCGCTTCGAGCGAGAGTCTTCTAATGACCTCGATTTCGGTGTTGAGGCTAACGTCGGCGTGTATCACTACCCGTTCCGCCTGACTGAGCATCGGTGAACGAATCAGTGTCATCGATGCGGGAACCTGTGCACGACGCATCGCTTCGATATTCTCGATGCGAGAGTCGCCGAGGGCACTCACACCCGCCCGCAGCAACACACCTGCAATCTCTGGTGAGCCCAGTGTCGCCTTTGAGACACCTGTCACCGAAATGCCACGACTGGCCAGTCGTTCAACCAACGTGTGAGCGTTATGGTAGATCTTGTCGAGGTCAATCTCCAACCGCGGCGCGGGCATCATGCGGCGGGCAGCATTTCCACGAGTTCCGGGAACGCGGAAAGTACCATCTCTACCAGACGCTCCGGCGACCGGGTCAGCGCATCGGTGGCCGGTATCCCAAGTGCGTCCTCATACTTTTTGATGGCCGCGCTGACGTCGCTGTCATTCATGTTTTCGTGGTTGATCGTCAAGCCGATGACCTTCGTATCGGAAAAAGTCTCGATGAGCTTGATCTCAGAAGCGGGTGTTGGCATCTCCATCCGCTCGAAGTCACAGCGATGGCCGCGCCCTGGTGCGTGCTGCAACACAACGCCGTTG
>CBFCWF010000064.1:0-18417 GCA_965601425.1 uncultured Chromatiaceae bacterium | reverse complement strand
CCCCTGTGCGCGATCGATGTCGGTGTTCACCGGCACCTCCAGCGTCCCTGGCCGCGATACCCGGTCAGCCGATCTCAGCCCTGTCGATCATCCGTCCCGCGACCCGCTTCTCGTCAGTGTGCCTTGATGCGCACCGCCTTTCGCCAAGCCGTTGGCGAAGACCCTCTGAAGGTGTGATTTATCAATACCACCGGGTGGCGACACCTTTAATGCGAATCGTCAATTGCTGCCTATCAAGAATCGTTTCTGAGACGCATGGCACGCTTCGCGCCGCGTCACCGCGGCGACGACCGCACGGTGAATTGCCGGGCTGATTCCGCTGGTTCCTGGCGTAAACCTCGGCGCATGGCCACCGCCGTCGCGCCTACAGGGGCTATTCACGACGCTTTGTCGCAGAAACCGTCCGAATCACCCAACCGCGCCGGCAACTCGATCTCCTCGTCAGGTGCGATTGCGCTTGAGGCGACTTAGAATGGCGGCCCGACCACTCGCCAAGGAAATCCGCCGATGCCGACAACGGCCCCTCCCCTGCGACTGCCCCACGGCGCCACCGCAACGGCATGCGCCATCGCACTCGTTTCGCTACTCGCGGTCGCGGGGTGCAGTGATCGTCAGGGCGCGGACGAGACCGCCATCGCGACCCCGCCGCCATCGGTGGTCGCGGTCGCCGCCGAGACCCGGGCAATCGCCTCGCAGTCCGCATTCGTCGGGCGCGTCGTCGCAATCGACAAGGTCGAACTGCGGGCGCGGGTGCAGGGTTTCCTGAAGGAGCGCAGCTTCACCGAGGGACAGACGGTGGAGGTCGGCGACCTGTTGTTTCAGATCGAACCGGACCAGTACCAGGCGATTGTCGAACAACGTCAGGCGGACGTGGCCAAGGCCGTTGCGGACGCGGAGAACGCCGATGCTCAGTTCGCGCGGGGTCGGGATCTGGTCAAGAGCAAGAACATCGCGCAGTCGCAGGTCGACGAACTCAGGGCAGCGGCGTCTATCGCAGAGGCGGGGATCGCCCAGGCCAAGGCCGCGCTCAGTGCGGCCGAACTGGACCTCGGGTACACGCGGATTACCGCACCGATCGCCGGGCGCATCGGACTGGCCCGCTACACGGTCGGCAACCTGGTGGGCCCGGACTCCGGCGCACTCGCGACCATCGTCAGCCGCGACCCGATACGGGTCGAGTTCCCGTTGACCCAGCGCGAGCTGCTGGAGGCACGCCGCGAGTTGCAGGCCAAGGGCCTTGACCCG
This sequence comes from uncultured Chromatiaceae bacterium, assembly GCA_965601425.1. Classification (GTDB taxonomy): domain Bacteria; phylum Pseudomonadota; class Gammaproteobacteria; order Chromatiales; family Chromatiaceae; genus Thiosocius. The sequence goes on along the minus strand of CBFCWF010000064.1, from coordinate 17,172 downwards.
AGCGGTACGGTGGTCAAGGTCAGGCTGCCGGACGACAGCCTGTATGACGAGATCGGCAGGATCGATTTCGTCGATGTCACGACGGATCCCGATACCGACTCGGTCACGCTGCGTGCGGTGCTGCCCAATCCGGATGGCGTATTGATCGACGGCCAGTATGTCGGCGTGCTGCTCGAGTCGGGCGAGCCCGAGTCGGCGGTGGTGATTCCGCAATCTGCGCTGCAGCTCGATCAACAGGGCGTCTTCGTGCTGATCGTCGACGCAGAGCGGAAGGCCCGGGTGCGCCGCGTCACGGTGGGCACGGTCGAGGGTGCCGAGATCGTGGTTGAGTCCGGTCTCGAGACCGGCGAGCTCGTGATCACCCAGGGCATCCAGAAAGTGCGGCCCGGGCAGGTGGTTGGCGCGACCCCGCCGAAGCCCCTCGCGCCGCCCGAATCCAAGGCCGGATCCGCGGTGCGCAGCGGCGTGGATGACGCAAAGGCCACGGGCCAATGATCTCCGACGTCTTCATCGACCGGCCGCGCCTGTCGATCGTGATCTCGACCATCATCACGCTGGCCGGCCTGATCGCGCTGACCCAGATCCCGGTCGCCCAGTTCCCGGACATCGTACCGCCGCAGGTCTCGGTCACCGCGTCCTATCCGGGTGCGTCCGCTGCCGTCGTCGAGGCCACCGTGGCGCAACCGGTCGAGTCCAAGATCAATGGCGTGGACAAGATGCTTTACATGAAGTCCACGAGCGCGAACGACGGCAGCTATTCGCTGACCGTGACCTTCGCACTGGGGACCGACCCCGACATCAATACCGTGAACGTGCAGAACCGGGTCGCGCTGGCGGAGCCGGGCCTGCCCGAAGAGGTCAAACGCCAGGGACTGTCGGTCAAGAAGAAGTCGACTGCGATGCTCCAGGTAGTCGCACTCTACTCGCCGAACGGCCGGTACGATTCACTCTTCCTGAGCAACTACGCCACCATCAACGTGATCGACACGCTGGCCCGGGTGCCCGGCGTCGGCGAGGTTTTTCAGTTCGGGCCGCTCGACTACAGCATGCGCATCTGGTTGTCGTCGGAGAAACTGACCGCGCTCGGCCTGACCCCGACCGACGTGATCAACGCGGTCCGTTCCCAAAACGTGCAGGCCGCGGTCGGACGCATCGGCGCACAGCCGATGAGCGACGACCAGCAGCTTCAGATCAGCCTGCAGACACAGGGGCGGCTGACCGACGCCGCCGAGTTCGAGCAGATCGTCGTGCGCGCCAACCCGGATGGCTCGACGGTCCGGGTCAAGGACATCGGGCGGGTCGAACTCGGCTCCAAGCAGCTCGACTCGGTCAGCCGGCTGAACGGCAGCGAATCGGCGGCGATGGGCATCTACCTCGCCCCCGGCGCCAATGCGGTGTCGGTCGGCGACGGCATCAAGGCCGCGATGGAACGCCTGTCGGCGCGCTTCCCTGACGACCTGGAGTACGCCGTCGTGTACGACACCACGGACTTCGTGAGGGCCAGCCTGGAAAAGGTGGTCCACACGCTGTTCGAGGCCTTTGCGCTGGTGATCCTGGTCGTCTTCCTGTTCCTCGGCAACTGGCGCGCGACCCTGATACCGCTGATCGCGGTGCCGGTCGCGCTGATCGGCACCTTCGCATTCCTGCTCGCGATCGGCTTTTCCGCGAACACGATCTCGCTGCTCGCCGTGGTACTCGCGATCGGCATCGTGGTCGACGACGCGATCGTGGTCGTCGAGAACGTCGAGCGCATCATGGCGGAGGACGGTCTGGCGCCCCGCGAGGCGGCGAAGAAGGCAATGGGTCAGATCAGCGGCCCGATCATCGCGATCACGCTGGTCCTGCTGTCGGTGTTCGTGCCGGTCGCGTTCATCCCCGGCATCACCGGGCAGCTGTTCCAACAGTTCGCCGCGGTGGTCGCCTTCTCGATGCTGATCTCGGCCATCAACGCATTGACCCTGTCCCCGGCACTGTGCGCGATACTGCTCAAACCCGGCCATGGTACTCGCGGCATCATGGGCCGCATCGGGCGCGGTATCGACGGCGTCCGCGACGCCTACGCCTACGCGGTAACCCGGCTGGTGCGCATCGCCGCGCTCGTGCTCGTGCTCGTGCTCGGCTTTGGCCTCGCGACCGGCTGGCTGTTCAAGGTCACGCCGACCGGCTTCCTGCCGGAAGACGACCAGGGGGCCTTCATGGCCCAGGTCCAGCTGCCGCAGGGTGCGTCGGTCAACCGCACGCTCGAGGTCGTAAAACAGGTCGAGCACATCGTCGGCAGCGACCCGGCCGTGGCCTGGGTGCTGTCGGTGCCGGGCTACAGTCTGCTCGACAGTGCGGTGCAGTCCAACGCCGCGCTGATCGTCGGCCGGCTCAAACCGTTCGACGAACGCACGAGCCGCGAGCTGAAAGTGGATGCGGTGATCGGACGCGTTGCGGCCCAGTCCGCGGCGATCCCGGCCGCACGCGTGATGCCGTTCAACCTGCCGCCGATCATCGGGCTCGGTACCGCCGGCGGTTTCGAGTACCAGCTCGAAGACCTCCAGGGCAGGCCGCCCGAGGAATTGGCCGCGGTGATGCGCGCGCTGGTACTCGCGGCCAACCAGGACCCGGACATGAACCGGGTGTTCTCCACCTGGGCAACCGACAACCCGCAGATCTATCTCGACATCGATCGCGAGAAGGCGCAGACCCTCGGGCTGCAGATCGACGACATCTTCAGCGCGTTGCAGGCCACGCTCGGCGGTTACTATGTGAACGACTTCAACAAGTTCGGACGGGTCTGGCAGGTCCAGGTCCAGGGCGAGGAGGCAGATCGCAAACGCTTCGACGACGTCTATCGGATCCATGTGCGCAACGCCGCGGGTGACATGGTGCCGATCCGGGCCGTGATGTCACCCGAGCTGCAGCTCGGGCCGCCGCTGCTGCAGCGCTACAACAATTACCGCAGCGTCACGGTCCAGGGGGCACCGGCACCGGGCCGCAGCTCGGGCGACGCGTTGAGCGCGATGGAGGCAATCTCACAAAAGACCCTGCCAGGCGGATACGGCTTCGAATGGACCGGCACCGCTTACCAGGAAAAAGAGGCCGGCGGCAAGACCCCGATCGTGCTCGGGCTCGCGGTATTGTTCGCGTACCTGGTACTGGTCGGACTCTACGAGAGTTGGTCGATGCCCGCCGCGGTGCTGCTGTCGGTGACGGTCGGCGTGCTCGGCGCGATGGGCGCGCTCTGGGTCGCAGGGCTTGCAAACGACCTGTATGCGCAGGTCGGCATCGTGGTGCTGATCGGCCTCGCCAGCAAGAATGCCATCCTGATCGTCGAGTTTGCGATGGCCGAGCGCGCGGGCGGCAAGACCATCCGCGAGGCAGCCACCAGCGGCGCCCGGCTGCGTATCCGTGCGGTGCTGATGACCAGCTTCGCATTCATCCTCGGCCTGATCCCGCTGGTGATCGCGAGCGGCGCCGGCGAGGCCAGCCAGCGTGGCGTCGGCACCGCGGTATTCGGCGGCATGCTGGTGGCCTCGACCCTGGGCATCTTTCTGATCCCGATGCTGTACGTGGTATTCCAAGGTCTGCGCGAAAGATTGCATGGCACACCGGCGACGCGGGGGCCGGCCGGCGAACCAGGCATCGAGGCTGACGCGAACAAGCCGGATTAGCAGCCTCAGATGTCGCGGGTCGGCACCACGGGAAACCGCACGGTCGCTGTTGCCGCCGCACCCTTATCTTGCGTACGGCGAGAGTTATACCGCCACGAACATCAGCCGCCGGCGTCGCGGTGTGACGCCAGTGCGCGATGCAGCCAGGCCGCGGTAGGCTCCTCGACACCGTCGCAGATCACCGTGTAGGGCTCCCCTGTCCAGGAACTCTCGCTCGCCAGCCGGTTGATGAAATGCTCCGCCGACTCGACGTAGCGCTTGCCGCGGCTGTACTTGAGCCGCAGGTGATCGGCCGCCGACGCGGGGTCATGCAGGTCGCCATTGCGCTGGAACTGACAATCGCTCGAGGCAACGAAACTCAGCAGGTAGTCGATCTCGGCATCACCGGTGTCTTCGGCGGGGAACGCGGGCCTTACCAGCAGCATCAGCGCGACGGAAGCCGCCGCGAGCAACCGGCGCGCGCTCACAGGATCTCCAGATGGACCAGCAGGGCATTGTGGTCAGAACTGGATACCGGTTCGACCCGTGCCGACCGGGCGCGAATGCCGCGGACATAGACATGGTCGAGCGCATTGCCGAAGACCGTGCTGCGCAGGTCCGGTTTGAAGTGTACCGGGTGCAATCCGTACTTCTGCATGAACGCATCGACCAGGGCCTGCCGTCCGATACTCCAGGTATTCAGGTCGCCGGCGAAAATCACAGGGCCGCGATGCTTGTCCATCAGCGCCTCCAGGGCATGGATCTGCTCCCGGAACTCCTTCAGGCCCAGGGTAAAATTCACTGCATGCATATTGACCGCCAACAGCCGTTCGCGACGCCCCCGGATCGGGTATTCGGTGACGCTGGTGGCCTTGGGCGTGCCGAGCCAGGGCTCGCGGGCCGTCAAGCGACAACGCAGGCTGGGCGTGCCGGCACTGAGGGTCAGCACCCCGGTGTCCCGGGTCCGGGTCGCGTAGCCGGCCGCGAAGGCCTGATGCAGGCGGAGCGGCATGACCTGGGGAAGCGCGGCCTGCACCGCGGCCTCCTGGATGAAGGCCAGCTCGATACCGTCGCTGAGGCTGCGCAGGTCGTCGCGCCAGCCCTGATTGCTTGCCTTTTGGATATTCCAGCTGAGGAAACGCAGCGAGCTGTCCAGGTGTTGCTCACTCCCCGTCAACTCGGCACCGAGCGCAGCCGCACAGTGACCCGCCCCCTGCGACACCGAGGCCGGAACCGTGCCGGGAACGACCCATGCCAGCCATACCAACAGGACCACGAGTGAACGGGATGGGAAGGGGTTGCGCAACAGCGTAGCGTTTTGATTTTGCACGACCGAGTATTATCTCGCCAGCAATCCAGATTGTCCAGGCCCTGCGGCCGTGAGGGTCGACACCGATCTGCAGCCCCGGCTCAAACCCGAATCGCATCGACTCGGGAGTTCAAGCTAGAAAACGACCTGGTGGCATCCGATGCCTGGTTCCGCAAACCGCGGTGAATAGGTGCCTTAACGCCCGACGGCGGCGGAAACCGCCGATATCACCGACGCAGCGCCATTGGGCTCAGCGCGAAGACCGGTGCCGGGCTGTCGCATTGTCGCACCGATCACAACTGCCCCTCCGGCAGGATCCTCGAGAAGAACGCCTTCAGGCGACGCCAGGCACCGGCCTGTGGCTCCGCTCTTTCGATGACCGCCGTGCCGTCGATCACGCCGTGCCATCGCAGGTGCCCGTCCGGGTTTTCGACCACCCGATAGGTCAGCTCGGGCAAGCGGTCGAAGAATGGCGCGCGCAGGCTGTTCGCGAGCGCGGGCGAATCCACCAACACCCCCATCTCGGTATTGATGTCGATCGAACGCGGATCGAGATTCAGCGACCCGATGAAGAAAAAGCGGCGGTCGATCAGCATCGCCTTCGTGTGCAGCGTCACCGACTCGCGGTCGCCCCGATCACGGCCGGACGGCAACGCCGCGCCATCCACACGCGTTTCGCGCAGCTCCACGCCCGCGCGAATGATCGGGTGGCGGTAGCGCGCATACGCGGCATGTACCGGGACATGGTTGTTCGAGGCCAGCGAATTCGTCACGATGACGACCCGCACACCGCGCCCGGTCAGTCGACGCCAGTACGCGACCCCGTCCGGCCCGGGAATGAAATAGGGCGTGACCACGACGACCTCGTCGTCGGCGTCGCCAACCACCTCCGCGATGCGCGTGACCAGGGTCTGATGCTCGACCGACACATTGTTCAGAAGCTTTTCCGGATCGTCCGTGACGACCTCGGCCGTCGCCGGGAATAGCGTGAGGCGACCATCGATCATATCGGTGACGAAGTCCGATCCGATCGCGTTGGCATAGATCGACTGCATCGCATCGCGCAGGTCCGCGCTGACCTCGGCGCGGGCGGCCGCGAGATCGGGCGCGTCCCCGCCGGTCCAGAACGCCTCCATCGGGACCGCGAGCGGGTGATTCCAGAAACGATCGAACGTCGTGCCGACCTCGCCGGCCACCGGTCCGATCGCGAAAACGTCCAGGTCGCGAAACGCCTGCCCGGGCTTGAGATCGAAATATTCCTCTGCGATGTTGCGGCCACCGACGATCGTGACCTGATTGTCGATCGTGAAGGACTTGTTGTGCATGCGTCGATTGGCGCGCTCGAAGTCACCAAGGAAGTTCAGCCACGCGAGGCCGCGGCGACTGATAGGGTTGAACAGCCGCAGCTCGATGTTCGGGTGTTCATTGAGCAGCACCAGCGCACTGTCGTCGACCGAGGTGAACACGTCGTCGAGCAGGAAGCGCACCCGGACGCCGCGGTCCGCGGCCTCGAGCAGCTTGTCGACGATGATCATGCCCGCATCGTCGGCCTTCATGAGGAAATACTGTGCGTCGATCGTTCGCTCGGCCAGATCGATCAGCGCCAGGCGGGCGCCCAGTGCGTCCATGCCGCTGACCAGCGGGTAGAACCCGGACTGCCCGGGGTGCGACCGTCGCCAGTTGCCGACATGCCTGCCCGCGGCGGTCTGTTCGGTATCCGTGATGACTTCGGAGTGGGCGCGTGGATAGTCGACCGGCCCGGTTGCGCAGCCACCGATGAACCCCGCCAACAGCAGACACCGCAGCGCCACCTTACCCATGCCCGTCATCCGCTGGCCTCTCGCTTCAAGACTTTACGCGATACAGTATACGAGGAAAGGGCCGACCGGCGGGGCTCTCCCGGGGCGCCTGGTCGCACCGGCAGCCCGCACATCGGCAGACGGGTTGCGGTGCCCTGCGATGCCGGACGCCCGGTGCGGCTCAATGCACCATGAACACCGGGATCTCGGCAGAATTGAGCAAATGCCCGGTCACCCCGCCGAGGATCAGCTCACGCAGACGACTGCGACTGTAACCGCCAACGACGAGCATATTGATGCCCAGGTCGCGCGACACCTTGAGCAGGGCCTCGCCGACATTCGGGTCATGCGCATCGACCAGCTTCACGTCCGCCGCGACACCGTGCCAACCGAGATACTCGACCAATTCGGCGGGCGACGGTTTCACCGACTCCTGATGGGTGCCGGTCAAGATGGTGACCGCCTCCGCGTTATGCAGGTAGGCCATCGCCGCACCGACCGCGCGCGCGGCCTCGGCGCTCCCGTTCCAACCGATGCCGATCCGGCTGCCGATCACTGGCTCCGTGCGCGGCGGCACGACCAGTACCGGCCGACCGGTGGACTTCAGCGCGGCTTCGACGAAGGCCGGCGGTGGTGACACAGGGATCGGGCCGGGCAGCACGATCAGGTCCGACAGGCGCCCGCGCACCGAGAGGATCGTGTCCTCCTGGCCGGTCGACTCGTGCCAGCCAACCGTGGGGCCCGTCGTGTTCGCATCGCGTGCGGTCCCGACCGGAACACCCGCCTGCGCGCACAGTGACTCGAGCAGCCCGCGCGCCTGCGCCGCCTGCGATTCGGCATTCTGCTCGGCGGCCTGCAGCACGGCCTCGCGCATATGCTTGGAAAGGCCGATGGTCGCGTAAGGCAGGATGTTGCTGGGGTTGCGCATGACATACAACACGTCGAGATGCGCGTCGAAGCGCTGCGCCAAGCCCAGCGCGGTCTCGAGGACCGGGCCAGGTGCATCGGCCTCCGACAACGGTAACAGGATAACCTTGACCGGCATGCGCTTTCCTCCTCGCTGAGCCCGGCGCCGGGCCTTGGGACGCGGCCGGGAACCGCGCCTTCCTCATCAGGTGTCGCCGACGGGCCGGCTCGGCCGACAGCGACGTTTGCTCAGTAACAGCCGGCGACCCGTCCGCGCTGCTGCACGAGGCTCAGGACCACGTCGATGGTCGGCGTCGGCAGATCGACCAGCCGCCCCATCTCCTGTACCGCGGTCACCAGCGCGTCGATCTCCATCGGCCGGCCCAGTTCGAGGTCCTGGAGCATCGAGGTGCGGTGGGCACCGACCGCGGCAGCGCCGTCGATGCGTTTGTCGACATCGACCTTGAAGCGCACGCCGAGCCGCTCGCCGATTGCCTGGGCCTCGAGCATCATCGCGCGCGCGACCGCGCGCGTGCCCGGTTCGGTCGCGACCACGTCGAGCGTCGCCTGGGTCAGTGCGCTGATCGGGTTGAAACACAGGTTACCCCAGAGCTTGACCCAGATCTCGTCGCGAATCTTGCGCACCGGCGCCTTGAACCCGGCATCCACCATCGCCTTGCCGAGTTGCACGACGCGCTCGGTCTTCTCGCCGCTCGGCTCGCCCAGCGTGAAGCGGTCACCGCTGATGTGTCGGATCACGCCGGGCTCCGGCACGTCGCAGGCCGGATAGACCACGCAGCCGATCGCACGCTCCGGTCCGATGCGGTCCCACTGGGCACCGCCGGGGTCGACGCTCTCGATCCGCCGGTCCTCCCAGGGGCCCTCCAGTTTGTAGAAATACCACCAGGGGACACCGTTGACCGCGGAAACCACCGCGGTATCCGGCCCCAGCAGCGGCTGCATCGCGTCCACCACGCGCGGCACCGAATGCGCCTTGAGCGTCACGATCACATAGTCCTGCGGCCCCGCCTCGGAAGGGTCGTCGGTACAACGCGGATGGGCCACGCGCTCCTCGTCACCGATCAACAGCTTCAGCCCATTGCTGCGCATCGCCTCGAGATGCGGGCCGCGCGCAATCAGCGTGACGTCCTGGCCGGCGAGCGCGAGCTGGACCCCGAGGTAACCGCCGATCGCGCCGGCACCGTAGATACAGATACGCATCAACCCAGCCCCAGTTTCTCGGCCAGCCCGATACGCTGCAGCTTGCCGGTCGCGCCCTTCGGTATCTCATCCAGGAACAGCACCTTGCGCGGCACCTTGAAATCGGCGAGGCGGGTCGCGGCGAAGTCGCGAATGTCGCTCTCGCCGGCCTGCGCGCCCTCGCGTAGCACGACCGCAGCGGCCACGTCCTCGCCGAGCTTGGGGTGCGGCATCGCAAAGGTCACGACCTGCTGCACCGCCGGGTGGTCCATGATCACGTCATCGACCTCGCGCGGCGAAATCTTTTCACCGCCGCGGTTGATGATTTCCTTCAGGCGCCCGGTGATCGTGAGGTAGCCTTCGTCGTCCATCACCCCCTGATCGCCGGTCCGGAACCAGCCATTGGTGAAGTTTTCGGCGTTCGCCTTCGGGTTGTTCTCGTAACCCGGGGTCACATTCTCGCCACGGATCACGATCTCGCCGAGCGAGCCCTTGGGTAGCAGCTCACCCTGTTCGCTCATGATCGCGACCTCGGGGCCAGCCGCGACGCCGACCGTACCCGGCTTGCGTGGGCGCGGGGGCAGCGGGTTGGAGGTCATCTGGTGGGCCGCCTCGGTCATCGCATAGGCCTCGACCACCGGGGCACCGAAAGTCTCTTCCAGCGCCTGCATCACCTGCGGCGGCAGCGACGAGGACGACGAACGGATGAAGCGTAGCTTGGCGGCATCGACGATGTCCTTGCTGCGCGCCGCGCGCGGCAGGATGGCCTGGTGCATGGTCGGTACCGCGGTGTACCAGCTCGGCTTGGCCTCGTCGAGCCAAGCGAAGAACTTCAGCGCATTGAACCCCGGGGTGCAGAACACACTGGCCCCGACCCGCAACGAGGACAGGATCGCGGCCATCAGGCCGTGGATGTGGAACAGCGGCATCACGTTCATGCAGCGGTCCGCCGGGGTCAGCGCCAGGGTCGTGCTGATGTTGCGTGACGACGCGCACAGGTTGCGGTGCGTGAGCGGGACGATCTTCGGCCGTGAGGTCGTGCCCGACGTATGCAGCACCAGTGCCACGTCGTCCGCCTGCGCCATGCCGCCGGCCGCGGCGGGGTCACCCCCGGCCTCGCCGTCGAAACCGAAGGTACCGGCGGCCTCGCCCGCGGCGATCGCCAACACCGGTATTCCGAGCTTGGTCGCGGCCGCGACAGCCGGCGATTCGCTGCCACGCTCGACGACCAGCGCCTTGGCCTGAAGGTCGGAAAGATAAAACTCGAACTCTTCCTGGCGATAGGCCGGATTCAGCGGCGCCGTAGTCGCACCGCAGGCTACGCAGACGAACGCAGTCGCCATTTCGGCACCGTTGGGCAGCACGATGGCGACCCGGTCGTTGCGGCCGATGCCGCGCGCATTCAACGCGGACACCGTTTGTTCGGCCTGCGCACGCAGCCCCGCGAAGGTCAGCGACGGGCGCGCCGGCGCCAGTATGGCCGGCGCGTCGCTGTCGCCGTTGGCAAGGAGTTCAAAAACGGTAGTGGCTTCGGCCATGAGTGGTTTCTCCGGTGGAATCGATTCATTGCGTTGACCGGTGGCCGGGCCGCCAGCCGATCCGTGTTTTCATGTCCGGCGGCGGGCGTGCGCACAACACCGCCGCCGGCCGTCACGCCTCCCGACCCGTCGCCCCGCCACGCTGCCTGATCCATTTGATCACGGGCAACAGGAACAACACGGCGGCGATGGCCAGGATGATGCCCGAGATCGGCCGCGACACAAATATGCTCGGATCTCCCTGCGATAGCAGCAGCGACTGACGCATAGAGGTCTCCGCCAACGGCCCCAGCACGATAGCCAGGACCGCGGGCGCCATCGGGTAATCCAGTTTGCGTAACAGGTATCCGACCACACCGAACAGGAACATCAGCCAGACATCATGCATATCCTGCGTCGGCGCGAAACCGCCAACCACACACAGGATGAAAATGATCGGCACCAGGATCGTGAACGGCAGCTTGAGCACCCGGACGAACATCGGGATGAACGCAATGTTCACCAGCACCGCGACCAGGTTGGCGACATAGAGGCTCGCGATCAGCCCCCAGACGAATGCCTGGTTGTCGACGAACAGCCGCGGACCGGGCTCGAGTCCCCAGATGACCATGCCACCGAGCAGGATCGCGGTGGTCGGCGAGCCCGGGATACCCAGTGTCAGCATCGGCAGCATCGAGCCCGTGCTCGCGGCATTGTTCGCAGCCTCCGGTGCGACCACGCCATCGACATTCCCCTTGCCATAGCTGTCCGGGTTCTTCGACATGGTCTTGGCCATGCCATAGGCCATCAGCGACCCGGGCGTTGCGCCCGCGGCCGGCAGGATGCCGACGAAGTAGCCGAGAAACGAACTGAAAAACATGGTCTTCAGGCTCTTGAGCAGGCTCTTCAGCGTCTGTCCGATGCGCCGCAGCGACACCTTGGCCTGGGACACGTTGAATTCGCCGCGGCTCGACTCGATAGTCCACAACATCTCGCCGATGCCGTAGATGCCGATGGCCAGGACCAGGAAGTTGATGCCGTGCATGAAGCCGGTGATGTCGCCGAAGATCAGTCGCGGTTCACCGCTGACGATGTCGAGGCCGACGGTGCTCAATACGAGCCCGAGAAAGATCGAAAAAAAGGTCTTGGGTATGTCGTCGCCACCCAGGCCGATGAAGGTCGCGAAGGCGAGCAGCATCAGCGCGAATTCCTCCGGGGCCCCGAAGGCCAGCGCCACATCGGCCAACGGCGGCGCAAAGCCGGTGAACAGGATGATCGACAGCGTACCGCCGACGAACGAAGCGACGGCGGCCGAGATCAGCGCCTCGTCGGCCCGTCCGGACAGGGCCATCGGGCGCCCGTCGAACGTGGTCGCCACTGCAGTGGACGCACCGGGTATGCCGAGCAAGATCGACGAGATCGCGCCGCCGTACATCGCGCCATAGTAGATCGCGCCCATGAAAATGATGGCCGAGGTGGGGGGCACCAGGAAGGTCATCGGCAGCAGGATTGCGACGCCGTTCACCGACCCGAGCCCGGGCATTGCGCCGATGAACAGGCCCAGCGCGCACCCCAACAAGACCAGCACCAGGTTCATGGGTTCCAGCGCGATCAGAAAGCCGTCCGCCAGCAGGCTCAAGATATCCATCGGGTCCACTCTTCTCGAAGTTCGCAATCGGGGCAGTGGCGGCACACTCGCGACGCACCCTGCCTCGGCCACCGTTTTGGCTCGGCCCGCGAATCCCTCGGGGCAGATGCCGTTTGTTGACGCACCGCACCGGTCCGGCGGCGGCGAGCGCAGACCATTGCTGCTGACCTGCCGTCAGTACAAGAGGTCGAAGATCGGATAGAACAGTGGCTCCGCGTAGCCCTTCGGCAGCGTGATCTTCAGCGCCACCTCGAAGAACAGGAAGGTCAGCACCGGTGTCAGCAGCGCGATGGTCAGCGTCTTCCGCCACGAATGGCCACCCAGTACGCGCACATAGTAGATCAGGAAGGGCGGTATCGCCCCGTAGACACCGACCCAGTGAATCAGCGCAATCATCACCGCCAGGGAACCGGCGCCTTGGAGAAACAGCACCAAGGCGCGCGAGTCCATGTAGGATTCCACCGAGACGGACAGCGGCGACGTGCGCCTTATCCAGCGCACGATGATCCACAGGCAGCAGACCAGCATCCCGACCGATAGCCAGAACGGGAACGCACCGGCGCCGGGCCCCCGTCGCGGCACCCACCCGACGGGCAGCTCGGCCGACTTGAATATCAGGTAGCCGGAAAAGACTGCCATCACCAGGGCCATGATCAGCTCTGCTCTACGCATCCGGCTCGATCCTCCTGCCGCTGTCGCCTGATCGCTGGGATCAGTTGTCGCCGATGTCCTTCAGCAGCTTTTCGTGCAACGCGCGCTGCTCTTTCCAGTAGGCCGCGAGTTCGTCGCCGGTAATGAAATCGCCACGCAGGCTCTTCGACTTCATGTACTCCTGCCATTCCGGCGTCTCGTAGACCTTAGCGAACAGGTCGCGGTAATAGGCCGTCGCCGCGTCGCTCATCCCCGGCGGGCCGACCACGCTGCGCTGCATGAAGTAACTGTAGTCGTGTCCCAGCTCGGTGAAGGTCGGCGTGTCCGGGAACTGACCCAGGCGCTCGGGTGTGAACGCCGCGATCGGCACGGCGGTTCCCGCCTCGTAGAAGCCCAGCGCCTCCGAGGGATTGTTCACGCTCGAATTGATATGTTGACCGGCCAGCTGCTTGGCAACGTCACCGCCCCCCTTGAAGGGCACGTAGCTCATGTCCAGCGCAAAGGTCTTGTTCAGCCAGCGGGTCAGCAGTTCGTCTTCCTGCGCACGCCCGGTGCCGCCCATCACCCAGTCCTGGCCCGCCGCTTTCGCGGCCTCGGTGAACTGATCGAGCGTCGTGATGCCCGCTGCCTTGTTCACCCACAGCACGAAGGTGTCCTCGGCCATGCGCCCGATGGGCGTGAAGGTGCTGATATCGACGCCCAACGCCGGCTGTCGGATCGGTGTCGTGTAGAAGCTGTTGAGCGTAACCATGACGATGTGGTCGTCGCCCTTTTTCTTGTTCAGGTGGACCAGGGCCTCGGCGCCCGAGCCGCCGGCCTTGTTGACCGGGACAAAAGGCTTCGCTGCCAGGTCGTTCTTTTCGATGACGCTTTGCATCAGTCGCGCCATCTTGTCCGCACCGCCACCCGGCCCCGCCATAATGACGAACTCTACCGGTTTACGTGGCTCCCAATCGGCGGCCAGCGCCGTCGTGTGAAGGGCCGCACCTGCGCACAGGGCCGCCGACAGGGCCGCAAGCCGCCCGTAGTTATGGAGTTGCATGTCTTCTCCTTGTCTTAGATTGAGGGGCCTGGCCCGGATGGCCGACAGCACCCCGGGGTGAATTGTTGTTGTTCCTGCGCAACGCTTGTTTCGACACCGCGGTAGCAGCCGTCCTGTTCCGCCCTGCTGACACCATCCGTCCGGTCACAGACCGCCGATGGCTTGTATTGTTCAGCGGCGTTGCACTGGCCGCGTTCCCGTCAAACTGCCCTCCCCGGTTTGATCGCCTGGATTCGGCGCGGCATCACTCGAAGGGGTTGGACAAGCTGCCGATCCCGTCGATGGTCACCTCGACCACCTGGCCGGTTTTCATCGGTGCGACGCCGAGCGAGGTACCGCACGCGATCACGTCGCCCGGCTCTAGCGTCATGTTCCTGGAAAGATGGCTGACCAGTGCGGCTGGACCGAAGAACATGTCGGCCACCGGGTAGTTCTGTCGCTCGCGTCCGTTCAGCGTCGTCCTGACGTTCAACGTCGCCGGGTCAAGCCCGGTCGCCACGACCGGCCCCAGCACGCCGAAGGTGTCGAAGCCCTTCGCGCGCGTCCATTGCGCGAAGGAAGGGTCGGCGTCGATGAGCTGCAGCGCGGTGACATCGTTGACACAGGTAAAACCGAAAATGTGGTCGGCGGCCTCAGCCTCCGACACGGCGTTGCACCGCCGTCCGATCACGACGCCGAGCTCCCCTTCAAACACGATGCGTCCGTCGTAGCCGGCCGGGCGCCGTATCGTCTCACCCTGGCCGATGCAGCAGGTGGACGGCTTCAGCACATACAGGGGTTCGGCCGGCGCGTCCCAGCCATGCTTGGCCGCCGCGGTGCGCAGGTTATTCCAGATCGCGACCATCTTTCCCGGGCGCACGGGCGCCAGCACGCGCACGTCGGCGAGGGGAAGCCGCCGACCGGTCGGCTGAGGCCCGTCGAACAGGTCACCTGTGCACAGCGTGATCACGTCCCCGGAAAGCGAACCCAGGTGCTCCGCACCGTCGTGTAGGAATCGAACCCACTGCGTCATCATTCGTAGCGCTCCCTGTACCCTGCCGTTACTTGCCTGCCGGCGCCTCACCGGACATCCGACGCCCGTCGTCCGTGCCGATCGGCCGACCGGTAGCCGCGTTTGCGGCCCCGAATACGACGCGCGTCGCGGCGAGCCGCCCCGTTTCGTCGAAAGGCCTAGAGCCTAACAAGGTTTTTGCGCTTGTCCACCCGCCAGCACGCGGCAAGAAAACCGTGTTCCGCGGCGCCGAAGTCAGTAGCGTGGCACCGCCCCTTCCCGTTTATCCAACTGATTTACAAAGAGACGGTTTCACCGGGCACCGACCAGCGGGGTCGCCGCGCGCCCACCAGGCAGACTCCGCGTTTCGTATTGTGAAATCGTTTTCTATCTATGAAATTTTATAATGATTCAAGGTTTTCGCGGACGCTGTCCCTCCAGGCCGGTCAGGCGCCACAAGACCTCAAGTTCGGCACGCAGATCGGCGACCAGCGCCTCCAGCGCGACGATCCGGTCATCATCGGTCGGCGGCGCGGTGAGCGCCGGCGCACCGGCGCCCGTCTGCTGATCGATTTCGCCGCACAGCAGGTGGCCGAACCGTTCTTCGCGTTTGCCGGGCACGCGCGGCAGGCGGGTGACCAGCGGCGGTTCCCGCGCCGCGAGGCCTGCGAGCGTATCGGCAACCGCGGCCAGGTCCGGAAACTCCGCCATGCGCGCGGTGTTGGAACGCAGTTCCCCCTCGGTCTGCGGGCCACGCAACATCAGCGCACACAGCAGGGCCTGCTCCTGGCGGTTCAGCCGGTAGTTGGACGCCATCTTGTGGTCGTAACGTTCGGCGCGTCCGGCAAGACTGGCATGGATCAGACCGCGGTCACGCAGCGCGTTGACCGCGTGCCCTACCTCCCCGATCTCGAGACGCATCACCGGGTTGCGGCTGGTCTTCTGTGTACAGGCCTGGACCAGCGCATTGAGCGTCAGCGGGTAGGCATCAGGCGTCGTCCGCTGCTTCTCCATCAGACTCGCGATTACCCGTGCCTCAAGTGGCGTCAAGTCGCTCTGAGACCCAGCGGACACTGGGCCATCTCGCATGTCTCCGGTCATTGCGGGCTGCCCCTCCGACGGGCCTTGTCGCCTGTTGTCAAACGTGTCGCCGGTTCCGACGGTGACCGCTCCGGCATTCCGGCGAGACCTTGTCGGCGTGCAGGCGCATGGCTGCCCCGCGTTTGCTCCGTTGCTCGCGTATGCCCCGGCTTGTCCCTGTCGCTAGCCGACGTTGGTTTTGGTGTACCCTGGCCTCGTGCTGGACGCATGGTCTGAGCGCGCGCCGAGTGCCACAGTCGAATCGCCAGTCCGGGTTCGGCAGCAACGCCGCGGTAGCAGCGAGACGGCGTTGCGACCATTATCAATCAAGCAACAAGGAAAACCCAGATGGATGTACAAGGCCTCATCATTTTCTTGATCATCGGCGCGGTCGCCGGCTGGCTGGCCGGGACGCTGATGAAGGGTGGCGGCTTCGGGCTGATAGGCAACGTCGTCGTGGGCGTCATTGGTGCCCTTATCGGTGGATTCCTGTTCGGGCTGCTCGGCATCTCCGCCGGCGGTCTGATCGGCTCGATCGTTACCGCAACGGTCGGCGCCGCGGTGCTGCTTTTCGCCGTCGGGTTGATCAGGAAAGCTTAGCGCGAATGGCACTTACTCAGCAGCGCAAGCGACCCGTTAGCCTTGTGATACCGATCATTTTTTTGAAATGCGGTGAACAGGTCCCTGTTGACTCGACGGCGGCGTCCATGCCGTGCCACCGAGGTACCGGGAGCCGCGCCCAACGATCACTGCGACATCGAACAGCCCGTGGAATCGATCGCTGGCAAGCCTGACGTGCTGACCCCAGGGCGCCCGACCTTGGCACCCTGCTGCCCAGATCGATTACCCTGACCCGACAACGTCAAATGTCCAGTCCCCATGGCCGATCCGATCAGCAAGAAAACCATCGCACAGATCCCGCTCCACCCCTACGACGCCATCCGCGGAGACCTGCGCACCGGCGACCTGGTTTTCTGCTCAGGTTCGTATTTCTTCTCGCAAGCGATCCAACGGTTCACGCGATCCGTCTGGAGCCATGTCGGCATGATCTACAAGGACCCAACCCTGGAAAGGGTATTCATCCTCGAGAGCGAGACACTGATCGGCGTGCGTCTCGCGCCGCTGTCGAAGTACCTGCGGGACTATCACGGCAAGAATCGCCCCTACAAGGGCAACATGATGGTTGCGCGGGTGCATCCACAGGTCGATCAGGGACGTCTCAACCACGCCATCAGCTACGGTATGGACGAACTCACCAAACCCTACGACAACTTCGAGATCGTGCGCATCGGGTTTCGTATCCTCTTTAAAGTCAGCCGCCACACGCGCGACCGGAAGTACATCTGCTCCGAACTCGTCTACGACTGTTTCGACCAGATCGGCGTCCCTTTCAC
>CBFCWF010000063.1:0-18580 GCA_965601425.1 uncultured Chromatiaceae bacterium | reverse complement strand
GACGACGACCTCCTGGTCGAGCAGCGTGTACGGCATCGCGATCTCTCGACGGATACGTTCCATGACGCGGTGCAGGCCGCTGACTTCGCCGCAGTTGTCGAACAGGATCGCGAACTCGTCACCGCCGATCCGCGCGAGTGTGTCGGACGATCTGAGCAGTTCCGAGACGCGTTCGGCGATCAGGCCGAGCAGTCGATCGCCCGCGAGGTGTCCCAGGCTGTCGTTGATATTCTTGAAGCGATCCAGGTCGATGACCGCGACCGCAAAACGGTGATCCGGTCGACGTTGTGCGAGCTTCGTCGAATGGGCTATGCGTTCCAGCAGCAGTTTGCGGTTGGCCAGGCCGGTCAGCGCGTCATGCAGGGCATCGTGGAGCAGTTGTTCCTCGGCTTGCTTGCGCGCGGTGATGTCGGTCTGGGAGCCGGCGATACGGTAGGCGTTGCCGTCGGCATCACGGATCGCCAGTGCGCGGCACAACATCCAGCGATACCGGTCGTGACCGTCGCGGATGCGATATTCCGTCTCGAACTTGGCGGCCCGCCCCGCGAGGTGGGCATTCAGTTCGGTGCGGAAGCCGAGCGCGTCGTCGGGGTGTATGCGGGCCAGCCAAGTTTCCATCCGGGAGCCGGTATCCACCTCGCTCAGCCCGAGCTGCTCGCGCCAGCGTGGTGAAAAATAGACCCGTTGCTCGGCGATGTGCCAGTCCCAGAGGCCGTCATTGGCACCCGAGGCCGCCAGCGCATAGCGCTCCTCGCTCTCGATCAGTCGGGCCTGGTCGCGACTGCTACGCAATACGTACTGCAGTTGGTGGCGCAGCAGGGGCCAGTTGATCGGTTTGATCACGAACGCCGTGGCACCGGCCTGGTACGCGGCTTCGATCGATTCCGAGTCGTCGCGGCTGGTGGCGACGATGATCGGCAGCTGATGCTGTGAGGATTCACGGATCCTGCGGCATACCTCGAAGCCATTGATGCCCGGCAGCACGACGTCGATCAGGATCAGGTCCGGCGGCCTTTTT
The DNA here is from genome assembly GCA_965601425.1 of uncultured Chromatiaceae bacterium. Taxonomy (GTDB): domain Bacteria; phylum Pseudomonadota; class Gammaproteobacteria; order Chromatiales; family Chromatiaceae; genus Thiosocius. The sequence goes on along the minus strand of CBFCWF010000063.1, from coordinate 17,562 downwards.
TCGACCAGTGCGAGCGTCGCTTCTCCGGAATCGAGTGCACGCACTTGGTAGCCGAAGTCGTCGAGCGCCATCTTCGCCGCCAGCGCAATGGCCGGATCCTGATCGGCGACCAGTAGGTGGACGCGTGTGTCGGTCACGTGAGGCGACATCAGGGGTCTTCGATCCGCTCCTGGCGTTGCCGGCCGTCGGAGAGCCGGACGCGATCCTTACAGAGACGCATTATTTTTTCTGAGTATAGCGGCTAGTACTCGTGTGTGGGTGTTCACTACCAGATCTTGTGCTCGGTGCAGACCCCGGTAGGATCACGGGCGGCGCCCGAACGGGAACGAAACAGGGGTCCCGCAGGACCCCCTCACGTCGATTCAGGCAAGCGCAGACGCGGCCTACAATTCGAAATCCGCCAGCTTTCGTCCGACGCCGGCCAGTTTCAACGTCACATAGTCGGGCATCCCGTTGTCCTTGTAGGGCGGGTAGGATTCGCCCTTGATAAGGGGGTACAGGTAGTCCTTGCATTTCTGCGTGATGCCGAAGCCGTCGTCCGATATAAAGTCGGTGGGCATCATCTTCTCGACGTTTGCGACCTCGCTCAACGGCGCCTCGCCGATTTCCCATCGATACGGGCTGTTCGACGTACGGACCACGGTCGGCATGATGGAGTTCTTGCCCTCGATGGCCTTTTCGACCGCCGCCTTGCCCAGCGCATAGGCCTGCTCCACATCGGATGCCGAAGCCAGGTGACGGGCCGCGCGCTGCAGGTAGTCGGCGACAGCCCAGTGAAACTTGTGGCCCAGCGCCTCCTTTATCATGTTGGCCACCACCGGTGCGGCACCGCCAAGCTGGGCATGGCCAAAGGAGTCGCGCGTGCCCTGTTCGGCCAGGAACTTGCCGTCCGGCCAGTGACAGCCCTCGGACACTACGACCGTGCAGTAGCCGTACTCCTTCACCTTGGCGTCGACGCTGGCCAGGAACTTGTCCTTGTCGAACTCGACCTCCGGGAACAGGGTCACGACCGGAATGCCTTCGTCCTCGACCAGTGCGCCGGCCGCAGCGATCCAGCCCGCATGCCGGCCCATGACCTCGATCACGAAGATCTTGGTCGAGGTTGCGGCCATCGAGCGCACGTCGAAACTGGCCTCCAACGTCGAAACGGCGATGTACTTTGCGACCGAGCCGAAGCCGGGACAGTTGTCGGTGATAGGCAGATCGTTGTCGACCGTTTTCGGGACGTGGATCGCCTGCACCGGGAAGCCCATCTTCTCCGAGAGCTGCGAGACCTTGTAGCAGGTATCCGCCGAGTCGCCGCCACCGTTGTAAAAAAAGTACCCGATATCGTGGGCCTTGAAGACCTCGATGAGGCGCTCGTACTCGCGCTTGTTCTGCTCAAGGCTCTTGAGCTTGAAACGGCACGAGCCGAAGCCGCCCGACGGGGTGTGCTTGAGGGCGGCGATCGCCTCGGCCGACTCCTGGCTCGTGTCGACGAGGTCTTCTGTCAGTGCGCCGATGATGCCGTTGCGCCCGGCGTAGACATTGGCGATCTTGTCCGGGTGCGCGCGCGCGGTCTCAATAACGCCGCATGCCGAGGCGTTGATAACGGCGGTAACTCCGCCGGATTGTGCGTAAAAGGCGTTTTTCGCCGTCATGCTTTTCCCCTCTTTCACTGAGATCGGATTGAGCTGCAACTGTGCTGGTGGAACGGTGCCGCCGTATGTTCAGCGTCTCGTCTTGTCGATGTCGCCACGCTCCGTAGCCGTGTGGTCGGCCTGGGCCTGGAGCAGTGACACGGCACATTCGGTGAGGTCATCGTACTCGTGCACCCCGGTGCCGTATTGTTGATAGCCGCGATAAAAGAACTGACAACGATAACGCCTTTCCCCGGCCTTGAAGATGACGAAATGGCAGTTGTCCGCCTCCCAGACGAAGACCGGGCAGGAGGTCAACTCGCGGTCTGCCGGGTTCAGCCGGATCTCCGCGTCCGCGAACTGCAGTTCGATGTCGCGCCCGTATCTTTCCTTCAGCGTCGTAGCGACGATCCACTCTTCCGTGGCAGTAATATCGGGGATCTTACTCATGCACCTGACCGGGAGTTAGCCGCGCCCGTCGTTCCGGCGCGATCGTGTGATGGGGTAGCCAAGGTCGGTTTTTCGGATGCTTTCAGACGTTTGGTTCCCAAAACGTTCTGTTGATCGCCTAAAATTCGTAATAAATCAGACGCTTCGTTGACAGGCAAATTACTGTTCGATTAGCTTAGTCAACGCAGCTGACGCTAGCCAATGCAATACACGCATGCCCCTATAGGAAAATCCTAATTTCCTTATATTAATACGACTTGCTTGTACCGCCTAGGGGTGCATGCAGTTGCGACCGGCGGATTGGCGCCGATCAGAACAATAATGGCCACTGAGGAGCCAAGATGAGGATCGTTCTACTAGGCCCCCCAGGTTCAGGGAAAGCCGAGCTGTCGCAGAAGATATCCGATCATTACGGCATGCCAATTGTCACCGTCAGCAGCGTCATGCAGCGTGCGGCGGCAGAACAGACGGAATTGGGCCGGCTCGCGAAGGAGGCCATGGACATGTCCCGGGTGTCCGATGAGCTGCTGCTCGCGCTGCTGCGCATACAGCTGCCACAGATGGATCTGCGCAAGGGCTTCATCCTGGTCGATTTACCCAAGAATGCCGGTCAGGCCGATGTACTCGACAGTGTGCTCAATGATCTGGATGCGGGTGTCGAGCTGGTGCTCAACCTCGAGGTCGACCCGGACGAGCTGATGGAACGCCTGGTCGGCCGGATTACCTGTGACAATTGTGGCGCGCAGTACAACCTTTATGTCAATCCACCGTTGGTCGATGGCGTGTGCGATACCTGTGGGGCCCGGGTCGTGCGACGTCCCGATGACTACGAGGAGACCATCAGCAATCGTTTGCGCGTCTACGAGGGTCAGATGGGCCCCCTGCTGCAATACTACCGACTCGACGACAAACTGCGCGCGATCGAGGCCGACGAAGGGCCGGAGAGGGCCTGGAAGGCGACGCGCAAGCTGATCGACGCGATGCCGCCGAGCGTTGCGCCAGACAGCGTGCTGGCGGCGTCCGCGCCCGGGGCACCCAGCGGCGCCAAGGCGCAGGTCTCGATGGAGGCGCAACCGACGAAGGCACCGGCCGCCGCGTCGAAGAGGTCCGGCGCCAAGCCGGCAAAAAAGGCGGCATCGAAAAAATCACCGGCCGATCGGCGGTCCGCTGCGACGGTGCAAAAGACCGCCGCCGGGCGCAAGGCAGCGAGCGGGAAGGCTGCTGCCAAGCCGGCGCCGGCCGCCAAGGCCGCCAGCAAAGGAAAGCGGGTGGGGACGCCGCAGCCGTCTGCCGGGAAGGTTGCCAAAAAGAAGGGGTCAGTCAAGCAATCGGTCGGCAAGGACGCCTCGTCGGGCGGTGCGGCAGCGAAAAAGTCGCCGGCCAGGAAGAAAAAGGCCGGTGTGACGAAGGTTGCGGAAGGGGCGCCCTCGAAGGGGGGGGCGAAACAGGGGGGCGCGAAGAAGAAGCCCGCGGCCAAGAAGGCCGCTGCAAAGCAGTCGGCTGCAAAGAGGTCTGCGACCAAGAAGGTGACCGCGAAAAAGGCGGCGGCGCGGCGGCCCGTGGTAAAGAAGGTCATCGCGAAGCGGCTGTCAAACAAGAAGGCGGCCGTCGCGAGACCTACGGCGGCGAAGGCAACGACAAAGAAGAAGTCGGGTTCTGGAAAGGCCGCTACGAAGAAGCCGTCGGGGACTGGCAAGGTCGCCGCGAAGAAGGCCCCGGCTGGCGGGGCATCCGCGAGTAAGTCACCGTCGAAGTCGAAGAAGGCCGCGGCGAAGAAGAAGGGTGGCCCACGGCCAAAGCCGAAGAAGCGCTGAGCGCCCCTGACAGCCCAAAGCCACCCGGTGCTTCACCGCAACGGGGCGGCCAGCCGATAGCCTGTTGTCGGCGCGAGCGCACATCGCACCGCACTGAGGCATCGGAGCCATGGTTTCAGGCCCCGCCCGCCTCGCTGACGGGGGGTGCGCGGGCTCAGTCCAGTGAAGGTCCGAGTTGGAACTCGACAGGTTCGAAGCCACGGTCTTCGAGCATCGCGAGGACGTCCTCCCAGGTGCAGCCTGGGTCCTGCTCCTCGACCTGCGCAATCAGGCCCGTGACATGGCGATAGACCTCCTGATCCTCGAAATCGGGCGGAATACGTACCAGCCGGATCTTCGACTTGTCGGCCGCCGGCAATATCATCAGGTTGTCGCTCATTTAGCTCCCTGTTCGGCCTTGCGGCCGATCAGCTCGATCGGGTAGCCATCCGGGTCTTCGACGAATGCGATGATGGTCTTGCCGGCATTCATCGGGCCGGCGTCGCGCAGAATCTTCCCGCCGCGGGCCTTGATATCGTCCGTAGCACGGTAGACGTCGTCGACCTCGATCGCGATGTGCCCGTAGGCGTTGCCCATTTCGTAGCGGTCCACGCCCCAGTTGTAGGTCAGCTCGATCGCGGTGCTGTCGGACTCGTCACCATAGCCCAGAAAGGCCAGCGTGAATTCGCCATCAGGGTAGTCCTTCTGCCGCAGCAGCCGCATGCCCAGCACCCCGGTGTAGAAATCGATAGAACGCTGCAGGTCGCCGGTTCGCAACATCGTGTGCAGGATCCGCATTCGCTTGTCCTCCGTCATCGTTTGAGCCTATCGGTAGGCTGCGCTCGCGGCCATCACCGCATTCAGTTGCCGCCCACCGTCATGTGTTCGAACAGCCAGGACCCGGTCTTCACACTACCTGGTATTGCGTCGTCGCACCCCACCGCGACGAGCTGCCGAAACATGTCCTCGAGGTTGCCGGCCACCGTGATCTCCTCGACCGGGTACCGTATCTCGCCACCTTCCACCCAGAAGCCCGCCGCGCCGCGCGAGTAGTCCCCGGTGACCATGTTGGCGCCCTGACCCATCAACTCCGTGACGACCAGGCCGCAATCCATCTCGCGCAGCAGTTCCTCGAAATTCTGGCCGCTGCTCGCGATGCGCGCATTGCGCACGCCGCCCGCACTGGCGGTGCTCTGTAGCCCGAGCTTGCGGGCCGCATAACTGTCCAACAGATAACCCTGCAGCACACCATTCGCGACCAGTTCGCGGTACGCCGTCGCCACGCCCTCGTTGTCGAACGGTGCGCTGGCCTGGCCGCACGGCTGCAGCGGATCCTCTGTGACGGCCACCCATTCCGGGAAGATCTGCGTTCCCACCTTGTCCAGCAGGAAGGTCGAGCGGCGATACACGGCATGACCCCGAATCGCGCCGAACAGGCTGCGCAACAGGCTCGGGGCCACTTCTGCCCGGAACAGGACCGGACACTCTCGGGTGCCGAGCCGGCGGCCGTCCAGCCTGGCGAGCGCGCGTTGCGCGGCCTTGCGACCGATCGCGGCGGGATCCTGCAGCGCGGTGGGCAGTCGACTGCTGTCGTACCAGTAGTCACGCTGCATTTCGTCGCGCTGCTGCGCAATCACCGCGCAGCTCAGGCTATGACGCGTCGTCGGATAACCCCCGACGAAGCCGTGGGTGTTGCCGTAAATGAAACCCGAGCGCTGGGTGTACAGCGTGGCACCCTCGGAATTGCTGATACGCTGATCAAGACCGCGAGCCGCGTCTTCACATTCACGTGCGATCTCCGTCGCCTGCTCGACACCGAGCTGCCAGGGATGACAGAGATCGAGATCCGGCACCTCGCGTGCCATCAGCTCCGCGTCGGCGAGCCCGGCCGCCGGGTCCTGAGACGCATGTTTGGCGATCCGGCAGGCCGCAGCCACGCTCTCACGTATCGCCTCGGGTCGCAGGTCGGTCGTGTTGGCAGAGCCCTTTCGATGATCGAAATAGACCGTGACCGCGAGTCCGCTGTCGCTGGTATGTTCGATGGTTTCGGTCTCACCCAGCCGCACCGTCACCGACAGGCCGGTCTGGGTGGATACCCCGGCCTCGGCGCTGTCGGCCCCCTGCCTGCGCGCCTCCAGCAGCAGGTCGTCGACGACCTGCTTGAGTTGGGCAATCTGTTCCGTCTCGCTCATTGTGCAGTACTCAGGCGGCAGTCCCGCCAACGGTGAGTTGATCGATCTTCAGTGTGGGTTGGCCGACGCCGACCGGGACACTCTGTCCCTCTTTGCCACAGGTGCCGACACCTGTGTCGAGCGCGAGGTCGTCGCCGACCATGCTGATCTGTGTCATGACCTCCGGACCGTTACCGATCAAGGTCGCACCTTTGACCGGTCTGGTCACCTTGCCGTTTTCGATCAGGTAGGCCTCGTTGGCCGAGAACACGAACTTGCCCGACGTGATGTCCACCTGGCCGCCGCCGAAGTTGACCGCATATAGACCGCGCTCGACGGAGCTGATGATCTCTTCGGGCTTGTGACCGCCGGCCAGCATGTAGGTGTTGGTCATGCGCGGCATAGGCAAGTGGGCGTAGGATTCACGTCGCCCGTTGCCGGTCGGTTCAACGCCCATCAGCCGCGCGTTCATCCTGTCCTGCATGTAGCTCTTGAGAATGCCGTTTTCGATCAGCACGTTGTACGCCGAGGGCGTCCCTTCATCGTCGATCGTCAGCGAGCCGCGACGGCCCGGCAGCGTGCCGTCGTCGACCACGGTGCACAGCGGTGATGCTACCTGCTCGCCGATCCGCCCGGCGAATGCCGACGTGCCCTTGCGGTTGAAGTCTCCCTCCAGGCCGTGGCCGACCGCCTCATGCAGCAGCACCCCGGGCCAACCCGGCCCGAGCACCACCGGCAGCATCCCGGCCGGCGCCGCAACCGCCTCCAGGTTCACCAGCGCCTGGCGCACGGCCTCGCGTGCATAGCCGAGCGCGCGTTCTTCATCGAGGAAGAAATCGAGCGCCTGGCGCGCGCCCCCACCGGCGCTGCCCTGTTCACGGCGGCCGTTCTGTTCGACGATCACCTGCACGCTCATCCGGACCAAGGGGCGTACGTCACCGTTGATCTGGCCTGCGTTGTCCATGACCAGGACCACGTCATGGGCGGCCACCAGGCTGACGATGACCTGCTGTACACGCGGATCGACGGCGCGGGCTGTCGCATCGGCGCGGCGCATCAGCTCGATCTTCATGGTCTCGTCCAGCGACTCAAGCGGGTTGAGCGGTGCATACAGGGCCGGCGCCGCCGGCCCGTGATCTATGGCCTGGCTCGCATGTTGCCCCGCGCGGGCGATTGCGCGCGCCGCGCCCGCCGCATCGAGCAGACGCGTGAGTTCGAGACTGTCGGTATAGGCGAAACCGGTCTTGTCACCGCTGATCGCGCGCAGACCTGCGCCCTGCTCGATGCTGTGATTGCCTTCCTTGATGATGCCGTCCTCCAACACCCAGGATTCCAGGCGGCCATACTGGAAGAAAATGTCTGCGGCATCGACCTGACGGCTGAGCAGGCGATCCATGACCTGGCCGAGCTGCGACTCGCTAAGGCCTGGCGTGTCGAGCAGCGTTTGGCGTGCAATGGCGGTACTTTGGGTCATCGGTGGATACTCCTGTCCGGTGGCGCCGGGCTTGGCGCACCGGGGGTCAGCGGCAATGCAGCCGTCGGTGATCAAGGCAGGGGAAGTTACGCCGGGTGGTATTCTGGAAGCCGCGATCGATCTCCGCCAAGACGCAACCGTTGCCGCGTTCGCGCAGTGCCAGCCGGGTGCCCCAGGGGTCCACGATCATGCTATGACCAAAGGTCTCGCGGCTCGCCACATGGAAACCGCCCTGCGCTGCCGCGATCACGTAACAGAGATTCTCTATCGCCCGTGCCCGCACCAGTGTCTCCCAGTGCGCGCGCCCGGTGATCGCGGTGAATGCCGCGGGCAGTGCGATCACCTCGACCCCCCGGTCGATCATCCCGCGATACAGCTCAGGGAAGCGCAGATCGTAGCAGACGGATATCCCGAGTCGTCCGACCGGACTGTCGACCACCACGACGCGTTCGCCGGGTTCGATGTTCTCCGATTCGACGAACTGCTCGTTGCTTTCGATCAGGTTGACGTCGAATAGATGCTGCTTGTCGTAGCGTGCGACCTGCCTGCCGCGCTCGTCGTACACGGTACAGGCGGCACGCCACTTCGCCGCGTGTTCCGCCTCCAGCGGCACGGTGCCGCCCACTATCCAGATACCCAGGCGACGCGCCAGCTGCGACAGGAAGGCCTGCAAAGGGCCATCGCCCGGTTCTTCGCGGAGCGCATTGGTGTCGCTGCACCTGCGCCCCATGAACGCGAAGTTCTCCGGCAGCACGACCAGCTGAGCACCCTGCTCGGCCGCGGCCTCTGTCAGGCGCTCGGTCTCCAGCAGGTTGGCGCTCACGTTGCTGCCGGAGGCCAGCTGTATCGCAGCGACTTTCGTTTTCGAATTACTCATGGCTTGTTAAGGACAACTCCAAAGTCAACTCTAATGCCTGCGGCGCCGCGGGCAAAGGCTTATCGCCGCGGGAAAAGGGGGTCAGTATCGATGGTATTTTTGCCGCTGGCACTCAATCGACCTCACCGGGAAGATCGGCGCCATATGGCTCACCCTTCTCCAGCAGGTCCATCAGGCCCCGCAGCGGTCTTGGTATCTTCGATCCCGCATCCCCCGCCGGATCGCCCGCCGCCATCGGGCGCGCGACCGCCTCGCGCTCATCCGGGGGCAACGCCGGCGCGGTCCTGGCAGTCGAATCTTCCGGCGGTGCGTTGGGTGTTGGCACCCCGATGTCTTCGTCGCCCGATGGCGCCGGCCCGGCGCCGCGCTTCATCTGCTTGTAAATCTTCGACAAGGTGCCGCCGGTATCCAACTGCACGATATCGGGGCTTTCCCACGGGCCATTCACCTCGTACTCAAAACGGGTGATATCGTCGACCTGCTTGGTGAGTACCTGTTGTGCCATCAGCACCGCGACGCCGGCCACCGGGCCACCGGCGAGTGCACCGGCGATTGGCAGCGTGGCGTCGAGTTTCGGGGTCACGGTCACCTGTTGCGCGAGCGTGCCCCCGATCAGGTCCGCCGAGCCACGCAGATCGATGCTGCCGGTCGGGCCAAGCACGCTCAGGTCCTCGGTGCGCGCCTCGCCGTTACCGAACCTGAAGTTGCCGGAAATCCGGTCAAAGCTGTAGCCTTTTTTGTAGACATCGCGAAAATCCAGTCGGAGTCGCCGCGTCAGCGCGTTCAGGTTGAGCAGGCCGACCACCCGCGTTACGCCGGGATCGAGTTCGACCAGCCGCCCGGCGCCGATGTCCAGCCCGAGTGTCCCCTGCAGCGTCGGCCGGCGCCCCTGCATCGGGTTGCCCGGCCAACTCAGGTCGAAACGGAAGTCGCCGTCGGCGCCTTCGACCTGCCGCGAGTAGCCCAGGTCCACGAGCAGATCTCCGAGCCCCCCGGTTGTGGCCTCGCCCTGCACATGCGTGCTGAAACTTCCCCCGGCACTCGACCAGCTGCCATGGCCCTCAAGTGCCACCTGGCCATCATGGAGGCTGAGTTCGCTGATTCGCAGGCCTTCCGGTGCGCGCCGAGCGACGAGGTTCAGGCGTCCGAGTTCGGCCTGGTTGATCCTCAGGTCGGCAATACCCAGCGTCAGGCCGGGTAGGTCGGCGGGGTCCGGGCCGCGCTGGGTATCCGTATCCGCCATTGGCGGTGCACCCTGCTCGGCCACCGGCACGCGCAGGTACAGCCGTGCGAGATCCACTCTCATCGGCGTGTCGGGGCGCGCCTGCGCGAAACGGAAGCTGCCGGCGATATCCGGTGCCTCTGCGGCGCCCCACCAGATCCCGGCGCGCCGGGCGAGACGCAGTTTCAGCCGATCGATAGCGAGCGGCTCAGCGAGCAGCCGGTCGATCTCCAGGTCGACGTTGAGCGGCGGTGTGTCGCCCCGTTCGCCGATTGACAGGCTTGCGATCGCGTTGCGCCAGGCCGACAGGTCGAGCTGTTGCAATCGCCCGCTGACACGGATGCCGCGGTCCGGGCCCAGCGTTGCCGAGTCGCCGAACGCCAGATCGACCCGCTGGGCGTCGCCACTGAACGCCGCGGACAACTCGCCCGCATAGTCCAGGGTGCCGGTGGCCGTATGTCCGCCAAGCGGCACGCTGACGGTGAGCGAGCGGGACTCTGCAGCGGTTTTACCGATCGGTGCCGGGAGATCAATGTTGATGCCTTCGAGATCGCTACGCACCGTCAACAGCGCCGCACTGTCGTCGACCGTACGGTCCGCTGGCAGGTCGACGTCCACGACGAACGCGGCCTTGCCGCCTACCGTTTGAAGCGGCAAGTTGGGCAGGTGGCGCGCAATGTTGGGCACGGTGAAGGTGCCTTGCGTACGGATCCGGGTCGCGCCCTCGCTCGTCGACAAGACGTCCAGCGTGACCGGCGCACGCAGCGCTCGCCCGCTGATTCCTTCGGCAGAGAGGCCGTCCAGCGTAAAATCGAGTTCACCGCGCACTCTGTCCAGGACCAGGTCCCAGTCCGTCAACGCGAGGGTGGCATCATCGAAATGCAGTTTGCCATCCAGCGAGCGTGGGCCGTCTTCAGACAGCGGCGCGATGAAATTCAGCGCCAGCCGCGTCTCGCCAGCCCCGCGCATTGCGGCGGCGAACTTGCCGAAACGCTGGCGCAATGCATCCTCCTGCAGTACGTGCAGGATGTCTTCCAGCGGGCCGTCGATCTGGCCCTGGATCTCGATCCCGTTGGGCGGCCGCAGGCTTGCGATATGGGCCCGGGTGTCGGTGATCCGGCTATCGTAGATCTTGCCCGAATCCGCTTCGATCGTGACTTGACCCCCATGAAAAACGACCTGTGCGTCTAGCTGTTCGATCGGCGGCCATCCGGGGCTGTAGTCGAGCACCATATCGTCGACTGCGAAGGCGGTCCGAAAGATGCCGGTGTGGGAGTTCTCGAACGGGAAATCCTGCAATGGCCCGTGCAGCAGCGCCGTGCCACTGCGCACCCGGCCGGACACGAACGCGCGATCGAGCCAGCGCAGCAGGCCCTCGCTCAAGATCCCCGCGGGGAAATAGCGTTTGACGAGGGCTGCGTCTGCGTCACGGAAATCGGTCTGCAGGTCGATCCAGGGTCGCCGCCCGGTGTGTACGCGCAGGTCTATTCGGGTGCGGGTGGCGATGTCCCGGGCGTCGGCCTGAATCTGATGACTGTGCAATCGCCAGCCGCCATCGTGCAGCAACAGGTCGACCCGGCCGTCCAACGTTTGTAACGCCAACGGCTCGCGGAAGAGCCGCGGCATATGCACGATGGCATCGCTGCTCGCCAATTCGAGTCGCAGGTGATCGGGTTGCAGGTGCAGCCGGCCGCGGAGCCTGTCGAACCCGGGAATCCTTCCGGACGGCTCGGCTGCAATGCCCTCGAAATCGGTGGTCGCGCGCCAGTCCGTGCGGTCGGGGGCCAGCACCGCCTGCAGCCGCAGGTTGTGCAGCTCGCCGCGTGGTCGCAGCGCTGCCAGCGGTTCGTGAAGGTCGGGCCAGGGTTGGCGCACCTCAAGGATGTCGATCACGTCCTGGATGCGCAGGTAATCTGCGGCCGCGCGGATCCTGTGGCCCCCGGCGGGCAGGGGGGCCGCGGCGAGGGCGAGATCCCCGAGCGGCCAGGGCCGGCCGTGTGTCGTGAGCTGCAGGTCGTGGAGGCCGGCACGCCAGCCGTCGGCATCGCGATCGAAGGTGAACTGCCCGGCGGCCCGCGCTATCCGGAGCGGGCCGCCATCGGCCGGCGCGGGCTGCAGGTCCAGTCCGCGTATCTCGACGCGACCCTGGGTATGTGTCGGGGCTGCAGCCTGCCAATCGGTCCAGGATTCCAGGTCCAGATCCATCCCGCGCAGGCCGTAGCTGTGCGGGATGTAGGGTGCGAAGAAGCGCGCGACGTCGAGACCGTCGACCCGCAGATAGCTCTCGCCACGCCAGTCTGTCGAGGTCAGAGAGCCGTGTACTCTGGCCCAGAGGTCGGCCCTGCCAGCCTCGCTGTCCAGGCTCCCGCGCAACCGCAGGCTCGAGTCTCTGCGCACCACCACAAGATCGACATCGTCAATCGAAACGGGCGGGGTATTGGCCCGGCGATCGATCCAGACGACCTGCGTGTCCACCAGATGCAGGCGGCGTGGCAGCCGCAGGCCACTGCCTTCAAACAATGGGCCAAAGCCTTCGAGGCGCACCTGGCCGCTGGCCTCGCGGACTAGCGTCAGCTGCATGCGCTCAATCGTGATGCGCAATGCGTCGAGCAGTGAACCGAACAGCCACTCCTTGGCGGACACGTCGACTGTGGCCCGGCCGATGTGAAGGCGCTCGCCCGCACGTCCGACCACCACGTCGTAGATCTCGAGCAATGGATGCAGCCCGTACCAGCGTGCCTTGAGGTCGCCGATGGCCACCGTTGCGCCCAGCTGCACCGACAACTCACTGGCCAGTTGCCCGCGATACTCGACTATGAACGGCGTGGCCGTCCGTACCAGCAGGGCCAGTAAGCCCCACAGGATCACCAGTCCGATCAACAGTGTTCTGAGGATGCGCAAAGCGTCTTCCAGGCGATGCCGCTCAGATCAGCACAACGTCGTACTGCTCCTGGTTGTACAGGGCCTCGGCCTGCAACTTGATCGGTCGGCCGATGAACTGTTCCAGCTCGGCCAGATTCTGCGACTCTTCGTCGAGCAGGCGGTCGACCACTTCTTGCGACGCGAGCACCAGCAGTTGCTCTACATCGAACTGGCGCCACTCCCGCAGGATGTCGCGAAAAATATCGAAGCAGACCGTCTCCGCCGTCTTAAGCGTGCCGCGGCCACTGCACGTCGGACAACTCTCGCACAGCACGTGTTCCAAAGACTCGCGCGTCCGCTTGCGCGTCATCTCGACCAGGCCAAGCGTCGACACCTCGGAGATGTGCGTCTTGGCATGATCGTGCGCCAGGCAGCGCTCCAGCGCACGCAACACCTGACGCTTGTGTTCCTCGTCGGTCATATCGATGAAATCTATGATGATGATACCGCCGAGGTTGCGCAGCCGCAGCTGGCGGCAGATCGCCTGGGCCGCCTCCAGGTTGGTCTTGAAGATGGTCTCTTCGAGGTTGCGATGTCCGACGAACGCCCCCGTGTTGACGTCGATCGTGGTCATTGCCTCGGTCTGGTCGATCACCAGATGCCCGCCGGACTTTAGGTCCACCTTGCGCTCCAGCGCCTTCTGGATCTCGTCCTCGACGCCGTAGAGGTCAAATATCGGCCGTTCACCCGGATAATATTCGATTGAAGATCGCTGCTCGGTAATGTATTTCGCGGCAAAGCGCAGGGCCTTTTCCCAGGTCGAGCGGGAATCGATCCTTACCTTTTCGACCTCCGGATTGATCAGGTCGCGCAGTGCGCGTAGGGCCAGCGGCAGATCCTCATGTATGAGCTCGCGCGCCGGCACGGTCGTGGCACGCTCCTGGATCGAACGCCACAATCGCACCAGAAAGCGCATGTCGTTGCGCAGCGCTTCCTCGGATACGCCCTCTGCCGCGGTCCTCGCGATGAAGCCGGCACCGCCTTCGTTGGCCTCCGCAAAGTGCGTAAGGATCTCACGCAGTCTTACACGCTCGTCTTCGTCCTCGATCTTTTGGGACACGCCCACATTGCCCACATTCGGCATGAAGACCATGTAGCGTGAAGGGATCGAGATGTTTGTGGTCAGACGCGCGCCCTTGGTGCCCAGCGGGTCTTTGACTACCTGTACGATCACTTCGCCGCCCTCGCTGACCAGGTCGGCGATCTGCCCCGTCTTTTCCGCGCCCTCGGCCTGGATGTCGGAGGCATGCAGGAACGCGGCACGCTGCAGCCCGGCATCGACGAATGCGGCCTGCATCCCCGGCAGGACCCGGCAGACCTTGCCCTTGTAGATGTTGCCCACCAGACCGCGCTTCGCGGTGCGCTCGACGATCACCTCCTGCAGCACGCCGTTCTCGATCACCGCGACTCGGGTCTCCGGTGGCGTGACATTGATCAGGATTTCCTCGCTCATTGCCCGAGTTTACACGTCCCAATCGCTGCGTACCCCGACCGCATTCAGCAGTTGCATGGTCTCGAACAGCGGTAGACCCATGATGCCGGAGTAGCTGCCTTCGATGTGTTCGACGAACAGCGCGGCGAAGCCCTGCACCGCATAGCCGCCTGCCTTGTCGCACGGTTCCCCGGTGGCCCAGTAGGCGGCCATTTCTCGCGCACTGATGCTGCGTAGCCCGACCCGGCTGCGGCTCAGGCGATAGTGGCATCGATCGTGGGCGAGCACGGCCACGCCGGTCAGCACCTCGTGCATGCGTCCGGCCAGCGTGCCCAGCATTCGTATACCCTCCGCGCGGCTGCGGGGTTTACCGAGGATGCTCCGGTCCAGCACCACGGCGGTGTCGGCGCCGAGCACGACCTGGTCGGAAAAGGCGCGTTGTACCGCACGGGCCTTCGCGATCGCGATACGCCGCACGTAGTCCGGTGCCGCTTCACCGGACAAGACCCCCTCGTCGATCTCCGCCGGTTCGGTGCGGAACCGTACGCAGACCTGCTTCAACAGCTCGGCGCGACGTGGCGATTTGGAGGCGAGGATGATCATGCGGCCAGGGAGTTCATTTCGTTCTCGGGGGTGAGGACCTGGGCGTCCCGCGGGTCCGGCGGTTCAGCCGCGGTGGTAAGGATGGTTGCGCAATATGCTCCAGGCCCGGTACAGCTGCTCCGCAATCAGAATGCGCACCAGCGGGTGGGGCAGCGTCAGCGGTGACAGCGACCAGAGCTGAGCCGCCGACGCCCTGGCGGATTCGCCCAAACCCTCTGGGCCGCCGACCAGCAGCGCCACGTCCTGGCCGCCGAGCATCCAGTCCTGCAGGCGGCGCGACAGGTCCCTGGTCGACCAGGGCCTTCCATCGACTTCGAGCGCCACCGGCAGCGCACCCTTCGGGACTGCGCCGAGCAGCCGCCCGGTCTCGTCCTGCACGATACGCGCGATGTCCGCCTTCTTGGTGCGCCTGCCGGCCGGGATCTCGACCAGCCGCAGTCCGCACTCGGGCGGCAGGCGTTTCGCATACTCCTCGTAGCCCTCCTGTACCCAACGCGGCATCCTGTCCCCAATCGCGATCAGGTGGATGTTCACCCGCGCGACCGAACCACGGTCTCGGCCTGCATGGTATGCATGGCCGCTCAGGTTGTACCGCGTTCCTTGCTGATCTTTTCCGCCGCGGCGGGATCGAGGCTCCAGAGGCGCTCGAGCTGATAGAAGTCCCGGACTTTGGCTTGCATCACGTGTACGACGACGCCATTCAGGTCGATCAGCGCCCATTCGCCCTCCTGCAGACCCTCCGTCCCGATCGGCGGCTGCCCCGCCTGCTTGGCCTGGAATGCCACCGATTCCGCGGTCGACTTGACGTGCCGGTCGGAGGTGCCCGAGGCAATGACGAAGAAATCGGTAATGCTGGTCTTGCCCCGGACGTCCAGGGTCACGATATCGAAGGCCTTCATGTCTTCAAGGGTCTTTACGACGAGGTCGCAGAGTTGTTCTACCTGCATGCGTTGTTCCGGCGGTTGACGTTAGCGGGAATGATAAACCATGCGGCGTCCGCTGCCTGCCCGCCGGGCGGAACGCCGCGCGCATCGGGTTCATCGGCGGTAGAGGCGCTGCCGTGCGATCATGTCGGCCACAGCGGGGGGGACGAGGAAGTCGGCGCTTCGCCCGGCCGCGATGCGGCGGCGGATGTCGCTCGAGGCGATGTCGAGCTGGGTCACCGGACAGAATACGATCTGCCCGGCAGGCGGCGCGCCAAGCCGGTCGCGCTGCCGCGCTGCCAGCAGCCGTTCAATATCTGCGTCGAACTCCGGGTGTTGCCCCGGGCGCTCCAATATCGCGAGGTTGGCGACATCCAGTATGCCCTGCGGGTCGCGCCAGCGGGAGAAAGAGGCGAATGCATCTGTACCGAGCAGCAGGCACAGTGGCGTGCCCGGCAGGTCGCTCCGCAGCGATTTCAGCGTATCGATCGTGTAGGAGGGTCCGGCACGCCTCAGCTCCCGGTCGTCGACGACCAGATCCTCGCGCCCGCCCAGCGCCGCTTGTACCATCGCCAGACGCGATGCGGCCGGGGTCTCCGGCTGGCCGCGATGAACGGCGCGTGCGAGTGGGATCAGGCGTACCTGCGCGAGACCCAGGGCCTCGTAGGCGTCCAGTGCGATACGCAGGTGCCCGTTGTGCACCGGGTCGAATGTGCCGCCGAAGACGCCGACGGAGGCCGGGTGCGGGCTAGCGTCGGACGTGTCCATCGCCGAGCACGATGAACTTGACCGACGTGAGACCCTCCAGGCCGACCGGCCCACGCGCATGGAACTTGTCGGTCGAAATCCCTATCTCGGCGCCCAGGCCGTATTCGAACCCGTCGGCGAATCGTGTCGACGCGTTGACCATCACCGAACTGGCATCCACCTCGCGCAGGAAGCGCCGCGCCTTGCTGAAGTTCTCGGTGACGATGCTGTCGGTGTGCATGGACCCGTGCCGGGCGATGTGCTCCATCGCTGCGCCGATATCGGGGACCACACGAATCGACAGGATCGGGGCCAGGTATTCTTCGTCCCAGTCGGCCTCGGTCGCGGCGTCGCATCCGCTGCCGAGGATTTCGCAGGTCTTCTCGCAACCGCGCAGCACCACGCCAGCCTCCCGATAGGCCGCTGCGATGCGTGGCAGGAAGTCGTCGGCGATCGTTGCATTGACCAGCAGGGTCTCCATCGTATTGCAGGTCCCGTAGCGCTGGGTCTTGGCGTTGAGCGCGATGTCGAAGGCCTTTTTCGGATCGGCCTCGTCGTCCACATACACATGGCACACGCCGTGCAGGTGCTTGATCACCGGAACGCGCGCCACGGCGCTCACCCGTTCGATCAGGCCTTTGCCGCCGCGTGGAATGATCACGTCGATCGCCTCCGGCATGCTGATCATCTGGTCCACCGCCTTCCGGTCGGTGGTGCCGACGACCTGCACCGCGTCGGCCGGCAACCCGGCGGCCTCCAGCCCGCGATGGATGCTCACGGCGATCGCCTGGTTCGAGTGAAACGCCTCGGACCCCCCGCGCAGCACGGTCGCGTTGCCAGACTTCAGGCACAGTGCAGCCGCATCCGCGGTCACATTGGGGCGCGACTCGTAGATGATGCCGACGACACCGAGCGGTACCCGCATGCGGCCGACCTGGATCCCGCTCGGCCGGAACGTCATGTCGAAAATCTCGCCGACCGGATCGGGCAGCGTCGCGACCTGGCGCAGGCCCGAGATCATGTCGTCGATGCGCGCCGGATTCAGCTCAAGGCGATCCAGCAGCGCCGTTTCGAGGCCCTTCGCCGCGCCGGCCTCCAGATCCTTGAGATTTGCGGCCAGCAAGGTGTCGCGTCTGGCGTCGAGGTCGTCGCCGATCGCATGCAGCGCGGCGTTCTTCGCCGCGGTGTCCCCGGCGGCCGCGATCGCGCGCGATGCGATGCGGGCCCGGCGTCCCAGTTCCTGCATATGGGCGGCCACATCGTCGACCGGGGTGGGGGTGGCTGCTTGGCTCATGGCGGTGCCTGTCGATGCATGTCAGGCTGCGCATT
>CBFCWF010000062.1:0-18619 GCA_965601425.1 uncultured Chromatiaceae bacterium | reverse complement strand
ATGCCGGCCTGAGGCTCGATCATGGTCGGACTGACGCTAATCGGGATGATCACGGAATTCGCGGCCTCCGCGACGATGCTCCCACCAGGGTGGGTTATTCGACCTGGGCTGGATTTATAGGGCGACCCTGCGGTCAGTACACGGGACGCGCCTGCTCATTGCGCGCCCCGCTTGACTTGGGGTACCGGCGGTTCAGAGCATGTCGTAGCCACGCTCCTCGTGCATCACGATATCCAGACCTTCGATCTCCTGGTCATCGCTTACCCGCAGGCCGAGCAGCGCACCGACTAGCTTCAGGAT
Organism: uncultured Chromatiaceae bacterium; assembly: GCA_965601425.1. Lineage (GTDB taxonomy): Bacteria > Pseudomonadota > Gammaproteobacteria > Chromatiales > Chromatiaceae > Thiosocius. Next base: position 18,319 of record CBFCWF010000062.1, on the reverse strand, counting down.
GACGAATGTCATGGCAGCAGTGAATGCGACCGTGGCCAGGATTCCGACCAGTTGCACATAGAGCTGCCCACCCATGCTGCCAATGTTGTCGGCAAAGCCGTAACCGCTGAATACGCCAAGCCCGGTCGCAGAGAAGACCCCGGCCATCAGGGTACCCAGGATCCCACCGACGCCGTGCACCGGAAACACGTCGAGCGAATCGTCGATCTTCAGCACGCGTTTAATGAAGAGTGTCGCATTGAAGCAGACGATACCCGCCAAGATGCCGATGATTAGCGCCCCGCCAGGACCAACGTAACCCGAAGCCGGCGTTATCGTACCCAGGCCCGCGACCATGCCGGTGACTGCCCCCAGCGCGCTGGGCTTGCCAAACTTCACCCATTCCATGATCAACCAAAGCATCGCGCCCGCCGCCGCAGAGATATGCGTGACCAGCATCGCCATTGCGGCATCGCCGTTGGCCGCCAGCGCGCTGCCGCCATTGAAGCCGAACCACCCAACCCAGAGCATGCCGGCACCCATCACCGTCATGGTCATGTTGTGCGGCGGCATCGCTTGGTCGGGGAAACCGCGCCGCGGACCCAATACAAGCGCGGCGACCAGCGCGGCGACACCGGCGGTGATATGCACCACGGTACCACCGGCGAAGTCGTACAGACCCATCTCGCCAAGCCAGCCGCCGCCCCATACCCAGTGGGTAACCGGTACGTAAACCAGCAGGAGCCACAGCGCACTGAATAGCAGCATCGAGGAAAACTTCATGCGCTCGGCGAATCCGCCGACGATCAGCGCGGGCGTGATGATCGCGAACGTCATTTGAAACATCATGAACAGCGACTCGGGTATGTCACCGGACAGGGTGTCGCGCCCGACACCGGACAGCATCACCTTGCTGAAGTCCCCGATCCAGGCATTGCCTTCCCCGAAGGCGAGGCTATATCCCACGATCAGCCAGAGAATCGAGACCGTGCCGGCAATCGCGAAGCACTGCATCAACACCGAGAGCACGTTCTTGCTGCGCACCAAACCGCCGTAAAAAAGCGCCAGGCCCGGCAGTGTCATGAAAAGCACCAACGCGGTCGAAGTCAGTATCCAGGCCGTATTGGCACCGTTGGCGACAGCCTCGTCGGCCAGGGCGGTGCTGCTGCAGAGCAACAACGAGGGCAGCGCCGTTCCAGCCAGGCGTTTCGCGGTGATTGCTTTCATATGTTCCCCGTCTGTCAAAATGTTCTGGTTATCGAGCGGAAAAGATAGGCTCGGCTAGCGCTTGCATTAGCCATGCCAAAGAATGAAATATGTTGAGTAAGGTTTAAGCCGGTGCTGTCAGCACGCACGGCACGGGAAATCTGCGCCATGATGGTGCACGGACCCTCGTGACGGGTTTATAACGGTGCAAAAAAATGGGCCGGCGCCCTCGAACGGGGCGCCGGCCAATCACCAAGGGGAGTCTCAACGAACGCTGTGTTCGTTGCGGGGCATCTTGCCCACCTTTGTAGACCCGCGTTGCCGGTCAAAAGTTTCAGCGGCGACCCATGGGCGCGGGGCGCTGAGGACGACAGCGGCGAGTACCCCGGATCCGTTCGCCGGGCAGGGGCTGCGCGCAGGACGCGCGTGAGCAGCAGGCGGGCGGGGCGGCAGGCCATCGCGCGGGCGTCGAGGGAGACGGCGGACGACATGCATCGATCGAAACAGGGCGACCCGCTCGGCGGAGAAATGGTAGCAAGGGGCGGATTTGAACCGCCGACCCCCGCATTATGAGTGCGGTGCTCTAACCAGCTGAGCTACCTTGCCATACGAGGCGCGAGAATATAGCGGCTGCGGCCGTATGCGTCAATCGGCTCGACCGCCTCAGACATTGAAGCGGAAATGAACGACGTCACCGTCCTGGACCACATAGTCCTTGCCCTCGAGGCGAAGCTTGCCCGCCTCTTTCGCGCCCTGCTCGCCGTGACAGGCGACGAAATCTTCGTAGGCGACCACCTCGGCGCGAATGAAACCACGCTCGAAATCAGTATGAATGACCCCGGCGGCCTGCGGCGCAGTCGCACCGACCGGGACTGTCCAAGCGCGCACCTCCTTTACCCCGGCCGTGAAATAGGTCTGCAGATGCAACAGCCGATACCCGGCGCGCACGACGCGGTCCAGTCCCGGCTCGTCGAGCCCCATTTCGGCCAGGAACTCGATCTTCTCGGCGTCGTCCAGTTCCGCCAGCTCGGCCTCGATCGCCGCACAGACCGGCACCACCTCGGCGTCCTCCTTCTGCGCATGGGCGCGCAGGGCCTCGAGATGCGGGTTGTCATGAAGGCCGTCGTCGTCGACGTTCGCGATGTACAGTGTGCGCTTGATCGTGAGCAGATGCAGATCACGCAGCTCCGCCGCCTCCTCGTCGGCCAGCGGCATCGCCCTGACCGGGAGGCCCTGGTCGAGCTGACCCACGACACGCGCCAGCAGGTCGCGCCGCGCCAATGCCTGCTTGTCGCCGGTCTTGACCAGCTTCTCGGCCTTTTGCAGCGCCTTTTCGACCGTTTCCAAGTCGGCCAGCGCGAGTTCGGTGTTGATCACTTCGATATCCGACAAGGGGTCGATCTTGCCGGCCACATGTACGATATCTTCGTTCTCGAAACAGCGAACCACCTGGGCGATCGCATCGGTCTCCCGAATGTTGGCTAGAAACTTGTTGCCCAGTCCCTCGCCCTTGGAGGCCCCAGCCACCAGGCCGGCGATGTCGACGAATTGCATGACGGTAGGAATGACATTCTGGGGATGAACGATGTCGGCCAGCACCTTCAACCGCGGGTCGGGCAGCGGCACGACCCCGACATTCGGATCGATGGTGCAGAACGGATAGTTCTCGGCCGCGATCGTGGCCCTGGTCAGCGCATTGAACAACGTCGACTTGCCTACGTTGGGCAGACCCACAATCCCACATTTGAAACCCATTGCCAGCTCCGCTCCGCGACCCGTCGAAAAGGCGTCAGAGCATAGCGGAAAAGCGCCGCCGCGAGAAACGTCCGCGCCGACTCAGCCTTTCTTACCGGCGCGATTGTAGACGTCGTCGAACCGAACGATGTCGTCTTCGCCAAGATAGGCGCCGGACTGAACCTCGATGATCTCAAGTGGGATGGTGCCAGGATTTTCCAGTCGATGGCGGGTGCCGATCGGGATATAGGTCGACTGGTTCTCGCTCAACAGCTGTTCGGTATCGTCGCAGGTCACTCGCGCAGTGCCGCTGACGACGATCCAGTGCTCGGCCCGATGGTGATGCATTTGCAGCGACAGCGAGGCGCCCGGCTTCACGGTCAGGCGTTTCACCTGGAAGCGGTGCCCCTCATCCACGCCCTCGAACGATCCCCACGGCCGGTGCACTCGACGATGAAACTCACTCTCGCAGCGACCTTGCGCATCGAGCTGTTCAGCGATCCGCTTTACGTCTTCAGTGTGCTCCTTGTGGACGACCAGCACCGCGTCGGGCGTCTCGACGACCACCAGGTCGCGCACCCCGACGGCGGCGACGACACGATGTTGGGCGTGCAGCAGATTGTCTCCGGCGTTGAAGGTGATCACGTCGCCATGACAGGCGTTGCCCTGTGCATCGCGCTCGGAGACTTCCCACAAAGCGCTCCAGGCACCAATATCCGACCAGCCGGCATCGAGCGGGATGACGAGACACTCGCCAGGCTCGCGCGACAGCGGCTCCATCACCGCATAGTCGATCGAATCGGCGGGCGAATCCGCAAAAGCGCTCGGGTCGACGCGGAAGAAGTCCAGATCGCGCTGACCCGCGGCATACGCGGTCCGCACCGCGGCCGCGATGTCGGGCCGGAAACGCTCGATGAGTTCCAGCCAACGCGACGCGCGCAGCAGGAAGATGCCACTGTTCCAGTAGTAGCCACCGGATGCGAGGTAGGACTCGGCGGTCGCACGGTCCGGTTTCTCGATGAACGCCTCGAGCGCAAACGTACCGGCATCGATGGCCCCACCCGCCTGAATATAGCCAAAGCCGGTCTGCGCAGCGTCCGGCACGATGCCGAAGGTCACGACCCGGCCGTCTGCCGCATGCGGCAGGCCCGCCGACACAGCGGCGGCAAAGGCGTCGTCATCTTTGACCGCATGATCCGCCGGCATCACGATCATGACCGGGTCCTCTGCCGCCACCTCTAACGCAGCCAGGGTCAGCGCCGGGGCCGTATTGCGACCGACCGGCTCCAGCAGGATGCCGCGGGCCTCGTGTCCGCTCTCGCGCAACTGTTCCGCCACCAGGAAGCGGTGAGCGTCGTTGCAGACGATCAGCGGTCCGTGCAACTTGGCCACGTCCTCCAGGCTGTCGAGACGCGCCGCTGTCGACTGCAATAGCGATGCGTCGTCGATCAGCGCGAGAAATTGCTTCGGGTACGCACGGCGCGACAGCGGCCATAGGCGCGTCCCTGAGCCCCCGGATAGGATGACAGGTTGAATACTGGTCACAACAAACACCATTTAACGGCTACAAAACTTCGTCGAAGATTACACCAACCGGCTGCTCGGAACGTCAATCCGCGAATCAACCATGCGGCAGCATTGAACGAAGCCCAACTCACTCCCGCTCGACAAAAGGCCATTTTCACCTCGTGCGTCGGTCAGCGACCGTTGCGACTCGCCGCTCGTGGACGGGTTTCAGAGACTGAGGGCGCAGACAAGGCCGACGATTGCACCAAGTAGCGGCTGTGTCGCGCAAAACTTGGAGAGGACTTTGCTGGCAGGGAGACTCGAGAAGGTCCTAACGAGAGACGCGCTGTTCGGCGGACCGATCGCCGGACCGTCGCAACCGGAGGATACTTGGGAAGACCAGTACCACGGGGCCGCGGCCAATGCCGACGGCCACAGCAGGCTTCAGACGCAACCGGTGGGCTTGGGCAGGCCGCCGTACTTGGTGATCGGCTTCATCGGGCCGGTCTTCCACATCTTGAAGATCGCTTTCTGGTCCTGACCCACATATTTCGCGAACTTTCGGATCGGGGGTACGACGTTCTCCTCTTCGTAATACTCCCGCGCCTTGAGGATCTGGTCCCATTTGACATCGTCCAATTCGACGCCATCCGCCTCGGCCATCGCGCGACCGATTTCCGGGGTCCAGTCCGACATGCTCAGCAGATATCCGTCGCCATCTCGTTCTGGCATTTGCAAACTCATCACTCCACTCCTGACTTTCCTGCGAAATCGACATCGACTTCGACAATTTTCGATGGCTCACAGCTTAAATGGCGTGGTGCGGCAAACCCCATGATTAATCCAGGGTTGGTGGCCGGGTTTCGGGCTGTGCCGCACTGTGCGACGCTTCGCCCCGGGCGGCAAGGAGAACCCCATGGAACTGAGAGCCCTGTTGATGTGCGTATCGATGTCTTGTGCCGGCGCCGTTGCGGCACCGACGACCACGCTCACGTTTGGCTCCTGCCTGCGTCAATGGCAGCCGCAGCCCGTCTGGCACGCGGTGCTGGCCGAGGCACCGGATGCCTTCGTCTTTCTCGGTGACAACGTCTACACGGACAAGGGTCCGTTGCGCCATCGACCCGAACCTGATCGTATTGGGCAGGCCTATGCGCAGTTGGCGAAGGATCCTGGATTCGCGGCACTGCGCGCGCGTGTGCCAGTTTACGGGACCTGGGACGACCATGACTACGGGCGCAACGACGGGGGCGGTGATTACCCGTGGAAAGAGGCCTCGCAATCCCTGTTCCAGGATTTCTTTGCCGTGCCCGACGGGGCGCAAGAGCGGACACGCCCGGGCATCTACTCCGTGCGCTACCTGGACCGGGGCGATCGGCGCGTTCAGATCATCCTGTTGGACACGCGGTACTTCCGCAGCCCGTTGAAGGTCGCCCCGAGTCGGGGCCATTGCCCGCGGCGCGAACTGCTGCCCAACACAGATCCCGCGGCGACGATACTCGGCCCGGCACAGTGGCAATGGCTGGAGAGGACGCTGCAGGCACCGGCCGACCTGCGCCTCCTCGTCTCCAGCATCCAGGTGATACCTGACGACCACTGCTTCGAAAAATGGGCCAATTTTCCCGCCGAGCGTGAAAGACTGTTGCGGCTGATACGCGACTCGCGCGCGAATGGCGTGGTCATCCTCAGCGGCGACCGGCACCACGGTGATATATCGAGGCTGCCCGCCGAGATCATCGGCTACCCGCTATACGAAATCACTGCGAGCGGCCTGAATTCGGCCCGCGCAGGGCGGAGCGAGTCGAATCGTCACCGTGTCGTGGGAGACAGTGTTCGGGAAGACCACTTTGGCATGCTGCGTGTCGACTGGCATCAACCCGAACCGCGGCTCCACCTCTCGCTCAACGGCGTGGACGGGCGGGAGCTCGCGCACATCACGATACCGCTGGGCGCGCTGGACCCCGAGTGATCGCGGGCACCGGGCGCCGCGCCCTCTGGCCGCGAGTCAATCCGGCAACTGTGATGCCATGCCCCGGATGACCCCATCGAGCGCGCGGCTGTCTACTCGGATGAAGCCCGCCGCCCACGATCGAAATCCAGGATCACGAGCATCAGGGCGACCAGGACGACCGCAAAGGACACAGGCGGTTAATCATTGCGCGAGAAACGCCCCGTTCTTAGGAAAGCGATGGTCTGAAGAGCGACTTCCCGACTATAGCGCAGGCTCCAATGATTCGATTCCACGACAACGAAATCGGTCATGCCCTCTACCCGGGTCGATGCCCGCGGCACCAGGCCGTCGCTGTCATCCGGAATCAGGTCGTCGAGCATGGGCGCCTCCCAAACGCCGGCGATGACCCCCACCGGATAATTGGGTTGGGGTAAGGAGTTGGGGAAACTGTCCTGTTGCGTACCCAGTCGCCGTGCGGTCGGGCCCAGGTAATCCATCCACCAGGCATCGCGATGCATATCGACCAGCGGCGTACCGGCGTTTGGCGTGCCGATCAACACGACCCGGCCCAGCCAACGCGGCTCGCGACCAGCGAGATAGCCACGAATGAGCAGTCCGCCGAAAGAATGCCCGACGAGGTGCAACGGCCCCGGCAAATCTGCGCAGCAGGCGTCGATTTGTCGACCTACCGACGCGAGAATCCCTTGCGGTGAATCGCTCAACGACTCATAGCCGATGCGAACCACATCGAAGCCGGCCTGCTCGATACGGCTTGCCAGCAGCCACATGGACGCTTTGCCGCGGCCGAGCCCATGCAGCAGCACGACCGTCTCCCGGGCCGGCACGTCGCGTGACGTAGCCACCGGCTGCCCGACGCAGCCCGAAACAAGCAGGCCGAGCGTGGCCAGAAGCCAGGCGCAAAGAGGGAACGAACGACTCACCGACGTCACCGCTCAGGACGCTGCTCGGCCGCCGGCCGCGGAGCAATGCTGTCGGCACAGCGGGACCGACGACCGACGACTCGACAGGCCGGCAGGATCGGCAGGGCTGTACCTCCAGCGCCACCGCGTGAAACACGCCACGTCGCCGCAGGTGGAAGCCACGCGGCGCCACGAAAGGCCGCGGGGAAACGCTGCGATCCGGCTACTCGCTCAATCTGAAACATGCCCGGTGTGGTACGGAGACAGGTCCAACACATCGATTTCGCTGATCGATGTCTGTTTGCCGGAGATCCACATCACCAAGCGCCGGCCGTCCGTGAAATACGGATCTCCGGTCAGGTTGCGGCGCGGCTGGTCGTACGGTGCCGGGCCAACGCCGCCGACATAGCCGAACTTCGCCAGGGATTGTGAATAGGCGATGTCTTCGAGCAGGAACTCACGGGTCTCGTCGACGTCGGGATCGATCTTGTGGGTGGTAATCGTTCGCCAGGTGAAGCGGACGCCGATGTCCCGGCTGATCTGACCGACCCAGACCGGTTTGTCTTCGAAGCGCAGCGGCGTGAGCCAGACCCGCAGATGGTTGCGCTCGTGAATGCTCTTGCGGGCCCGCTGCAAGGCCGCGTCCTGGGGACGCCCAAAGACGTACAATGCACTGACCGGTGAGTAGCGATAGCGGCCGCCAGACAGCGCCGACGCGGCGGTCTTGATCAGCGAGGCACTGTAGATGGTCTCGGTCTCATCCCAGCCGGCGCGCAGGAATGCATAGTACATGTCCTGGATGTCACCGATAAACACGAGGTTGAGCGGGTCGCCGCGGTCCTCACCCCGCCGGTCGCGCACGCAGCAGGGCAGCCGTTCCAGCTCGGCGACCAGTGCCGGTAGATCCAGATGCGTGAGTTCTGATTCGGTGTAAAGGCCCTTGATGTCGACTTCGTGGTGATCCAGTTTGAGCCCCGGTACCGGGACGAAGAAGGTCATCATGTGGGGGACCCCTCCGCCGACGACATCGACGTTGAAAGACTTTGTCCCCTCGTCGACCCGACTGAAGATGTAGCCCGACCGGATGCCTCGCGGTGCCACGCGTAGCCGGTTGATGGCCTTGCGCTCGAACGCCTCGCCGCTCGGTCCACTGGCGATCCCGCGGCTCGTGCGCTGCTGCGCCTCGCGCGGCGTGTAGTAGGCGGGGTCCATTCCCATCGGGGTGAGGAACAGCGCGGTGTCCGAGCGGTTCTCCACCTGCACCCAGACCGGCTGGATATTCTTTGCGTAGAGATCGGCCCCAAAGATCGCCTCTGTCTCCTCGGCGCTGGGTACGGCGGTCGTCACGGTCAGCTCGCGCTGCGTCTGGACGTGTAGGCGGTCATTCGGGGGCGGTACCTGGCGGCCCCGGAACAGCTCCCGTTCCTGGGCCGCGACGCCCGACATCAAGCCGGTCATCGACACGCACAGCGAGATGGCTAAGATACGGGTGGCGATCGGAGACATCACTGGTTCGATCCTGCGACAATGGATTCTCGACCATACAAGACCTCGGTCTCACCCATGGCGACGGGCGTCTCCGAAACGAACAGCACGCTGCGATTACCGCTCGTGACAAATCCCAGCCCGTCGAAGGTGACCAACGGATCCTCCTCCGTTGCCTCGCCGACACCCTTCACGGTGCCCATCTTGCCCAGGGACTGGGTGTACCAGAAATTCTGCAGTAGGTAACTCCGTGGACCGTCAATGTCGGCCGAGACGCTTTCGCGGACAAAGAGGGGGAGGAACGCGGAGTCCCGGATGTGTTTGCCGGTACTCAGCGCGGTAACAAAGCTCTCCTCGAAAATCCTGTAGTAGACCTGACCGACCCACCCGGGCTCTCCATCGACCTCCCAGGGGGCCCGCCAAAAATGTACCACCATGCGCTCGTTGCCGTCCTTGCGGTCGAGATAGAAGATTGCGTCCGGCGGGCGGCCGTCAAAGCGCTGGGCGCGGGCACGCACGGTCTCTTGGGCGCCGGCCCGAGTCTCGAGCCAACCGCCGCGCAACAGGGCGCGGCGGATCGCCAACGGTGTCCCCACCAGCGCAATATTGAAAGCTCCCCCGTTTTTCTCACCGGCAGGGCCCTGGGCACAACATGGCAACTCGTCCTCCAGCACAGACTTGAGCCTGTAGGGGTCAAGTTGACGGATCTCCTCGGGCTGATAGAGCTTGGTGAAATCAACCAGCGTGTAGTCTGCGGTGAAGCCAGGCAGTGGCACAAAGAAGGTGAAGTTGTGGCTGGCCCGGTTGCTGAAAATGTCCAGGTTGAATCCCTTCGTGCCGGGGGCGTGGTGGGTGAACACCAGCCCGGAACGCGATTCGCCCGGCGGGACCTGACGAGTGAGCCCGTTGTTCAGAAACCAGCGCTCCATAGCGGCGTAGCCTTCGCTGCTGAACTGACTCCGGTTCATGTAGGCAACCTCGATCGGGGCGTAGTAGTCCCGGTCGATGCTCCACAATGCGATACGCGCAGGTTTCGAACCGCGATTTTCAACTTTCAGCCAGATCGGCTGGATTCCCTGGGCGTAAAGGTCGAGCCCTGTCAGCAGCGCGGTTTCGTCGGCATCGGGCACCGCGGCGGTGACTCGCATCGGCCCGTTTTCCTGGATGATCGCGCGACGCAGGAAATCGGCGTTGTCGACGCTGGCACCCTGATAGCGCAGGGTGCCACAGCCGGCCAGCAGCAACGCGACGAGCAGCACCGGGATGACCGCTTGCCTGCCGCAACGCCGACCCAGGGCGGTCGCCTGCCGATCGCGAATTCGTGGCCGGGCGAGAGCGCCGCGGGGTATGCCTGTCATCGTTGCGTTGCCCTATTGCTCGATCGCATACCGCTCAGAACTGCTCTTTCGGAGCGACCTTCATGATGACGTTCATGACTCGCTGCAGGCCGTCACGGGCCGGTTGATTGGTGAGCGTCTCCTCATTGTTCCGCCAGAAGATCTCACCTGCGTCATCCATTTGGACCTGCCATGCATTTTCACCGGACATGTCGCGCAGGATGAGCGCCGCGAGTTCCTCGGCCAGTTCGGGCGAGTCGACAAAGGCGCCCATCTCCGTGTTGATCTGTGCCGACCGGGGATCCAGGTTCATGGAACCGACGAAGACGTAACGTCGGTCCGCGACGGCGGACTTACTATGCAGGCCGCTGAACTCCGCGACCACCGGCGGCACGTCGATCACAGTCTGCTGGATCGCGGGGTCGCTGCGGAATTCGAATAGCGCCACCCCGGCCTCGATCAGGTCATCGCGCCAGGGTTCGTAGTGGCTGTTCACCGCGGGTACGTCGTGAGACGAAAGCGAGTTGGTCAGGATACGGACGTCGACACCTTTCTCGGTCAGATCCTGCATGAAGTCGATGGCCTGTTGTCCAGGTATCACATAGGCGTTCATGACAAGCAGTTCTTTCTCCGCGACGCGGAAAAAGTTGAACATATTGTAGATGACGCTCTGGTCGACGATCTCTCTCGTGGCCTCGTCGTACACGAGCTTGCTGGTGCCAATATGCAGGTCCGCGGCCTGGCTTTTCAGCTCTGCCCCCCAGTCCTTCGGTTTGCGAGGAAACCTTTCCAACTGCGGTGCGGTCGCGCTGCTTTCCGATATCGCCTGCCACTGCTGCCGGGCGATTGCCCGATCGGGTTCGGTGGTCAGATTCTGGGCCGACACCACCCAATCACTGTTCCAGAACTTGTCGAACATGACGTTGGACTGCGCACCGATATGGCCGATGCCGAGCAGATCCGTATCGTGGAAATTGTAGGTTTCGTTCAGGCCGAAATAGTGGTCCCCGATATTGCGCCCGCCGATCACGACCGCGCGGCCGTCGGCAATCAGCAGCTTGTCGTGCATACGTGTATTGAGACGCTCCATCTGCGCGAGCATCTCGCCGGCCCGGTTGAGCAGGCCGGCGCGGTCAGACCAGGGGTTGAAGATGCGGAACTCGATGTTGGGCTGCGCCTCGAGATTGGCGATGAGCTGGTCGTGCCCCTGCAGCAACAGGTCGTCCACGATCAGGCGTACCTTCACCCCACGCTGCGACGCGAGCACCGCGCGTTCCAGTATCAGCCGGCCGCTGACATCCGGGTACCAGAGGTAGGTCTGGATATCCAGCGATGAGACCGCCGAATCGATCAACGCGAGGCGCCAATACAGCCCCGAATGGCTACTGTCGAGAATGTGAAAGCCGGAGGAATCGTCGCCGTGCTCCGCGGCGATGTCCGCGGCGATCTCCGCCAGCAGGCCGCTGGTCGCTGGCGGCAGTGCATGGGCCTGCGGCATACGCTCGATATCGTCCTTGAGTCCGCTGGTTGAACAGCCCGCCATGGCGAGCGCCAGGGTCAGCAGTAGTGTCAGTAGCGACAGTGGCGCATGGGATCGCGGCAATACGGGCATGGAAGCGGCTGAAAAATCGTCTCGTTGCATAGGGCGGCCCTGGTTCTGGAAGACCCCGGTCATTCCTTGGTGCAAGATTCCCACGATGAATCGAGGCGGGCAAGGGGGGGGGAAAAGACGCTGGATCGTACAGCCGAATCGGCCGCTCACGGCCATTGCCGCGCAAGACCGTCGCTCGGGTCCCCATGCGCGCTACCAGCGGGACCCGGCGGTTGTTGAACTCCATCACCTATCCGCGGACGGCACAGTTTTCAACGCACATGGGCCGACATCTGAAAACATATGGAGCTGGCGACAGGAATCGAACCCGCGACCGGCTGATTACAAATCAGCTGCTCTACCTACTGAGCTACGCCAGCAATTCTCGAAAAGACACGTCGACCGCATCGAACAGTTTAACAAAAACGGCGAGGACGCCCCATGTGCCTCGCTGCCAGCCATCACGGACAGGGCTGAGGCTCGAGCGCTGCGCCGTCCGGCAACGCGATGGCGCGATGCAGATCCGGTTCCTGGTCTGCCTGCAATACCAGCCAGTGGCGGGTTCGGACCGAGGTCCTCGCCTTCACCTCGGTGGCAAACCCCTTCTCACCGACACTTCTGGCATGGCGGCGTGCAGTCGGCTCGCGCGAAAACAGGCCGAGCGATATCGCATTGTTGAGCTCGCCGGACCGAAACAACCAAACGTCTTTGATGCCCGCCGCACGGAGCTGGTCGAGTTTGCGGATACCCTCGGTGCGCGACGCCAATGGAGGAATCAGCACATAGTAGCCGGTCACCTCGGGATACTCTTCGGGACTGTCGGACAAGACGTCGACCTCGGGCGGCATCTCGCGCGCAAGGTCCTCGGCCTCCTGCGGCGCAAAAGGTCCCGCGCGGAAGCAAACCGGCGTCGGCGCGGACGCCGGCGCGGGCTCACCGGGAATGGTCTCTCCGGAGAAGGCGTCGGCCCCGCTGGCGGCGGGTTCGATAGCATCACCCACGCTTTGCGATTCCGCCCCGGACGCGCCGATCATCCCTTCGGCCTGTGCACCGCCGGAGCCGTCCGGCACAGGCAGGCGCGGCGCGGAGGTCGAGTGTCCTGCAGACGACCCAACCGGGCCGATCTGATCCGCTGCCACGCCAGGGTCCGGTTCGGGCGGAGTCTGCCCCGTCGACCGTCCGGTCACGGCCGGCCCTTCGGACGGCCGCGCGCCCGACGGTCCTGCCTGCTCGGGTAACGCGTCGTGATGTCCAAAAGATTCGGGTCCGGCCGGCCGCGAGGTCTGCTCGGTGGATTGCACGCCAAACCCGGATTGCTGCCCCGGCGGCACGGCCGACATCCCGTCGGCGATATCGACCGCTTCTTCCGGCCGCGTCGGCCCGGACGGCATTGCCTGCTCGGCGGGCGAACCATCCGGGTCGGCGAGTCCCCTCGCCGTGGGCGCAACCGATCCCAGATCCGGTTCCGTCGATGACTCACGGCCCCCCGATCGATCCTCGGGCAGGGGCCCTACCGGCGCGGGGACTGGTTCGGCTGGCGTGCGGTCCGCACCGGCGTGATTCAGCGCGACCGATTCGGATCGTCCGACCGGTGAAGCGGACCCTTGCCCTGTGCTTTCGCCTGTCGACCCGACACGATCGTCGAACGGGGTGCTGCCGACGCCGGCATTCACTGCCGCGGCCACCGACCTGCCTGGTATCGAATCCGTCGTCGCCAGCGGCTCCGCCATCGACGGGTATGCGGCCGACGCAGTCCCTTCGGGACTATCGTCACGCTCGGGCACACCGCCGGCTTCGGGTGTGCTCGGGCTGTCGGGCACGCCGATCGCGACTGCTGGCGCTGCGGGGTGAAGTTCGGTGCGCAGACGCAGGGTGCCGATGTCGGGCGACGGGGAGGCGGACGGCGGCACGCTCGATTGCTGCTGCAACCAAAAGAACAGCGCGACATTGGCGAGCAGCAAAAACAGGACAAACCAGCGCACTATGCTCCCCCGCGCGCGGCCATGACCGCGAGCCCCTGCAGCACCAGATCATCGAGCCGGGTGCACCGTCCGGGCAACAGAGGCGCGATCGCGCCCGCATCACCGCCGCCGATGAAGACCTCCAGCCGCTGCCCGGGAAACAGCGCAGCCGACCCCGTGGAGAAACGCTCGACCAGCCCGGCGACCGCATAGCGCGCGCCGAGTTCGACTGCCGTCGGGGTGTCGCGGCCCAGCAACGCCGAGCCGTCCACGCGATCATCGCGCGGTATCGATGTCTTGGCGAGCAGGCATGCATGCGAAAGCCGCGCACCCGGCAGTATGAAGCCGCCGAGGTGAAGACCGCCGCCATCGACGAAATCGACCGTGACCGCAGTCCCGGCGTCGACGACACACAGCGGCCGGCGGGTTCGCGCGCGCGCCGCCACCATCGCGAGCACGCGATCCACGCCGAGTTGTCCGGGCTCCCGATAACCCGCCTCGAAGTCCGGCATCGCGTCGGTCGAAAGGACTTGTCGCACCGGGAGCGAAAACGCTCGATGCAGGACGTCGATGACCGAGGCGGTGACAGCCTCGCCTACGACGCTGGCGAGCAGAATGGCGTCGAGTGGATCGGCGTCACGCTGCGCGGCGGCCTGCAGGCCGCCGAGGTCGGAATAGGCCCCGGTCGTTACCGGCCCTGTCTCGCCGGCGCGCGCGCGTGCCAGCTTCCAGCGCGAGTTTCCGAGATCGAGCAGCAGTGCGCTCATGCACCACCATCCGGCCGGCGCAGGCTGACCTCGCCAGCGTGGTGCTCGGTGCACCCCTGGGCGTTCTCCAGCAGCATGCCGCCGCTGGGGCTGATGCCGCGATACACGCCTTCGATGGCGTGGTCGCCCCGGGTCACGCGGACGTGCTTGCCAGGCAGCCGGTCAAAGCGCCCCCATCTCGCCAGGAAGGGCTCGAGACCCTGACGGGCGAATTGCCGGCAGGCCTGGATAAGGTCCTGGACCAGGGTGCCCGCGAGGTCATTGCGCGAGACCGCCATACCGGCGCGGCAGAGATCGGTCCAGGGTTGATCTATCTGCGCGCCGCTCCCGTCAGGCAGTCGGACATTGACGCCGACACCGATGACCGCAGTCGCCGGACCGCCGCTCTCCCCGGCGACCTCCACCAGGATCCCGGACAGTTTACGGCCGTCGAACAGCACGTCGTTCGGCCACTTCAGGCTGTGGCCATCCAGGCCAAGCCGGTGCAGTACCTCGGCCACTGCGACCCCGGCGGCGAGGCTGAGTCCGGCCAGTTCGGCCATCGGCAGGTCGAAACGCCACGCAAGTGACAGGTAGAGATTTTCACCGAAGGCTGACACCCAGCCACGGCCCCGCCGACCGCGGCCGGCGGTCTGGTGCTCTGCCAGCCAGACGCGCGCTAAGCCGCTCTGCGTTGGCGGGTCTTCCTTTGCACAGCTGTTGGTCGACGGCGTACAGGTAAGCAGGTTCAGGCCATCGAGGTGTCTGCGCGACGCCAAATCGAGCCGTGCCTTAATACGCTCGCCGTCCAGCAGCTCGATCGGGAGCGCAAGCCGATAGCCGCGCCCGCGGATCGCATGCACCGAAAGGCCGAGGTCCTCCCGCAGCCGCTGTACCTGCTTCCAGACAGTGCCACGGCTGAGGCCGAGGGCGCCCGCGAGCTGCTGCCCGGAATGAAAGCGGCCGTCCGCCAGGCGCCGCAGGATATGGTCCCTTGCCGTCACGCCCAGTCTGCGTCCGCCACCGGCATCCCGCCTGCTGGTGGATTTCGCAGCGGCATGGCGCAAGCAGGCCGCCCGGCGCGCGCTTGAACACGCGTGTACAGCCCCGGGCAGACGGCGGGCCGTATGGCCGGCGTTGCTAGGCGGCCGTAACCACCCATCGAGTGCCGATCCGGCCGAAGCGAGCGCGCAGCCATCGGGACCGGGCGTGGGCAATGGCGTAAACGGCGGGTCGGCAAACGCATGGGCTCTCGGTCGTTCATTCGCAAGGCCGGTCACACAGGTTGCGCCACGGCCGCAGTCTGGATCGAGATGCAGATGAGTGAGGGCCTAGGGCGACGACGCATCGTTCGCTCCGAGCCAGGCCGCGCGCCGCTGGCGCACCCGCGGGTCGAGGGCCGCTTCCGGCAACAGCCAGAGATCACAGGTATCTGCCGGCGCCGGCCGGGCCTCCAGCGGCGCCACCAGCAGGCGATCGCGGCGAAAGAAGTGCAGCTCGGCCGGCATGCCCTGCAGTCGCCGGAGCAGGTCCGCAAGGTTCTTTGCGACAAGCCGCTCGCCGTCCAAGGCCAACAGCACGTCGCCAACCGCAAGCCCGGCGGCCTCCGCCGCCCCAGCGGCCGTCACCTGCGTGAGACGCAGCCCGCCTGCGACTTCCTCGAAGCGCGCCCCGAGACTCAACGGCGCAGCGTCGGTCGGCGCTTGCTCCCGGTAGCCCCCCTGGTCTTCTGCCTGTCGCGCAGCACGGGCGCGGAAACCGATCCCGAGCCTGTCGAACCAGTCGCCGAGCGGCAACTCATCGGTGCCGTAGACGAACGCGGCGAAAAAGTCCTGCAGGGATTCGCCGAGCAGTTCTGCCGCCAGCGACTCGATGCCTCGCTCGGGCACGCCGATGCCGGTCTTGCCGTGACGCTGCCACAGCAGGCGCATCAAATCGTCGAGACCGATGCGCTCGTCGCTGCGCTCCCGCAGGGTAACATCGAGACCGAGGGCCACCAGCGCCCCTTTCGTGTAATAGCTGACGATCGCGTTTGCCGCGTTTGGATCCTGCTTGTAGAACTTGGTCCAGGCATCAAAACTCGAAGCGGCCACGGACTGTCGGGACCGGCCCGGTGTACGCAACACGCGCGTCACCGTGTTCGCGAGCACTTCAAGGTAATCCTCATCACAAATCACCCCGGAACGCGTGAGCACGAGGTCGTCGTAGTACGAGGTAATACCTTCGAACGCCCAGAGCAGTTCGGTATGGACCTCGCGGCTGAGGTCCGCCTCGACGAACCGTGCAGGGCGGATGCGCTTGACGTTCCAGAGGTGAAAATACTCGTGGCTGCAGAGCCCGAGGAACTGGCGGTAGCCCTTGTCAGCGCTCGGCTCAGCCGGCACCGGCAGATCGGTCCGCTTGCAGATCAGACTCGTGCTGTCACGATGCTCCAGCCCCCCGTAGCCGTCGGCCGTCGCCAGGACGAGAAAAAGGTAGCGGTCGAGCGGCAACTCCTCGAACATCGCAACATGTTGCGCGCAGATTAGCTCTAGATCATTGCAGATACGCACCATATCGAACCGGCCGCCATCGCTGACGACAAGCTCATGGGAAACGCCATCGACGACAAAGCCCCCGCGCTGAAAAGGGCCCATCTCTACGGGGGAATCGATCAGGCGTTCGTAGCCGGAAGCCGCATACAGCCCAAAACCCCGCTCATCAACCCGGAGCGCCGGCAGGGTCGTCGCCAGGCGCCATTCCGCACAGTGTTCGCCATTTGGAGCCGGCACCTCCAGTAGCCAGGGGGAGGCCTCGCGTCCCGGCAGCGACAAGAAAACGCTGGTACCGTTCAAGAACGCCCGTGTCCTATCCAGGTAGGCGCTGCGCACGGAGAGATCGAAAGCGTAGACACGATAATCTACGCGCAGATCGCCCACGCAGTCGGCAATCGCCCAAGTCTGCTTGTCGAGCTGGTCAAGACGCAGCGGCCCCCGTTCGTCGCTCGCAGTGAGCGACGTGATATTGCGGGCGAAGTCTCGGATCATGTAACTACCTGGAATCCAGGCCGGCAGGCTGAGCCTCTGCCCTGGCGCAACCGGCGCCGGCACCCGCAGGGTGACAACGAACTCGTGCGCATCGAAGTCGAGGTCGCTCAGCGCATAATTTATCGCGTCCGCCGTCACGATGCCCTCTCCCTGCTCGAACCAATGTCAGACAGTACATCCCCGGCCAGTACGGTCCCATGTGCCATGGTCCGTCCGACACCGGATGTCACGCAAGCCCGCAAAAAAAAACCTCTGCATCGGGCGACGCAGAGGCTTTCACATCAAAACCTGGCAGTGACCTACTCTCGCATGGGGAAACCCCACACTACCATCGGCGATGCACTGTTTCACTTCTGAGTTCGGGATGGGATCAGGTGGTTCCAATGCTCTATTGCCGCCAGGCAAACTGGTCGAAGACCGGGGTCAGCAACGCTGACCCCGCCCTTCTAATAAGGTAATCCTGTCAAAAGTTGTGTCTTGCGAAGTGAAATTGACCGTCAAAGTATTGCTACTACGGGTCGTTCTTTCATTGGCAAAGTCACACCAAAAGAGTTTTGGTGTTATATGACCAAGCCACTCGGGCAATTAGTACTGGTTAGCTTCATGCATTACTGCACTTCCACACCCAGCCTATCAACCTTGTAGTCTACAAGGGCCCTTACACTCTCGAGGAGTGAGAGATCTTATCTTGGGAGGGGCTTCCCGCTTAGATGCTTTCAGCGGTTATCCCGTCCGAACATAGCTACCGGGCAATGCGTCTGGCGACACAACCCGAACACCAGAGGTTCGTCCACTCCGGTCCTCTCGTACTAGGAGCAGCTTCCCTCAATTCTCAAACGCCCACGGCAGATAGGGACCGAACTGTCTCACGACGTTCTAA
>CBFCWF010000061.1:0-18703 GCA_965601425.1 uncultured Chromatiaceae bacterium | reverse complement strand
CAGGCGCGTAGCTCAGCTGGTTAGAGCACCACCTTGACATGGTGGGGGTCGTTGGTTCGAGTCCAATCGCGCCTACCAATAAAATGAGGGCTTAGGGTAAATCCTGAGCCCTCATTGTTTCTGTGGCGGCGATCATGGTCCGCCGCTTATCCTCAAACGGCTTTTCCGATCCGGCGGCGAACGCTGCGTCGGTATCATCGCGGCGGAGGTCGTGCCGCGGGTGCGCGCGAAAACCGGTGGGGTTGTGTGGCAGGTTCGCTGGACGCAAAGCAGACTGCGCCGCCCGGTTGTCGCCGCAGATCAAGCGCAACCGCCTACCATTCCATGCCAGCCGTCGCAAAACAACAAACCTGGCTTCGCCGAAACGCGAAACGGGTAGGGGGTCACCGCGGGTACACCATAACGGGGTCCTATACCCCGGCTGTTATAGTTAACCGTTGCTAGCCCACCCAACGTGCCCATCGGTTTCAAAACGATTTCGAAAATTTTTGAGAAATCCGAGGGCGGCATGCTCCATGGATGACCACGCCAAGATGCAGCATCCCAACCTGTCACCAATGATGCGAAGCGCACGACTGGCGTTCGTTCTTGGCGTACAAATTGTCATCAGCTGCCAAGCGGCGGACCTCCATCACCTCCCGGGTCGGGTCGTCCGCATTGTCGATGGCGACACCATCGTCCTCGACGTAGCCGGGGCGCAACACCGGGTACGCCTGGCCGGGATCGACGCACCCGAAAAGAACCAACCCTGGGGCGAGGCCAGCACGCGCGAGCTGCGCCGCCAGATCGCCGGGAAACACGTTATCGTCGGCTCGCACAAGCGCGACCGCTGGAAGCCGCTGATCGGGATTGTGCGATTCGCCGGCGAGGACATGAATCTGCACATGGTCGATCGTGGTCTGGCGTGGCACTACGTGCGATATGCCGACGAGCAGAGCACAAGGGATCGGGAGGCGTACGTAGCCGCCGAGCAGTCGGCACGGGACGCGAGGCGTGGACTGTGGTCAGACCCCGCGCCGGTGCCGCCGTGGGAGTGGCGGAGACGGTGAGTGTGTACTCGAAAGCGGACGGTCGCGTCGCCGTGACACGGGTCCCACAGGCGCCGTTCGAACCAGATCGATATCTGGGCCAATAGCCGTGCGGCCCGCCGGCTGTACTTCCACGGGTGTTCCGCGAATGGAGTGATGTTGTCAATGGACCGGGGCGGTGTGTGATCTGTCATGTCACGGCCTCGTGCCAGTCCGTGCGTCCGGCCATCTGCGCCGGACTGCTCGGGCGGCCGTCGGTTCCGGATCGATGCGCGGTGAGCACGCGTGCCGCGCCGTCCCGTGACTGTCGGTAATCAGCTCGGCGACCGGAGTCAGTGGGAGCAGTGTTTCCAGCTTCATCGGTAGAGGAGGAGAATGTGCGAACCTCGCAAATCTGCGTCGTGGACTGGATACTTCCGAGGGCCTGTTTACACTATGCCGATACCCATCGACAGAGCTTTTTTACAGAACCAGGCCCAGTGAGCACGGCATAGCTGCCTTGCATGAGCGAAACTGCAACGCTGGGCGTCCGCATAGTAGTAGCAGGGCCTAGACACCCGAGGATCACGGAACCGTTATGCTGCGTTTTCTCGCTGCAATCCTTTTAGTACAAGCAGCCAGCGTTGCGCTGGTGGTGGTCGCTGGCCTCGACGCGACGGCGGGGGGTGCATGGCTGCCGATCGCATTGGCGCTGGTCATCATCGGCCTCGTGGCGGCCTTCTGGTTCTCGACCGTTGCCGCCCAGTATCGACGCGACGAGTTGGAGCGTCTGCGGACGGACTTCGCGCGTGAGCGTGAGGACCTGCGGGTCAAGGCGGAGCGTGAAAAGACGCGACTGGTGCGTAAGAGCCACAAGACCCTCGCGAGCGAGACGCGGCGTGCGGAATCGCGAGCCAACCGCAAGGTCGCGCTCGCGGTGGGTGCGGCGAGCGCCGTTGGCCTGGTGATGATGCTCAGCAGTTTCATGACCCTGGGTCTGCTGGTACTGACCGGCGCGGGAAGTGGGCTGGGCGGCTACCTCGCCGGGCGACAATGGCTGCCGCGGCGTACCGCGAACGGCAAGGACGCCCTGCCGCCCGCGGTGCCGCCGCGCCGCTTACGCGACCGCTCGGCAGCGGGTTCCGCCAAATGATCGGGTTTTCGTGTCCATGAGAATTCGGGATCGTGCCACTCCCGATGTCGTTTGTCAGCGCGCGCGAATTGGCAAATGTCATGCCCGTGCCGCCGGCGGTTGTTAGAATCGCTTGCCGGCTGGCCACCCACACTCGCGCGTCAGCGCCGGACGGCATGCGTTCCGTCGGTTCGACGGGGTTGAGACAGAATCTGAAATGAGGGGAGTCATGCGATGAGATGGTTGTGGTTTGTGCTGGTGTTCCTGCTCGGCGGCCTGGTTGGGATGTTCTTCGGTGGGGCCGGCGGCATGATGGCGGGCAGCGTCACGGGGACCGAGTTCGGTGTCTGTGCAACCGTGGACGTGGCCGAGAAGCAGGGAATCCTGACCGCAGAGGAGGCCCAGATGCTGCTCGGGGAGACCGCTTCCCACTTGCGCAGCGAGTTCAAGGAACTGGTCGACAAGGCCGGGCTCTCAGAGAAGCTGCCGCTGAATGCCGAGACCTGCGAGAAGCTCAAGGCAGAGATCCGGCAGGCACGCCCTTAGGCGTCACCGCGGCGCGTCGCCTGAGCGGATTTCAGACCCGGGTTGGAAGGCCAGCCAGGCAAAAGCAAAGTAGACCCCGCTGTCGAGCGGGGTCAGACGTCTCCCGAGCAGCGGGCCGTCGACCGCGTGTCCGAGAAGATTCCAGCGGGAACCCGTCTCGCGGTCCACGATGCCTTCATTGTCGCGTTCGAACGTCAGTCGGCGGCCTTCGAGACGCCGGTCGTAAGCGGCGGCGCTCGGTACGACCCGTGACGCCGTGATCTGTTCGCGATCGAGTGCCGAGTGGGTTCCCCCTTTGGCGAAGACCGCGACCGGCGTTCCGCCGATATCATCGTTCAGCGGCGTGCGCTGAACGAGCCCGGGCAACGGGTAAGCGACTGCGAGCCCCGCGACCGACAGGCCCAGGACCCGCTGCATCGCCGGCAGGCGCGGGTCGGGCTTCCCGCGCAGCAGGAATGGCCGATCGCCGACGCGGTCGTAGCCGCGGTACGGATTGCGGCCGTAATCGCGCGTATGGCCGGTGTCGCGCGACAGCACGCGGCCGTCGGGGTGGGTCTTGCGAAAGTCTTCGAAGGCGATGATCGTGGCGGGGACCCGCGTCAGTGATCGACCGGCGAAGTGTCCAACGATCCCGGAGCCGGTGAATTGCTGCCACCAGCTCTCCGTCTGACGGTCATACATGACCAGGTCGCTGTGCCGCAGCTTGCCGGTTGTCCCGAAGTCCAGCAGCCGGCCGTCCACGCGGCGCTCGAACGCGAGCGCCGCATTGCAAAGCGGGCAGAAGGTGACTGCGACCGGTCTTCCACCGACCGTGTCATTGACGATCTCGTGCCACATCAGGATTTGAATCGGGTAGGCCCGCGCATCGCCGCCGATCTCCAGCGCGACTATCGGTTCCCGCGGGTAGAGCCAGTCCGCGGCCGCGCCCGCCGCCTCGAAACGCGGGTGGTCGATCGCCGGTATCGCATCCCGGGGCAGCCCGCCGTGGCCGATCTCCTCCAGCGCGACCGTGGCACGACTGAAATCAGTACGTGGCCAATGCCGACCGAAGTCGCCCGCTTGACCTGCCGTGAAGGCGGGTCGGCTGATCAATCCGGTACTCAGGATGATCGCGACGGCGCCGCTGACGAGCGCATGCCTGATCCGACGCATTATTCTGTCCCTCCCTTCAGGTTCTCGCTGCCCGAGACGCACCGCGCAGCGGTGACCTTGTCTCCGCTCTGCACCCGACGTTTCAGGTCGACGCGGCCTTGGCCGGCGTCAGCCCGTGTACCCGCTTGAAGGCCTTTTGAAACGCGACCGGCGACCGATAGCCGATTTGGTGTGCGACATGCGCGATATCGGTGTTGCCCGCCTTCAGTTTCTCGAGCGCGAGACGCATACGCCAACTTCTCAGGTAGTTCATTGCAGGCACACCCGCCAGTTCGGTAAAACGTCGTGAAAATGCCGAGCGGGAGAGACCGGTCGTGGTGGCCAGGCGTTCGAGCGACCAGTTGCGACCCGGCGCGGCGTGGATCGCGGCGATTGCGCGTCCGATTTCCGGGTCACGTAGCGCGCGAACGAACCCGCTGTTGGGCCCGGGTTGGTCGAAATGCCGCTCTATGGCCTTCATCGCGACGAGTTCGGCCAGGCGGCCGATAACCGAGCGATCCGGCGGCGGCGTGTCCTCAAGCATCCCATCGATCAGCCGGCACGGGTCGTGTGAACTGCAGCCCCCGGTGGCTGTTGTACATCGTACGGTCAGATAATCCGGCAGTGCCTCGAGCAGCGGGTGCACGATCTGCGCCTCGGCGACCCCTGGCGCCGCCGATGCAAACGCAAGCAGCCCGTCGCCGCCGGATGTCGGTGGGACGTCGCGCGCGATGCCTGTTTGCGACCTGTGATCGCGTAACGAAAAATTGCCGCCACGCGGTGCGATCAGCAGGTCACCGGCCGCGAGTTCCCGATGGCTCCCCGCATCGTCGATCCCCGAGCAACGCCCGGCGACGACACACAGCATATGAAACCCCGTCGTTTCGGCGAACACTGGGCGATTGCAGTCGCGAATCCCGACCCGGTAGACAGAGAAAGGGTCAGGTCGGTGATGCCACAAGACGTCTCCGAGCGTATTCATGGTGGGCACGTCTCCACAGTCTGCCTGTTGCTGCAGATAAGACCGGGCGGTCCGTCCGTCTGTTTCAGGATGGGTGCCGCAGCAATGCGTCGCCGCTGGACGAATGGACATCGTGCGAGGACGAACGGGCATGGCGGTGGTCCGGTGCGCGTCCAACACTATCCGATACCGGATCAGGTACAGGCAGCCGTTCTGGCCTGGTATCCGGGCGATACAAACGATGCGAGGGATGAAAGATGAACAGACAGCATTTCGAAAAGAAGCTCGGTCTGGCCGCAGGCGCCAGTGTGCTGCTCGTGACCCTGCCGCAGGCTCACGCGGCCGGCAATCCGTTCGAGCTTCCGGCGGCGGACGGCGCGACGATCGTGGTCGCGGACTCGGGTGAGCAGAAGGGCATCAGTGTGCTCGAAGGGAAGTGCGGTTCGGGCAAATGCGGGGCCGAGCGCGTCCGCGAAATGATGGACAAGAACGCCGATGGCAGCATCGATCGCGATGAGTACCTCGCGTGGTCCGCAGACATTGCCGGGCGGGAATTCGAGGAAATGGCAAAGGGCTCGGCAGCCATCGCCCCGGACGACGTCTACGAGCATTACCGTTCGCTCGAGTTCCACAATCAGGGCTAGTGCAACGGGTGCCGTTGATCGCCGTGCCTCGCCGTGACAGGGGCAGGGCCTGTCGTTAAGGGACAAGCGGCAGGCAGGCGACGATCTCGTGCTGCCGCAGCATCGCGTTGTCTGGACACGGCGTCAGCAACGCGGGTTCGGTGCGGCAGGACTTGGCCCCCGATATCGCAGGTGCGGGAAAGGCTGGCCACAGCGGCCCAGAGGCATCGATGCTGCGGCAGCTGCAATCAACGTCCTGCACGATGCATCTCCAAAAGCGAGTACCCGGCATTTGACCGGGCTGCTCATTGTCAACGATCTGAGGAGGATTCAAGCAAATGAATACGTCGACACGTACCAGGACCGCGGTGGCCAGCATGCTGGCAGCGGGCGCGCTGCTGGCGGCAAACACGGCCTCGGCGGTGCCAGACAGTCCCAAGGCATGGGAGAAATGCGCAGGTATCGCGAAGGCCGGCCAGAACGACTGCGGTTCGCTGGACGGCAAACACAACTGCGCGGGTCAGGCGACGGCCGACAACGCCGCACAGGAATGGGTGTATGTGCCGCAGGGGACATGCGAGAAGATCACCGGCGGCGTCGTGGCCAAAGTAAAGCCGGCCAAATAGTCTCATGACGACCGCGTTCCCCAGCGGGGGGCGCGGGCCGGTGTCCGGCGTCGGGATCGGCCTGCGTGACCCGCATTTCCAGTCGTTGATGAACCAGGATCACGGCGTACCCTGGTTGGAGCTGTTGGCCGACAATTTCCTCGCACGCGGGGGACTCACACCACGGCAGCTCGATCGCATCGTCGAGCGCTATCCAGTGACCTTGCACTGTGTCGGTATGAACCTCGGGGGCACGGATCCGATCGACTGCGGGTACCTGAAGGCGATCGCGACGGTCGCCCGCAGGTCCCGGCCCGCCTGGATATCCGACCATCTGTGTTTCACCGCGCACCGCGGCCGGCACTATCACGACCTGCTCCCGCTGCCGTATGACGATGAAACGGTGCGACACGTCGCCCGGCGAATTCAACAGGTGCAGGATTTTTTCGGTCGGCGCCTGGTCGTGGAGAACGTCTCCGCCTACGTCCGTGCGGCCGCGCCGCTGACCGAGGCAGCGTTCATCGCCGCCGTCTGCGACGAGGCCGACTGCGAGCTGTTGCTGGATATAAACAATCTCTACGTGAACCAGGTGAATCTTGGTTCCGATACCGCGTCTGCGCTCAAAGCCTTGCCGTTGCCGCGGGTCCGCGAGGTGCACTTGGCGGGCTATGAGGACAATGGGGGGGTCTTGATCGACGCGCACAACCATCGCGTCAGCGAGCCGGTCTGGCAGATATTTGGTGAGGTCATTCGTCGGCTGCCCGACGTTGCGGTCTGCATCGAATGGGACAATGACATCCCGGCGCTCCCCGTGTTGCTCGCCGAGGCGGGCCGCGCGGTGACGTTGCGCGATCGCCACAGGAGTGAGGCCGCATGAGCCGGCTGGCCCGTTGGCAGGCCGCACTGGCGGGCCTGATCGATGCGCCGCAAGACGGGGCGGAACACCACCTCGAAGCGACGGGCGCGGCGATCGGTCCGCGCGTCGCCCAGGGGTGTGTGATCTATCGTAACAGCAGCCGTGGTGCGCGTCTGCGGGCCCTCGATGCCGCCTATCCTGTGTGCCGCCGCGTGCTGGGTGAGGCCTGTTTTTCCGCGCTGGGTGGCGCGTTCGTGAGCCGTGTCGCGTCTGCTGCCGGCGATCTGAACCGCTTCGGCGATGGTTTCGCCCGGTTTGTCACCGCGGAGGTCAGCCGGCAGCCGGCATTCGATCGTTACCCCTGGCTGGGCGACCTGATAACGCTCGAATGGCTGTGCCACCGCGTTTATTACCAAGACGACGACCTGGCGTTCGATCACGAACTGCTTCGGCACAACAAACCGGGGGCACTCTCCATCCGGCCCACGCTCGGGGTCACCTGGATGCGCAGCCCGTGGCCCGTGCATCAGATTCGGGATGCGCACAGCGGTGGGCGGGAGCCGCCGGCAATGACACTGGTGGAGGGCGACTGGTGCCTGGTCATCGAACGCGTCGCCTTTCATGGCAGGGTGGCCGCCGTCGACCCGGCGCTGTGGGAGTTGCTTGCGGCCTGCGGGTCCAATCCGGATCTCGCGCGGCTCGTGGCGCAGCGGGACCTGGCGATCGACCGTCTGGGCGAGCTGGTACAACGCGACTGGGTCCGCGTTTCGGTAGCGGCGCATCGTGCGCTTTGATCGTGCGACGCTGAACCGGCTCGACCGCTATGCTTATCCCTTGTGCGCCTAAGTGGCATCCGCAGGCGACCTCGTCCAGGACAAGGCCGAGCGCCGTCTGAAATAACCGACGGGCTGCTGGCGCCGCCTGAGGCCGATGCGCGACGCGTGGGAACGCGCTTGGCCATCGGGCGTGCGAGGGTATTCTTTTCCGCCGAATCGTGCCATCTTCGTCGGCCAGGGGCTGGGTGCCGCGATGCCGCGCTTTGCCGTCCCGGGGGTGATACGATCGTTTCCTTCATCGATGGAACGGCGAACCATGTTCGATTTCGTTTACCAGATTCCTGCCGCGACCTTCGCCTTTTTCTGCACGGCGTTTTTCGTGTTGGTGATGTGGCTCGGGATCATCTTCCTGAAGCCTGTCTTCCGTCTGCTGGTCGGTAACGAGCCCGGTATCAACGGCCTGATCTCGCACACCACCTCCGGGTTCAGCCTGTTTTACGGCCTGCTGCTCGGCCTGCTCTCGGTCGCGGCCTACCAGAACTATGAGAAGGTCAGCGACGCGGTGTTCCAGGAGGCCGCGGACTTGGCGACCCTGTACCGGAATGCGTCGAACTACCCGGAGCCGGGCCGGTCCGAGATACTCTACTTGTTGCGTGACTACACGCTGTACACGATCCACAAGGACTGGCCTGCCCATCAACGCGGCGAGATCTACCTCGGGGGAGGCAGCAGGATGGCCGTGATCCTGCGCAAGCTGTTGCGGTTCGAGCCGAAGACGAACAGCGCCGAGATACTGCAGCGCCAGATGTTGCAGACATTCAATGCGTTGATGGAGTCGCGACAGCGTCGACTGGCCGGTGTGGAAACGCGAATACCCGGTGTTCTGTGGTTCGTGGTCGCGATCGGCGCGGTGATCAACATCGTGTTGATCTGGATGCTCAAAATGCGATTCTTCACCCACATCGTGCTTGGCGGCATCGTGGCCTTCTTCCTCGGCATCGTGATATTTCTGGTCGCGTCGATGGACAACCCGCTGCGCGGCCAGATCAGTGTCAGTTCGGCGCCCTACCTGAAGGTCTACGAAGGGATTATGCAGTGGGACGACGAGTACCAATGAGGCACACGGCGATGCGCAGTCGCCGTTCGTTGCGGTAACCGGGAGAGCGGTCAATGGCCGAGTTCGAAGTCTGCCAGCTCGAGGGCATGCGTTGGGTGCAGATCGCGATAGACGACGAGACCGTTCGCGCCGAGTCGGGTGCGCTGTCCTATATGTCCGGCAACATCCGAATGTCGGCGCGGCTGCCGGGCGTCGGCAGTGCGATCAAGGCCGTGATGTCCAACCAGGCGATGGTGCGCCCGGCCTATACCGGCACCGGCACGATCCATCTCGAATCGTCGCTGCATGGCTATCACATGCTGGCACTGGACGGGGAACCCTGGATCCTCGAGAAGGGTGCCTACTGGGCCTCCGAAGAGGGCGTGCAGCTACAACTCCATCGCGAGCGCGTCTGGACTTCGTTGCGCACCGGGGAGGGTTTCATCGATTACCGAACCAAGGTCAGCGGCAAGGGGCGCGTGGTACTCAATGCCCCCGGCCCGGTCGAGGAACTCACCCTGAATGACGAACGCCTGGTGGCCGAAGGCAGCTACGTGATCGCGCGTACCGAGGGTATCGACTACCGGTATCGGCTGGCGACCACGTTCCTGCAGTCGTTTATCTCCGGCGAGCCGAGGGTGCGGGACTACCAGGGAACGGGCAGGGCGCTGGTGTGCTGGGCACCCTATTGGAATGAGTACATCATGCGGCGGATGGAGCAGCGTGACTGATCGGTCCCGCGGGGTTTGATCTTCCAACGCCCGCGACAGTCGGTCGCCAAACGCGCCGCTGGTACGTACCCTTGGCGCCATTGATCGCCGGTCGGTTTCGGGGGCACCCTGATGCGTGACATTTTTCGACGATACCTGATCGCATCGGGCTGCGTGCTGATCATCGGCGGCTGCGGTTCGACGCCCGAGCGGCCTGCGGATATCGTGATCCCGGATGCCCACAGCGGCGGCAGCGCGCTGACCACCAGCCCCGACGCGCGCCTCGTCGCCTCGGGCGACTGGAGCGGTCGGATACGGCTGTGGCAACTGTCCGACGGGTCGCCCGCCGGCGGTTGGCGGGCACATGGCGACTCGGTCAACGGCATCGTTTTCATTGGCGACGGCAGTCGGCTGATGAGCGCCGGTTACGACGGCCGGATGGCGATCTGGGACCTCGCCGGCAGGCGGTTGCAGGACTGGGATACCGGCTCGCCGGTTACCGTCCTCGAGGCGCGGCGTGACCGCCAACGCCTGGCCACCGGCCATGCGGACGGCAGTGTCAGGCTGTGGGATGTCGAGGGCCGACTGGTCGCTGACTGGCCGCAGGTGCACCGCGGCCGTGTCAGGACGGTAGCGCTGAGCGACCGTGGCGACGCCATCGCTTCCGCGGGCACCGACCGCCGCGCCTACTGGTGGCAGTACGACGGGTCACCGCGGCGCCTCGACGACCCACCGAGCGATGCGAGGACGCTGCTGTTCTCGCGTGATGGCGATCTGCTGATGGGCGCCGGCTGGTTTCGCCTGTTCCGCTGGGAGCTGCCCGAGGGTCGCCTGCGCACGCTGGCGACCGAGCACGCCGGGATCATCAACGATCTCGAGTGGCTGCCCGACGGGCGGCTCGCCAGCATCAGTCGTCAGACAGACAGCGCCGTGCTGCTGCTCGACGCAGCGACCGGCGCGACGCTGCAGCGCCTGCAGCGGCACGCGTTGTGCGGGGTCGCGGTATCGCCGTCACCGGACGGCCGGTTCCTCAGTACCACCAGCGACGACGCCAGCGTGCGTATCTGGCGATTGAAACCCGTGCCGTCCGGACAGGGGCGCTGACGGCGCCGCCCGGCCTGGCCGATGGGGCTGCCAGCTGGACACGTCGGTGCTCCGGTGTCATTATGCCTGGCTTGCTATGCCTAATGAGTCAAATGGCATGGTTGGGAGATCAGGTGACAGCGTGGCCGCGTGACCCTGATCGCTTCTTCGGCAAAACGCCGTGAAGGCTTGCCTGTGGGCGCGACGGCGGCGTCCATGCCGCCGATGTTTTCTCCAGAAACCACCGGAATCGGCTTGGATGAGTGCCATAGCAACGCGTGCGTGTGCGGCACACCGCGCGGCCCCCCGACAATCCGGTAGTGCCGGCGCAGTCATCCTCTCTTTTCGGCTCGTCACGGGGCCGTTTCGCAATCCCTTTTGGAGTAGTTCTCATTATGCAAATCAACAAACTGCTGGTCGCCGTGCTGTTCGGTGGCCAGGCGATGCTTTCCGCGGCGGTCCTCGCCGAAGACGCAGTCAAGAATTACGTCGATTCGTCCGGCGGTCCGGTGACCAATGCCTCCGGCGAATGCTGGCGCACCCCTTACGCAGACACGACAGAAAGACGCGAGGAGTGCGGTGACAAGGCGGCGTCGGAGATGGAAGTCGAGGTGGTCGCGGCACCCACCGCGGGTACGGTCACCGCGACGCTGGCGCAACAGGTCACGATCGCCGCGAACATGCTGTTTGCGTTCGACAGCGCCGAGCTGAGCGACGACGCAATGGCGGTAATCGACGAACGGATCGACACGCTGCGCGGCGGCGCCCGGTTGACCTCGGTGATGAAGGTCGAGGGTTATACCGACAGTACCGGCCCCGAGGCCTACAATATGCAGTTGTCACAGCGCCGCGCACAGGCGGTTGCGGACTACATCGTCAGCCGTTCCTACAATGTCAAAGGCAACGACATCGAGGTGATCGGCCGGGGTGAAGCCGATCCGGTCGCGCCCAACAGTACCGTCGAGGGTCGCGCGCAGAACCGCCGCGTGGTCGTATTCGCGGAGGGCGAGCTGGCCCCGCCGGCCGAGTAGGCGAGCGTCCGAAAGGTTGCACCGAAGTCCGCCCTTTCGGGTTGGACTTTGCGGCATACGTGGGGTGTGTCGATACGCGCAGGGCTTCCAGCATCAAGCGATGGTGAGCAGTCCAACGATCGCGCCACAGCGGCGTGGTTGGTGCGACAGGGGCTAAAGATGGCTGTAGCTTGCCCACGAGTTGCGATCGTCCTTCCGGCGCGCTCGCTGCGAGCGCCGCTCACTCGATTCCATCCGCAGACCGAGGCGGCGATCCACGCCCGATCGCCGTTCCTTGTGTTTGCGACGATCCGGCAATCCTCTCAGGCAGCAATGACAGGCGTCTGCCTCACAGCCTTCGGCCGGCAACACTGGCGGGGCGTCAAACGCAAACTGGCGGCCGGCCAGCGATGAAGACGCACGGCAGTGCGATTCCACACTGATACCCCAGAATTTCCCCGACTGCTGCAGTTTTTGCAGTTGAGCCTGAGGCGTCAATACGGGATCGGCTTCGGATGGTTCGGCCGATCCATGCCGGTGGTGTCGCAGCCAGAAGAATCCCCCGAATACGACCAGCACCAGACTACCCAGTGCAAGTGCTAGAGACATCGTCGACCTCCCCGGCGATCCGTCAGGCGTGATGCTTCGAGACACGGATTGTCTGCACCGGTCTATCGTTGCCGCAAGCAAAAGCCTCTGGAAAAGTTATCGAATTCACATAATTCATGCCCTGAGCAACGGCGCTTGCCCAAAAGATCCGTGGTCCCAGCGCCATCGAGGCAGGCGTCGTTCGTTCCACGCGACGCCGATCGGTGGATTGGCTGGTGAAACAGCATTGCCGGCAGGGGGCGCTGACGCATACGGTGCGAGTGGCTCCCGCGCGATGCAGAATGGCGACGCAGAACCCTAGTCTATGGCAAAGCGCGTTGGTCGGCTACACGCCGCCGCCGTGCACGATCTCATAGTAGAGTTTTTCGAGTTCCGCCTTGTGTTGCGTCTCTTCGTCGGCGAGGAACGCGAACAGGTCGCGTATGGGCCCGGGCTGGGTCGTCTCCGAGAGTTCACGGTACTGCTCCATCGCCGCATGTTCCCGGCCCAGTGCGTATTGCAGCACCGCCTGGTCATCCGGGTTCTCGCCGAGATCCGGCAGGTGGATGCAGTCCGAGAACTTGTGATCGGCGGCCGGTGTCGCGATGCGGGCCTGCACCTGGTCAGCGATATCGTCGCGCTGCATCAGTTCGGAGAAAAGGTCGAAGTGGCGCTGCTCCTCCTCGGCCAACTCGTCGACCAGCCAGCGGATCCGCTTGCTGACCCGGGGCGAGAGGTCCCGATAGAAATCGCGCGCCGACCGTTCGAAACTGGTGGCCGTCTGCAGCACTTCAGCCAGCGTGCTGCTGTTCTGCAGCCGCTCGCGGCCGCTGACATGGCCTTCGGTGTTTTCGATCACGATACGTTCTCCTGTCTGACATCGCTTGTCAGATAATCATCGATGCTCCGGGCCGCCCGATGGCCGTCGGCTACCGCGTGCACCACGTCCGGGCCATGCACCATATCGCCACCCGCCCAAAGCCAGGGTTGTGATGTGCGTCCGTCGGCGTCGACCCGTAAGCGTCCGCGGTGCCACCTGAGGGCCTCGGTCAGGGTCTCGCCGAGCAGGTCCGTGTCCGTCGTTTGACCGATCGCCTCGACGATCATCTCAGCCGGATGTACCTGCCGGTCGGAGTCGTCGTACCGCGGGGCGAAGCGCTGCTGTTCATCGAAGATCGAGATTACCCGCAACGTGCTCAAGCCGACCAGACGACCGTCCTGGACGATGCAGGCCTGCGGGCCGCGGCTGTCGAGGATATCGATGCCCTCGTCCGTCGATTCCTCGACCTCGTCGGCGTCAGCCAGGAAGTGGTCGAAATCCTCCAGCGCGCAGACCGTGACCTGGACCTCGCCGAACGTCTGGCGCTGCAGCCGGGCGAGGCTGCGCGCGGCATCCATCGCGACGTTTCCGCCACCAATGACCACGACACTGCGCGGCACCTCAATGGGCGCTTCATTGGCAATTGCGCGTAGCACGTCGACGGCCTTGCGCACATCCGGGTGGTCGGCACCGGGTATGCGGGTCGACCGTCCGAGCTGCAGCCCAAGTGAGAGCATCACCGCATCGTTTTCCCTGCGCAGCTCGTCCAACGCGATGTCACGACCGATAAGGGTATTGCAGCGTATCTCGACCCCCATCGCCTCGATCACCGCGATATCGGCATCGAGCCGTTCGTAGGGCAGACGGTATGCCGGGATGCCCCAGCGCGGCATACCGCCCGCCCTGTCGAGTCCCTCGAATACGGTGACATGATGGCCGCGGCGCGCCAGGTCATAGGCGGCGGTGAGTCCGGCCGGTCCGGCACCGACGATGGCGACCTTGTGGCCGCTCGGAGCGGCTGTCGGTGTGCCGACAATGTCTTTGACCTGCTCCGGCGTAAAGGCGTCCATGGCGTAGCGCTTGAGCCAGCGGATCGCGATCGGGTCGCCGCGTTTTCCGATCGAGCAGGCCGTCTCGCAGCGATGTGTGCATACCCGCCCGCAAGTGTGGGCAAACGGGTTGGTATTGTAGATCTGGCGCACGGCCTCCTCGAGATCGTCCTGCCAGATCGCGCGGATGTACTCAGGTGCGTCCATTTGAGTAGGGCAGGCATCGTGGCACATGCCGCACTGCACGCAGCGCGACGCCTCGAGAATTGCCTGCTGTTTGTCGTAGCCATGCACGATTTCGTCGAAGTTGCCGATCCGTGCGGCGGGCGACAGTGCCCCCATGGCCTGGCGTTCGGGGTCGACCAGGTCGTTCTCCGCGGTCTTGCACCAGCCTTCGCCAAAGTACTCCTGATGTATGCCCTTGGGGTCGGGCAGCACGAAGTAGCTCGAGAGCTGTTCGTCAGTGCAGGTATGGACATACTCGCGCGACAGGCTGATCGAGCCGGTGGGGCACAGGTCGACGCACAGCGCGCACCAACAGCAGCGCCCATAGTCGATGGCGGGGCGCAGATTGCGCACGCCGTTCAGCGTATCCTCCGGCAGTGACGGCACCTTGACCATGCTGATCGCGGCATTGTCGCAGACCTTTTGGCAGGTCGAGCAGCCGATGCATTTCTCCCAGTCGTTGACGTGAAAGCCACGGTAGCGCAGCGCCGCAAGCCGGGGCTCCAGCGGCTCGGTAACGGCGGGTCGGGTGAAGAACGACAGGTTCTTCAGCGGATTCAGTACGCTTCCTGCGTTTTCGTACTTGATGTCAGCCATCTGTTGCGTCTCCAGATATACCGCGTACCGCAAGTTTTGCCGGGCAATCGCTGGACAGGGCCCAACCTACGAAGAGAGTAATCGCGCGCATCACAGACCGCACGTTGCCCGCCGCAGAACAGCGGGTGTTCGG
The DNA here is from genome assembly GCA_965601425.1 of uncultured Chromatiaceae bacterium. Taxonomy (GTDB): domain Bacteria; phylum Pseudomonadota; class Gammaproteobacteria; order Chromatiales; family Chromatiaceae; genus Thiosocius. Next base: position 3,755 of record CBFCWF010000061.1, on the reverse strand, counting down.
TGGGACACCGCACGCTGCAACCGGCATCAACGGTCGACCTCCGGTGGACAGGCGTCGAGCGAGAACATGATCTGTGCGACATCCTCGATCCGACAGCCGGTGACCAGGTGTTCGAGCACCTGCACCGCGTGCATCGCAGACGGCCCCCGAATATGCACGCGGTAAGGCTTCTCGCCGCCGTCCGATACCACGTACCAGCCCAGTTCCCCCTTTGAGGATTCGATCCGGACGTAGGCCTCGCCCGCAGGCACCTTCCAGGCCAGCGGGTTCGGTATCGGTGCCCGGATTGGACCATCGATGCTGGGCAGCCGATCGACCACCTGGCGCAGAATGCGTATGCTCTGCTGCAGTTCGGCACGACGCACCAGTGTGCGCGCCCAGGCGTCGCCCGCGCGTTGGGTGGGTATATCGAAATCCAGCTGGTCATAGATCAGATAGGGGTCGTCGCGCCGCACGTCGAAGGCGAGCCCGGCGGCGCGCAGGTTGGGGCCCGTGACGCTCCATTCCAGCGCCTGCCGTTGGGTGATCGTTCCCGTGTCCTTGGCGCGGGTCACGAACACGCGGTTCGTGAACAGCAGGTTGTCATAGTCGGGAAGCCGTGAGTCGAGATAGTCCAGCGTGTGGGTCAGCCGCTCGAGGAATCCCTCTGGCAGATCCCGGCGCACCCCGCCCGGAATATTGAAGATACTGTAGACGCGACCGCCGGTCAGTTCCTCGAACAGGTCGAGCAGCAGGTCACGGTCGGCCACCCCCCAGAACATCGGGCTGTACATGCCGGTGGTCGCCGCATGACCGCCGAACGTGAACAGGTGGGCGGCCAGCCGCGAGAGTTCGAGCTGGAGTACCCGCAGCCATTGCGCGCGCTGTGGCACCTCGAGGCCGCACAGTTGCTCGACGGCCATCGCATAGGCGACCTCCATCGGTGCCGGATCGGGCACGCAAATGCGCGGTACCAGCGCGATGTTCTGGATCCAGAGGCGCTGTTCCATCAACTTCTCGAATCCTCGGTGCAGGTAGCCGCCGTCGGCACGCGCGGCAACGATCTCGTCACCGTGCACCTTCACCTTCAGGGCATAGTTGCCCTCGATGCCCGGGTGATTCGGACCGAAGTTGATCTCGAACTCATTGCTCGGCGGGTGATTTCGCGCTTCGTAGTTTTCGGCTCGCATCGCTTCCGCTCAATTCATCGCGCGGGCAGGGCCCGCAAAAAGCCATCGCTCCAGCGCGCACGGCCCGATAGACGCGGCCACCTGTTGGCCGTCGGGTGGGACGATCCGGGTCCCTGCACGAAACACGCGCCATCGTGGCTAGTCATCTTGCCCTTCCGCCACGTCGCGCCGACTGAAACGTTGCTCGTCCGGATGGACCACCACGCCGCCGCCCTGCTGCTCGAGTTCGACCAGCCAGTCGGGTCGATAGTCCTGCCAGTCGAAGTGATCGTTGACCCAGGCCTCGCTGTCGAACTCCTTGCGCATCGGCGGCGGACCGTCCCATTCGGTCAGGATGAACTTCTCCATGTCCGGTGCGCCCTCGAAATAGACGCCGTACATCTCGTGGATGTCGCGTTCGAAGAAGCCGGCCGGGTGGTAGATGTCGTACACGGACACGTAGACACCGGGGTCCCGCGCAATACGCGTGTGCGCGGACACCAGGAGTCCGAGTTCGTAGGACCACAGGTGATAGACCAGCTCGAACTGGTCGTCGTTCGGCCAGTCGACACAGCTGATCGCCGACAAGTGGACAAAACCCGCTCGTCCCTTCAGCAATTCGAGCAGCGCAGGCAGCGCATCCGCAGCGACGTCGAGCCGCGTCCGGCGGGGCCCGCCCTGGCTCACGCGGACCTGCTTGACCTCGCCGAGGATCACACTCAGGCGCTCAACCGGCAGATGGGCGTCGTTCATGACCCCACCTTGGTCTTCTCGTCGAGGCCGAGCCGCATGCTCAATGGCTCGAGCGGGGCCTGGTGTTGCTCGAGCAGCTCGGTGTGTCTGCCCAGCGTCTCTTTGCCGAACAGCCCGTAGTGACGTGACTCGGCAATCACATCGGTCGGCGTCTGCCAGGTCTCTCCGAACAGGCGTTGCTGGTTGCCCAGGTAGTGGTCGTAGCGGCGGTAGTAGTCCCGCCAGCCGTTCGCGTCGCCGTCGCGGATACCCTGCATCAATTGACGTAAACCCGTGATCACCGCCTCCGGGCGCGGCATGCAGCCGGCGATGTACAGATCCACGGGCATGTAGTCGTTGAGCTTCTTCGCGGTAGCGTACGACTGCCAGTACATCCCGCCGTTGACCGTGCAGGAACAGATACCGATCACATATTTCGGCGAACCCATTTGTTCATAGGTCAGTATCACCCGTTTGAGCGTCTTGACCGATACATAACCGGTGATCAGCAGGATATCCGCCTGACGCGGCGAGACCATCGGCGAAATGCCCAGGCGCTCCATGTCGAAACGCGAGGTCATCGCCGGTGGCAGCTCGATCGCGCCACAGCCCGTGCAGTAGTGCAGGATGAACAGCGAGCGGGAACGGCAGAACGCGGTCAGCTCATCGAATACGCGGCCGAAGATGTTGCCGTTCGGTTTACCCCGTTCGACCCTGACTGGAAACTGTGTCATCGCGAACCCCCTGTTGTCGTGAGAGGCGGTCTCAACCACCCGGTACACCGTCGAAGCGCCGAAGCGTTGCTCGGGCAATGGTCGCCGATTCTCCGCCACGAAACACCGCGTCTGCATGTCCGCAGCAGGCCCGACTGCCCGGTACGCCGCACAAGCGTCGCGGCCGAAGGACAGGCGGTACCCGCCGACACCGTGCCGGTTCTCATGTGCCGACGAAAACGAGCCCGATCAACCCAAGCAGCACCGGCCATTTCCACAGCATCGCGATCATGTCCTCGGTGCGATAGCGGGGGAACAGAAACGCGATCGACATCGGAATCACCAGTACCGCAAAGGCCTTGGCGAGGAAGCTGAACCAGTTCTCGCCGCCACCGAGGAACAGCGTCACATAGAGCACCGCGGCGGTATACAACTGGAAGCACTGCATCACGAACAGGCCGCCGAGAAATTTGCCCCCCATCTCCACCATAGGCCCGGTGGCGATCTCGGCCGGTGCCACATAGATCTCGAACGGCTGTTTGCCCAGCATGCCGTGCAGCGCGAACAGTCCGGCCAGGGCGAGCAATGGCATCTGTGCCGCTCCCCAGCCTTCGATGCCGCCCGCCTGCTGTTGGGCGACGACATCGACCAGGTTGGTAGTGCCGAAGTGCATCGCGACACCCGCGATCACGATCACGAACGGGATGTCATAGGCCAGCATCGCGGTCAGTGCGCGCGATATCCCGATCGAGCCATTCGGATTGGCGCACTGGCCAACGCCGAGCGCCATGCCCAACGACGGGATCATGGTCAGGTAGAGCAGGGTGATCATCCCGCCCTTCTCGGCGATGCCGTTCATCCCCGGCACCGGCAGCAGGGTTTCGGCGGCGACATAGCCGCCGACCGCCATCACGATACCCACCTCGTGCAGTAGGCCGTGCGAGGTCTGCGTCTGCTTTCCGAAGAGCTTGACGATGTCGTACAGCGGCTGCAGCAGCGGCGGTCCGACCCGGCGCTGCAGGCGGGCGGCAATCTTGCGCATCATCAACACCATGAACAGGCCGACGACGAATGCCACCAGTGGCATCAGGGTCAATTCGATCAGGAGTTCAGACCAATGCATGCCACATCATCCAGGCCATCACGAGGGTGGTGCCGGCCA
>CBFCWF010000060.1:0-18722 GCA_965601425.1 uncultured Chromatiaceae bacterium | reverse complement strand
GCGGTCGACGGATTCACGCGGCAGCACGGTCTCGGTAGGGGGCGGGTAGTCCGCCAGTCGCTCCAAGGTCAATGGCATTTACTCAAGCTGATGTCGGGCGTTTCCGGAGAAAACGTCGGCGGCATGGACGCCGCCGTCGAGCCTACAGGGCCGCATTCACGGCGTTTTCCGGACGAAATGATCGGAATCATCAGGCCAACTTGTAGCTCGCGCTCTAACATAAGTGCCATTCGCTCCAAGGTCATGTCGTGCGGTTTCGGCGTCGGGTTTAGCGTGCGCAGGTCCGAAATCCGGCGAACACGTCGTTGCGCTCCGGCCCGTAATAGGTCCGCCAGGTATTGCGGATCATGCGCCCGCGCGTCGGCCAGGCGCCGCCGCGCAAGACCTTCGTCAAACCGAACAACGGCTGGGAGTAGTCCTGATACATGTCGGGGGTGAAGCCCGGATAGGGCCCGAAGGTGTCCTGGGTCCATTCCCAGACATTGCCGATCATTTGGCGACAGCCGAAAGCGCTATCGCTGTCGGGTAGCGCGCCTACCGCGATCGTGCCGAGTGCCCGGCCATCGAGGTTCGCCAGGTCCGGCCCCGGTGTCGCATGCCCCCAGGGGTAGCGGCGCTTATCGCCGGACAGGCCGCCATGTGCGTCCGGCTGGCCCGCAGCGGCCACCTCCCATTCCAGCTCGGTGGGCAGCCGCCTCCCGGCCCAGCGGCAATAGGCCTGGGCCTCGTGCCAGCAGACATGGACAACCGCCGCATCCGGCGGCAGCGGTTCCCAGCGGTCGAAGCGGCGCATCTCCCAGCCGTCTGCATCGCGTCGCCAGTAACGTGGGGCGTCGAGAGCGGAAGCGCGCAACCAAGACAGGCCGGCCGCGTCCCAGAAGCGTTCGTCACGGTAGCCCCCGCTGTCGACGAAGGCGGCGAATTCCGCGTTGCTGACCGCGGCACGCGCGATCGCGAAGGGTTTCACATCGACCGGGTGGGCCCATTTCTCGTTGTCAAAGACGAAGCCGTCCTGCGGTGTTGCGCCAAGCATGAAAACCCCGCCGGGGATTTGCGCATCCCCGACCAGCGGTTCAGCCAGCAGCGCACCCGGCACCGCACCGATCGATGGCGTGGGGTACTCGAGCGTCTGCCGGGTATAGGTGAACGCCTCTGTATGCATGTCCTCGTGATAGACCGCGTACTCCAGCAAATAATCCCGCCGGGCGTCCGGGCCATCGTCCTCGACGCGGCGCCGCACCCGGTCGTGCACCTCGCGCATGTAGGCCAGCGTGTCCTCGAGACCTGGCAGCGGCAGGTCCCAGCGGTCGTCGTGCGCGATCGTGATGGAATCGTAGAGGCTGTCGACCGACGCGAGCACGGGTTCGAGGCCCAGGTGCTGGCGCAGTATCCAGTACTCGTAGAAATAGGCCGTGTGCCCGATCTCCCAGCACAGCGGGTTGACGGTGGGCAGCCTGGGTCCGAGCAGCTGCGCCGCGTCGAGCCCTTCGATGAGCGTGAGCGTGCGCCGGCGCGTGTCTTCCATATCGTGGATCAGAAATCGGCTCATACGGCGATGATGTTGTCACAGAGGGGCGTGCTATGGTCGCAGGGATGCGGCGGGATGTCACATGAACATAAGACTCGTCACACCGGCGCCGCGTGGCTCGCGTGCCGGCAACAGGGCCTCGGCGAACCGTTGGGCGGCCATACTGCGCCGGCTCGGGCATCGCGTTGTGGTTTCTACAGACTACGCCGGCGAGTCGGCCGACCTCATGGTCGCGCTGCATGCTTGGCGCAGCGCGGACGCCATCGCCCGCTTTGCCGCGGATTATCCGACGCGACCGCTGGTCGTCGTCCTGACCGGCACGGATGCCTATCGATTCATCCACAGCCACCGCGCGACGACGCTCGCGTCGCTGGATGCCGCCGACCACATCATCGGGCTGCATGCGCTGGTCGGCAATGTCCTGCCGGAGCGGCTGCGTGGCAGGTTGCACGTCATCGTCCAGTCCGCCCGGCCACTGCGGCAGCGTCGGCCGGCTCGGCGCAGTTTTCGCGTCTGCTTCGCCGGCCACCTGCGCGAAGAGAAAGACCCGTTGCGCCCGGCGCTGGCGGCGCGCGGACTGCCGTCGGCCAGTCGCATCCGGGTCGACGCCTACGGCGGTGCCCATACCGAAGACTGGGCGAAGGCCGCGCGGCAGGAGATGGCGCTCAATCCGCGGTACCGCTGGCACGGCGAGATCGCGCACGCAGAATTACGGCGTGTCTACGCCCGCTCACACCTGCTTGTCCTGCCATCCGTCATGGAGGGTGGTGCCAACGTGATATCGGAGGCCGTCATGGCCGGACTGCCAGTCATCGCGTCCGACATCGAGGGCTCGATCGGTCTCCTCGGTGCCGACTACCCGGGTTATTACCCGGTTCGCGACGCGGACGCGCTGCGTGACCGATTGCTGCAGGCAGAGTCCGACTCGGGGTTCTACGCGGCGCTCGGGGCCGCCTGCGCGGCGCGCCGCCATCAGTTCACCCCGGCACAGGAACAGGCCGGCTGGGCCCGGCTGCTCGCACATGTCGGGGCCAGTGCTGGCTAACCGTGCGTCGACCCTCGACTTCTGCTGGTCATGCTGCCGGCAGCCGGGGCCTTGATCGCAGGCCCTTGCGTGAATCCATGCCACGGCGCCGACGGATAACCGCGGCGAATGACGGAAAATTCGAGAGATGTCAAAGAATCTGATCGCCCGGTCACGCGGCCTGCTGCGCTCGCTGCTGATTTACTATGGCCTCCCGCGGCGCGCTGCGCGGCTGCGCAACTTCTACGCGCAGTTCGTGCCGCGCGGGGGCCTGGCGTTTGATGTCGGTTCCCACGTGGGCAACCGTATACGTGCCTGGCGGGCGCTGGGCGCGCGCGTCGTGGCGGTCGAACCACATCCCGATCTGCTGCGAATACTGCGCATGCTGTACAGCCGGGACGAGGCGGTGACCATCGTCGCAGCGGCCGTGGCGGCCGACGCGGGCGAGGGGACGCTGTTTGTTGACCATGGCAATCTCACGCTGACGACCCTGTCGCCAGAGTGGGCGCGCGAGGTGGCCAAGGACGCGGGCTTTCGGCGCACCCGCTGGCAGCCCGTTCAGACGGTGCCGGTAACGACGCTGCAGGCGCTGTTGGTCGCCTACGGCGTGCCGGATTTCGTCAAAATCGACGTCGAGGGCCTCGAGGCCGAGGTATTGCGCGGGCTCGAAACCCCGCTGCCCTGCCTATCGTTCGAATACCTGCCGGTAGCCCGTGCGCGCGCGCTTGCCTGTATCGAGCGTCTCGAGGCGCTCGGTGCCTACCGCTTCAACTGGTCGGTCGGCGAGAGCCACCGCCTGGCGCTGACCGACTGGTGTACGCCCGCGGCGGTGCGCGGCTTTGTCGCTGACCTAGCGGCGGGAGACGGCTCCGGCGACATCTACGCGCGACTGCAAACGCGCCGCTGACGGGGCATCCGACGCGGTGTGCGGCCTGCTGCTGTCCGGGGTGCCGTCGAATATTCGCAGCAATCTCGCCGCCAGCTCGTGCATCGGGCCAAGCGACGTCCCCGGCGGCACGAGCCCCTCGGAAAACCCCTCGGCGTTCAACAGCTCGAGCAGATCGAGATCGGCGGTAACCACGTGCACCGGCACATCCCAGGAGGCATCAGGACCGCTGACACGGGCGGGCGGTTGATGGTCGCCGATGACGATCAGTACCAGATCGTCGTCGCCGCGATGTTTCAGGTAGCCGGCGATGTAGGTCAGCCCGTAATCGATGGCGGCGATATAGTCCGCGGCCATCGTGCCTGCCTCGCCGCTGTTCGGGTCCTTGGCAGCAGCCACCGCTGGATAGGGTTGCGCGTCGAGCAGTGCCTGCCAGTCCGGGAGGTAAGGGGGGATCGGGCGGAAGGGCGCATGACTGCTGATCGTGGTCATCACCGTCATCAGGGGTACGCGCTGTGGCGCTCGGACCTCGAGCGCATCGAAGCGCGCCAGCGCAAACTGGTCGGGGATGCGCCACCAGCCGAATGCCGGACCCGAATAATCCAGCGTTTCGGCGTCATAGATCTTGTCGTAGCCGTAAAAGGCGCCTTCCGGCCAGGCACGTTTCAACCCCGGCATGACGCCGACCGTGCGGTAGCCCGCGGCGGCGAAGCGCTGAATCAGGGTTTGGCGCGGTCGCGTCAGTAGCAGCTGATAGTGTTGGCTGTCCGTGACCTCGATGCCGGAAAGGAAGCTCGAATGGGCGAGCCACGACGCACCGCCGAAGGTCGGCGAGTGCACCCGCGCTGAAACCACCCGATAACCCGCTTGCGCAATCGCCTCGTTCAGCGCCTGCCGTGTATCGGCGAGCGCATGTGCATGGGCCTCAGCGTCGAGCGTCGTCGCGCCGTAGGATTCGAAGAACAGCACAAACACGTCGGCGCCGCCGAGGCGCGCGAGATTCGACGGTGGCAGCGGATGGGACTCGGTGTCCAGTGTGGCACCACCGGCGACCGCCCGGTAGACGAATCCGGCCTGCTGCGCATAGGTGATGCCGACCGGCAGCGAGAACCAGTGCAAGGTCCTGAGCTGGGGATGCAACAGACCTGCCACGTAGGCGACGACCAAGCCGCCGGCCAGTAGGAGCGTAAAGCGTCGCAGCCGAACGTCGGCCAGGCCAGCGACCAGCAGTCCGAGTAACCAGCGCGCCGCGAGATAGATCCCGGCCAACAAGGCCACGAGTCCAGTCGCGACTAGCCAGACTTGCCATACCGGCGTCACCTCAATCAGCATCGCCAACACGTGGGGCAGATGCTGCGCGTCCCAATACAGGTTGACACGTCGTCCGAACAGGGCCGGCGCGGTCACCTCAACGTAGCGCGCTACCGTGAAGAGAAGGACAAGGACGGCCAGCCAGCGCAGCATAGCGCGCGATGGCCAGCGACCCAGCTCCCCGGCCAATGCCAGCAGCACCACCAGGGCCGCTATCTCCACCGACAGTTCATGACGGCTGGTCACCCAGACTGTCGGCCACAGGTTGTGGAAGCTCCACGCGAGATTGAGGCCGAACAGCGCGACCGCAAGACCGAGCCAGGCCCGCCAGCGTGATTTTGCTGGGGCGCCCGACACGACGGCTATTGGCGCTGGGCCTCGAACTCGATGATCAGCTCCACCTCGTCGCCGACCCAGCCATTGTCGACCGAGTAATCCATGCCGTAGGCGCTGCGCGCGAAGCTGCCGCGCGCCGAGACGCCCATGACGTAGGGCTTGCCGCCGAGCAGTCCGCCACCGAACGGATACTCGGCGCTCTTGTTCCAGGTGGCCTCCAGCGTCAACGGCCGCGACTCGCCGAGCAATTCCAGCTCGCCTTCAATGCGATAGCGACGGTCCCCGAGGGGCGTTGCGCCTTGCGCGCGAAACACCATCTGCGGGAACTCGGCACTATTGAGGAAATCGGCGCTGCGCAGGTGTTCGTCGCGCTTGCGGTGATTGCTGAACACGCTTTCGGTATCGATCGTAACGACGACGTCGCGCATTGCGCCGCTCACCTCGTCGAAGGTGTAGGAACCGCTGGCCTTGCGGAACATACCCAGCACCTTGGCATAACCCACATGATCGACCAGGAAGCCGATGCTGAGATGGTCCGGGTCGATCTCATAGCGCGCCGGTTCGGCCCAGGCATTGGTGCCAACGAGCCCGATTAACAGAGCGCCGGCCAGCAGGTGGGCGGGTGTATTCACAGCGGGACCTGTCATTTTCATCGGCTGTCGACTCCTATGGGTAGTTGATCGGAACGACGCCAAAGCCAGGTGACATCGACCAGGAAAGAGTAGCAAAGCAATACCAGGCCGGCCGCGGCGACGCCGCTGCTCCAAGGCACGGGCACCACGGGCGCGAGTGCCGCCAACAGCGACAGCACCTGCAGTACGCACACGGTCTTGCGCCGCCGGCTTTCGGGCAGTGGGCGGCGCAGCCAGTGCCAGACCGCGCCCGCCGAGACGAAAAGGTAGCGCATTCCACCGGATAGCAGGACCCAGCCCCCCGCTTTGCCGAGTTGCAGACACAGCATTGCCATCAACAGCACCAGCAGGGCATCGGTCTCCATGTCGAATCGCGCGCCGAAGGCGCTGCTCCAGCCACCGCGCCGCGCCAGCCAGCCGTCGACGCCGTCGAGCAGCAGTACCGTCGTGGCGAGGATGACGGCCGGCCACGCGATCGCTGCCGTCGCCTCGCCGAGCATCCCGCCGATCAGCGCCGTGAGTGCGAGACGGGTGAGCGTGACCAGGTTGGCCGGACCGAAGCGCTGGTGCGGCCGGTGCTCTGGCAGGTACAGACCGAGCCAGGATGCTGCGCAAACAAAGAGCAGCAGTGTCTTGGCGACGAAGTCACCGCCGAGCGCGAGCCATTTGGATAGCCAAAGACTTCCCATACACAGAGCCAACGTCGCGAGCAGCGCAAGGGCGAGCGCCTGGTGCGTGAGCGCCCGCAGCTCGGGATGCCGTGTACTTGAGTCAGCCATTGGCTAGAATGCTGCGACTATGACCGTCTCCACTCAACCCCTCAGTGCAAGCCGGATTTTCGAAGCGGCGCAGCGACCTGGCCGATCGCAGTGAACGCGGCGCTGCAGGCGACGGCGTTCTGGGTGACCGCTGCAGGCGAGGGCCAGCTGCTCAGCGAGACGCTGCCCGAGCCCGGTCCGCAGGACGTACTTGTACGCACCCGATACAGCGCCGTCAGTCGCGGAACCGAGGCCCTGGTGTTCCGTGGCGAGGTCCCGCCGAGCGAATATGCGCGCATGCGGGCGCCCTTTCAGCAGGGTGGCTTCCCGGCGCCGGTCAAGTACGGCTACATCAATGTCGGCGAGGTCGAACGTGGGCCCGAGACACTGCAGGGCAAACAGGTATTTTGTCTCTACCCGCACCAGTCCCGCTACGTGGTGCCGGCCGACGCAGTGATCCCGCTTCCGCCGGGCGTGCCACCGGGCCGCGCCGTGCTGGCGGCAAATATGGAGACCGCCGTCAATGCGTTGTGGGACCTGACGCCGCGGATCGGCGACCGCGTGGCCGTGGTCGGGGGCGGGGCCGTCGGCTGCCTGTGCGCGTGGCTGGCGGCAAGGATCCCCGCTTGCCGGGTCGAGCTGGTTGATACCAATCCGCAGCGTGCCGCGATCGCTGCGCAGCTCGGCGTCGCATTCGCGGCCCCCGATGCCGCAACGCCGGACGCCGATGCGGTGATTCATTGCAGCGGCAGCGGTCGGGGGCTAGACACCGCGCTGCGCATCGCCGGCTTCGAGGCGCGCGTCCTCGAACTGAGCTGGTACGGTAATCGCGCGGTGTCGCTGGCGCTCGGTGAGGCCTTTCATGCGCAGCGCCTGCAGCTGATCTCTTCCCAGGTCGGCAGCGTTGCCGCGGCGCAGCGTGCACGCTGGTCACACCGTCGCCGACAGGGCCTGGCGCTGGCTTTGCTGGGTCACCCGCAGCTCGATGTCCTGATCACGGACGAGAGCCCTTTCCACGCCCTCCCCGAGGTGCTCGCCAGGCTCAGCGACGGGCCCGGCGACACGATCTGCCATCGCATCGCCTACCCCTGAGGTATCGCTCATGTACAGTGTCACCGTCCGCGATCATATGATGATCGCCCACAGTTTCCGCGGCGAGGTGTTCGGGCCGGCGCAGCGCCTGCATGGTGCGACCTATGTCGTCGACCTCGAGCTGCGGCGTCCCAGGCTCGACGACGATGGGCTCGTAGTGGATATCGGCCTGGCCAGCCGGGCGCTGCACGACGTGTTGGAAGAACTCGACTATCGCAACCTCGACGACGACCCGGAATTCAGGGGCGTCAACACCACCACCGAGTTCCTCGCGCGGGTCGTGTTCGATCGTATCGCGGCACGCGTTGCCGCCGGTGACCTGGGCCCGGGGGCGGCCGGGCTGAGCGCGCTGCGCGTCACGTTGCACGAGTCGCACATCGCCGCGGCGAGCTACGAGGGTGGATTGGCCGGTTGAACGAACGCAAGACGATCGATCTGGTCGTTCCCTGCGGTCTGGAGACGCGCACCGGCGGTTTCATCTACGACCGACGCATGGTCGAAGAGCTGCGCAAACGGGGATGGAGTGTAACGGTGCACCAAATCGGCGGCGGCTTCCCGCAGCCTTCGGCCGATGAACTACGCGAGGCCGCCGGCCTGCTGCGCGGCCTCCCGACCGGGCGCAGCGTACTGATTGACGGGCTGGCGCTGGGCGGCATGCCCGAACTCGTCGCTTCCGAGTGCACGCGCCTGCGGCTGATCGCGCTGATCCATCACCCGCTGGCGCTCGAGACCGGGCTGGACGCGGCGACCGCCCAGCAGCTGCGCACGGCTGAACGTCGGGCGCTCGCGGCGGTTTCGCAGGTCATCGTGACCAGCCATACGACGGCGGCCGCACTGGCCGAATATGCTGTCGCCCCCGAGCTGGTCGATGTGGTGCGGCCGGGTACCGACCACGCGCCACTTGCGGTCGGCTCGGGCACCGCGACGCTGCAGCTGTTGTGCGTTGGGACGCTGACACCGCGCAAGGGTCACGCCCTGCTGCTCGACGCGCTGGCCGGTCTCAAAGACCGCGGCTGGCGATTGGCGTGCGCGGGCAGTACCGAGCGCGACCCGGCCTGTACCGCGTCGTTCAGGCGGCAGATCGAACGGGCCGGTCTCGACGACCGTGTCGCGCTACTCGGCGAGCTGGACAATCCGGCGCTGCGGGCGGCCTACGCGTGCGCCGACGCGTTTGTGCTCGCGTCGTATTACGAAGGCTACGGCATGGCGTTCGCCGAGGCACTGGCACGCGGTCTGCCGATCGTCGCGACGGCCGGTGGCGCCACGGCACAGACGGTGCCACAGGAAGCGGGCCTGCTGGTGCCGCCAGGTGACGCCGAGGCGCTACACGGCGCGCTGCGGCGGCTGATCGACGATGCGCCGCTGCGTGCCAGGCTGCAGGCCGGCGCGCGCGAAGCGCGGCGTTCCTTGCCAAGCTGGTGCGAGGCAGGCCACCGCCTCGCTGCTGCCGTGCTCGACCGGGGTGTGCGGTGAGCGGATTCAGCGCCGACTGGCTGGCGCTGCGCGAGCCTGCAGACAGGGGCGCGCGTGACCGTTCGCCGATCGGCCCCCTGATCGGCAGTTGGGCGACGCGGCATGCGGCCGCCGCGCAACACACGGGGCCGCTGCGCGTCGTCGACCTGGGCAGTGGCAGCGGCGCCAACCTACGCTACCTGGCGCCAAGGCTGGCTGGGACGCAGACCTGGCGGCTGATCGACAACGATGCGGCACTGCTCGCGCACGCGCCGCGGGCGATCCACGACTGGGCGCGCGCGCGTGGCTGGACGGTTGCTGCCGGCGCTGAGGGCCTGTACGTCGAGTCGCCGGGATTCTCCGCGACCATTGTCCAGCAGCCGCTGGACCTTGCCGCACAGATCGAGGGCCTGTCGTTGCCCGGTACCGACTTGGTGACCGCGTCGGCGCTGCTCGATCTCGTCTCGCATGCCTGGATCGACAGCTTGCTGGCGGCTTGCCGCAGCGCAGGCTGCGCGCTGCTGTTCGCGCTGAGCTACGATGGCCGCATCGCGTGGCGGCCAGGACTCGCGTTCGACGACGCGATCACGGCATTGCTCAACCGGCATCAGCGCAGCGACAAGGGTCTGGGTCCGGCGGCCGGTCCGCAGGCGGTCGCCTACGCGAGCGAGTGCCTGCAGCATGCGGATTATCTGGTGCATCAGGGGCCCAGCGACTGGCGGCTGACCGCAGACGATGCCTCGCTGCAGGCCGCGTTGGCAAAGGGATGGGCCGAGGCCGCGGCGGAAATCGCCCCGGCCGACAGGACACGCATCCGCACCTGGCTCGAACAGCGCTGCGCGCTGATTGAGCGCGCGGCCTGCGAACTGACGGTCGGTCACGTCGATCTTTTCGCCCTGCCGCGCGCGCCGTGAACATCGACGCTGCGCCGTATGCCGCTCCCGTCAGATCACGCGGCTGGGCCAGGATGCCTGTCCATCGGGGTGATCAGCGGGCTGACGGTCGTCGCGATGCAAATCGAAGTCCCAAAGTACGTCGTCGCCCAGGCGGAAGATGCGCGCCGGTGGTCGGCGACAGGCCGACATCGTCGCAGCTGCCGGCAGCTGCAGCGCGCGCCGACCGTCGCCGATCAGCACCGGCGCAACGGTCACCTGCAGCCGGTCGAGCAGCTGCGCATTCATCCAGCGAGATACCGTGATGCCCCCGCCCTCGACAAAAAGCGTGCGCAGCCCGCGCGCCCCGAGTGCGGCCACCACCTCCGGCAACACGAGCCCCTCGCCATTGCAACTTACGCCGATCGCTGATTCCTCATCGGCCGCCGCACGGCCGGCGTCGCAGACGACCAGGCTCGGTGCCGCACCGTCATTGAAGAGGCCGAGGTCGCGCGGCGCGCGTCGTTGGGGATCGATGACAACCCGGACCGGGTTGTCGCCCTCGACCAACCGCGTCGTCAAACGGGGATTGTCAGCGATCGCCGTGCCGGCACCGACGATCACGGCATCGCACAGCGCGCGCATGCGGTGCAGGTGCACAATGTTGGCCGGCCCATTGACGGAGCAGGAATCCCCGGAGCGCGTGGCGATCTGCGCGTCGATGCTCTGCCCCAAGTGCGCGACGACGACCGACTGCTCGGGGTCGGTCGCGAATAGCGGTGCATAGAGCGCGATCAGGTCCCGGACCGGCGGGGGTTGATCGGGTGCGGCACGCAGCCCCTGTTCGTCCCAAACGGCCTGCGCGGCGCGGTCGTTGCTGTCGAGTGCCGATAGCTCGCCGTCCTCTGCGACGGCGTATCCCGCAGGACCCCGCGGCGCGGCGCCGGCCCGTCGTCGATCGGCGACTGCGCGCAGCAGCCTCCAGGCCCTATCGACAGCCGCGTGCGTGCGCGACGCGGACGTCCGAGTCTGTGAGAATTCGGGTGGCATGGTCTCTCTCGGGCTACTCGGCGGGTATCTGGTCTGCTCGCGTGGAAATTATCTCTCGCCGGGTAGGTTACCATCCCGAAGCAATGATGAACGCTTGGAGCTTGCCGGTGCAGTCGAAGACCTCTGACGAACAGCGCGCGGCGGCCCTGCGGGTCGAACGCGCCATCGTGGAGCTGCGTCGCGGACGTGCGGTAGACGTCGTGGATAAAGACGCGGTCACCACGGTGTTGGCGATCGAGCGGCTCGGCGCCGACGCGCTGGCGCGGCCGGGTGGCCGTGCCCGGCCGCTTGAACTGCTTGTGACCGCTGAGCGCGCTGCGGCCCTGGGCCTGATGGGCCATCCCTCCGGGACGCGCATCCACTTGTCCGCCGACACGCCGGTCAGTGCGCTGCGCGAGTTGGCGGGTATGGCGGCCCGCGGCGACAGCGGCCCACCGGGGCCCGGATCGGGTTCGCGGGGCAGCGCGCGGAGCGCGGCTGCGCTGTCGCTGGCCCGCCATGCACGGCTGATGCCCGCGCTGCTGGTGCTGACCGGTGAGGCGCCCGCTGCCGGCACGGAGCCGCTGCGCGCATCGGTCGCTGACATTACCGGGTATCCTTCAGTGCGCGCGCGCGGGCTGCAGCGTCTGAGCCGAGCGAGGGTGCCGTTGGCTGCCAGCGAGAACTGCGAGTTCGTCGTCTACCGGGAGCTGTTCAATGATGCCGAGCACGTTGCCATCGTCATTGGAACGCCCGACCTTGCCAGGCCGGTGCCGGTGCGACTGCATTCTTCCTGCCTAACCGGCGACCTGCTGGCCAGCCTGCGCTGCGACTGTGGCGACCAGCTGCGCGGCGCGGCAGAACGCATCGCCGAGGCGGGCGGTGGCGTCATCCTCTACCTGGCACAGGAGGGACGAGGCATCGGCCTCGTGAACAAACTGCGCGCCTATTCGCTACAGGAGCAAGGTCTCGACACGTTGCAGGCGGACCGCTACCTCGGATTCCGCGACGACGAGCGGGACTACACCGCCGCCTGCGCGATGTTGCAGGACCTTGGCATCGGCCGGGTGCTATTGTTGACCAACAACCCCGAAAAGATCGCCGCACTCGATGCCTGCGATATCGAGGTCGCCGGTCGCATGCCGCTGCCGGCTGCGGTAAACCCGCACAACGCGCGATACCTGCGCACCAAACGCGAGCGTGCGGGTCATCTGTCCAGCGATTAGCTGCCCGCTGGCCGTTGCGCCTGTATCCCGGGACGGGTCAGAGTTCGCAGCCAGGTAAGACAGCGCCGTGATCGGTGAAAAGCCACGCTGGGCTGAAACGGTTACCGTCGAATAATCCAGTGAGTTCCCGAGATTGCGACTCGACCCCACGGACTGCCGAATCCGCGTTATGCAGCGAAGGCGCGCGAGCGATCCGAATCAGCCTGTCTCCGGCCCGTCGCGCAGCGCGTCCAGCGACATTGCCGCGGTCTCCGACAACAATACCGCCAGTGAGCGTCCAAGATGATCCAGCAAATGCGAGCCCCGCTCGGCATCGGCATGCGCGGCGTTGCCCACCGCACCGGTCGGGTTGAGGTCCTGACTCATCCAACCGTAGCCGACCGGCCGTTCCGGCTGCAGCAGCGCATCCGGGGCCGTATCGGGCCACGCAAAGTCGCGCAGTGCGTCGCGCCGCACCAGCTCGGGGTGTAGATGCAGCAGTATCGACGTCTCGAGTTCGCCGCCGTGTAAACCGTACGCCAGTTCGTCAGAGCTAAAAAGGCCGGGAGGTGTCGGAAATGCGAAATAGTTCGCGCGCACGACGAGCATCCGCTGTTCGACACGCAGGCGCAGTGCGACCTGGTCGACGAGCCCCGTTTGTCCGCCATGGCTGTTGAAGATCACGAGCTTGCGCAGACCGCTACGTGCGACGGCGCAGCCGATGGCGGTCCACGTCATCAGCAGCGACTCCGGTTGCAGCGTCAAGGTGCCGGCGAATGCGCTGTGCTCGAGGCTGTCGCCGACCGCCTGTTCCGGAAGCACGAGCACCCGGATACCCTCCGTCAAATACTTTTCCGCGGCCGCGAGGATGCCACGGTTGATCAGCAGATCGGTGCCGAGCGGCAGATGCGGGCCATGCTGCTCGACCGCCGCGACCGGCAGGATCACCAGCGTGGATTCCCTGTTCAGCGTGCCGAAGTCGGTCGTCGTCAGATCTTGCCAGTACTCGATCATCACCTCGCGACTCATTGGTAGTAGAGGTCGTCGGCCGACACCGGCGATTGCGCCAGCATTATCGTCGCCAACATCGGTAACAGTCCGATCAGCGTGATAAAGACAGGCTCGAGGGCTCGTCGCGAGAGGCGCCGTGGCATCGGCAGGCGCCTGACGACAGAGCCAGCCGCGAATACGAGTGGCAGTGGCAGCAATGCCCACGGTCGGATCTCGGTCAGCAGCACGAGCAGCAGGGCCAAGGCGAGGCAGCCGATCCCGCTCACCGCGACCCCCGTTGCGTGGAAGGGCAGACGCGCATTCGGCCAGTTCCACAGCGCAAATCCGCCAATCGCCGCGGCCAGCGCGAGCGCGACCTGCATCAGCAACAACGAACCGGCATTGAAGCTCGCGCCGGCGAGGGCCAGCGCGGTGACAACCAGCATGGCAGGCCGATTCGTCCCGTTGGCCGGTGTGTTTCCAAGCATCGCCAGGCATGCCAGCCCCAGCAGCGCGACCAGCGTGAGCTGCAGTAGCAGACCCGGTTCGCTGCGCATCAACTGTGGCCAGGCAAGCCATAGCGTGAGCGCGAGCACGGCAAGGCAGGCCGCGGCTGCGGTGACGATGCGGCCGGCCAGCATGATGTCCAGTACGATGCCACCGAGGAGCAAGAGGACAAACAGCAGCGCGAGTTTCTCCGGGCCTGATTGCGCCGGCCAGGTGGGCGCGCCGAAGGTCAATCCGTGGGCGATGATCAGCGCGAGGCCGATGGCGCTGGCGGCGATGCGTTGGCTGCGCTCCCCGACAGCGACAGCGCGCAGCGTGCCGGTCAGCACGATCGCCAGCGTCAAGGGCAGCATCACGCTCGTTATCAGTGGGTGGCCGAGATCCAAGCCGAAGGCTCCCTTCATAGACACCGGACAGTGTAGAGAGCAGCGTGCCGGTATGCCAGCACCGATTCCCCGGACCCGCGGCAGGTCGTGAGCGGCCAGGGTCGGTGCGACGCCGGCTGATTTTGCTTGCTCGACGCCGACGATCGATGCGGTGATCCTTCGCGCTCGCGCGTGCACATGAAAAACCGGTAAGCGCTCGGATTGCGTGGAAATCGTTGGGTGGACAGCCGTTATTTTCACCGGGTGTGAATGAGCTGTCTGATCGCGCAGTCGACCTCGAGCGTCTGACAGTCGCCGAGCTGGAGGCACTGGCGAGTGCCGCATTTCGACGCGGCGAACCGCCGACCGCCGACCGCGCGGCTTGGGTCGACAACAACGCGAGGTCGACGGGAGGTTATGCCTTGCCGGTCAGGAAGATTGCCAACCCTGTGGATTTCGCAACCGGCCGATGCCCAGCTGGTGACCGAAGAAGCCGCATCGCGGGTTCGCATTGTGTTTGAATTGTCCCAGCGCCGAGAATAACGACGGACCCGGGGTCAGGGGTTCATGACTTGGAGGCCAACCAGATGATCATGGGTAGTGCGTCATCGGAGATTGGGTTGCCAATCGAGCAAGTGTTCCAATTCGTTGTCATCGATTTCGCGAAGAATTACCGGCGATGGGCACCTGAAGTACAAAACCTAGAGATTCTGACGGACGGACCACTCAAGCTGGGTAGCCGAGCCAGGCAAATCCGGATAGATCAAGGGCGACGAAGCGATACCTGTTTCCAAGTGACCGCGTTGGAGCCACTGCATAAGGTCTGCTTTGCGGAAACGTCGCGCAAATATCAAGCCGAGTATGCGATGAGGGCTTGCAGCCGTGGTACGCACCTGCGGTTCGAATTCAGATTACAGAAGGTCGAGCTGTACATGAGACCATTCGAGAAGCTGATTCGCATCGCCATTCAAGACGGAACGGAAAAAACGGTACGCAACATAAAGCAACTCGTCGAGAGTCATTCGACGCACAGCAAATGAAGCGAAGCCGGACGATACGAGGTAGCGCCCGATGGAATTGAATCTAGAAAAAGATACGGGAGTGATCCCTTTTGTGTTGTCACAGATCCTCGATACGTGCATCACCGGGGTGACGCTTTCGGATCCGGATCAGCCAGACAACCCGATCGTTTATGCAAACGAGGCATTCGAGCGAATCACCGGGTATGGGCAGGCGGAGATCATCGGTCGAAACTGCCGCTTCCTGCAGGGTGACGAGCGAGACCAGCCCGAGATAGAAAGGATACGAGAGGCAATGCGCTCGAATACAGAGGTTACAGTGACGCTGCGCAACTACAAGAAGGACGGAGTACCTTTCTTCAATGAGTTCACGATCCGGCCGCTGTTCGATCGCCATGGCGCCGTGGTCTACTATCTCGGTATTCAGCACGATGTCACCGATGAGCTGTTGGCGAAGGAGGAGGCCAAGCGGCTCGCGGAGCAGATTGCCGCTCTCGCGAAATGACCTTTGCACCATCGCGCATGGTTTCCTGCGTCGGGGTCAATGCATCAGCGCCCGGGCCGGACGTGTGGTCGCGCCGGTCGACAGGCTCCACGGCGCGCCGTCATCAGTTCACTCCGGCACAGGAACACGCCAGCCGGTCTCGACTGCTCGCACATGTCGAGGCCAGCGCTGGCTGAAGCCGCGCGTCGATGAAGCCGACGTTGCAAACGGCCGGCCGGCCCGGTGCTGGCCGAGGCCGGTAGGATTCGCGGCCGGCAAGCTCGTCAGCCCGCTGCGCTATGTCCAGGCGAATCCTGCGCAGACGGGGCAGGTCTTTGCCCGCCGACCGGACAGCGGCCGTTGCTGCATACGCAAGCCGTAAACCAGGACTGGTATTCCGGGCGGCGTTTCGTAAACTGCGCGGCGAGCGGCCGCGGATGCGGAGCGCCAAACGGTGGAGAGTGTCAATGAAGCGAATGAGCGCCTCGGTCAGCCCCGAGGGCAGCCTCGAGATCCTTTCGCAGCTCGAGGTCAAGACCTTGCTCGACACCAGCGCACGCGGACTCTACCGCCTGTTCCGCAACTGCGCGCTGGCGGTGTTGAACAGCGGCAGCCATACCGACGACGCGCGCGAAATCTTCCAGACCTATCGGGACTTCGGGATCAACCTGATGCAGCGCAATCAGGGGATCAAGCTGCGCCTCGAGAATGCGCCGGCGGCGGCGTTCGTCGACGGCAAGATGATCCAGGGTATCCGCGAGCACCTGTTCGCGGTCTTGCGCGACATCATCTACACGCATAACGAGATACTCGGCGACCCGACGTTCGATCTCGACAGGAGCGGCCACATCACCTCGGCCGTGTTCCACATCCTCAGGAACGCGCGTGTCCTGCAGCCCAACGTCGATCCCAATGTCGTCGTCTGCTGGGGCGGCCATTCGATCGGTCGCGAGGAATACGATTACTCGAAAGAGGTCGGGTATCAGATGGGCCTGCGTGGTCTCGACGTATGCACCGGCTGCGGCCCTGGGGCGATGAAGGGCCCGATGAAGGGGGCCACCATCGGTCACGCGAAGCAGCGCATCAGCGGCGGCCGCTACATCGGCCTCACCGAGCCCGGCATCATCGCGTCCGAGCCGCCCAATCCGATCGTCAACGAGCTGGTCATCCTGCCCGATATCGAGAAGCGTCTCGAGGCCTTTGTCCGGTCCGGACACGGTGTCGTGGTCTTTCCCGGCGGGGTCGGCACGACCGAGGAACTGCTCTACCTGCTGGGGATACTTATGCACCCGGACAACGCGGATCATCCGTTTCCGCTGTTGCTCACCGGCCCGGCATGCAGTGCCGACTATTTCGAGGCGATCGACCGCTACCTGTCGAAGACGCTGGGTCCGGCCGCGCAACGGCTCTATCGCGTGGTCGTCGACGATCCGGTCGAGGTGGCCCGGTTCATGCGCGATGCAATGGAACGGGTCAGGGCGTTTCGCCGGGCGGGTAATGACGCGTTCTACTTCAACTGGCAGTTGCGCATCGAGCGCGAATTTCAGCAGCCGTTCGTCCCGACCCATGCGGCAATGGCCGGGCTGTCGCTCGGTCGCGAGCAGGCGCCACACCGTCTCGCTGCGAACCTGCGCCGGGCCTTCTCCGGTATCGTGGCCGGCAATGTCAAAGAACATGGGATCCAGGCGGTCGAGGAGCACGGGCCGTTCGAGATCCATGCCGATGCCGAGATGGCGGCGGCGACGGACGATCTGCTGCAGGGTTTTGTCGCCCAGCGCCGGATGAAGCTCGAGGGCGAGTACACGCCATGTTATACCGTCGTGGGATAGCGTCACCGCCAGCCGTCGGAACCGCGCGGAACGGGGTCTTTTGCGGCCTGTACTCAAGTATCTCAACCGCGCTATTCTTCGACCACTAACCAGTGACTCGACCGCTTCCCGCGAACCTGGTGATCTCGCCGCGGTGTCATGATGCGATCGCGGTGATCGGGCCGTGCCCGGGGCGAGAAGAGAGATTCCTGGGCTTGGCCGGCATGAAGGCAAGGCGAGATCAACACCCCAGCGTAGGTGGCGTAAATGCTCGAGAACGTACCTATTTTTGCGCAGCTTGACCCCTCCGATCTGGAGGAGATCGCTCAGTTGGCGGTGACCCGTGCGTTTCCGAAGAACGCCGTTGTTGTGACAGAGGGCGATCTGGGCAACTCGATGTACGTGATTGCCAAGGGGCGTGTAAAGGTTTTTCTTACCAGCGATGAGGGGAAAGAGGTCATCCTAAACACGCTTGGCCCGAATGGGTCATTCGGCGAACTGGCGCTGCTCGACGATGAGCCAAGATCAGCTTCTGTCATGACACTCGAACCCTCGAGCTTGATGATCATCTCCCGTCCGTCATTCGAACGCTGCCTCGCTGACAAGCCGAAGATTGCGGTTGGACTCATCCGTGCGCTCGTCCAGCGGGTTCGTGGGTTGACAGAAAATGTCCGTGACCTGGCCTTGTCAGAGGTCTATGGGCGGGTGGTCAGCCTGTTCGGGAAGCTGGCTGTGCCTGAGGACGGTAAACAGGTCATCCGGCAGCGTCTGACACATCAGGAAATCGCGAATATGGTGGGTGCTTCCCGTGAGATGATCAGCAAGATCCTGAAGGATCTTGCTGTTGGGGGCTACATCACGATCGACAGCAAGATCATCACGCTCAATAAGAGACTCCCGGCCAAGTGGTAGTGGCGAGCGAAGCTTCCGCACGGCGGGAAACCGCAGATCCGAAACGTGAGCCGACGTGCGTAGACCCGCAACCGTCGGATCGGCCCCGCTCGGCAGCTTCAACCTCTCGAACGGGGGTTTGCGTGGGGCCCCGGGCGGCCTACGACCCACCGTAGGCCTGCCATTTCGGCATCCGTGTGACCCGCGAGCCCACTCGCTCAATGAGCGCTGCGATGGTTGGTTCGTGCATGACTATTCCAGCGCGCTGCGGTGACGGATGATCTCGGGAGAAGACATGTGCTGCATGACCCGGGCACGACACCCTGTCAATTACACCTCGCTTCTGAAGGAATCATGATGCCGCGTGGCCAGCGAGGTAAATGCCGGCAAAGTCCGCCGCCGGACCAGGTGCAGACTCGACCCTGCTGATAGGCACCAGATCGAATGCATCAAGAATGCAACGTCTCTCTGTGCTCCTGCGAGCCCCGCCCCTTGGCGGGGTTCGTCGTTTTGGGGTTGTGTTGCGAGTGCGG
>CBFCWF010000059.1:0-18813 GCA_965601425.1 uncultured Chromatiaceae bacterium | reverse complement strand
GTTTAAAAAAATTCGACAATCGACCCGCAAAATATCCAAAAGCGGTGACATAAACCGTCCGTGGCGACCCGACCCCCATGCACTGCCGACGCGAGCAAAGCGCCAAGATCGCGATTCCCTGAGAAACTAGCACATCGGTCCGTCGACCGAAACGAGCCCGCCGCGCGGAACCTCGAAGCACGCCTCACCCCGACTGGGCCTCCGCGGGCGTCTTAGCCTTGATGCTCAACGCATGCAGTTCGTCGCTGGCGATCTCGTTCTTGACCGCGTCCATCACCATTCTGTGCCTGTGAATCAATGACTTGCCCTCAAAGACGTCACTGACCACCAGGGCCTCGAAGTGCCGGCCATCACCGCTGACCTGCACCTGGGCGCCCGGCAGCCCGGACTCGATAAGGGCCTTGACTGCTTGTATTTCCATCGATCTCCCCTTGTCTCGAATCAAAAAACCAACGATGCCACCCGACTGCTCAGGTCTTTTTACAGTTCCCGGGTCGCCAGAAACTGCACCTCGGGCCAACGCTCCATGGTCAGATTCAGGTTTACCCGGGTCGGCGCCAGGTAGACCAGCTGGCCGTCGCCATCCTCCGCGAGGTTTTCGTGTGCCTTCTCGCGAAAACGCCGCAACGCCTTGTCATCGCCGCAGACGATCCAGCGCGCCGCCTGGACGCCGACCGGCTCGACGACCGCGTCGACGCCGTACTCGCCCTTGAGCCGGTGGGCGGCGACGTCAAACTGCAATACGCCTACCGCGCCAAGGATCAGATCGTTGTTACGCAGCGGCCGGAAAGCCTGGGTCGCGCCCTCTTCACTGAGCTGAACGACTCCTTTCTGCAGCTGCTTCATCCTCAGCGGATCTTTCAACACCACGCGACGGAACAGCTCGGGCGCAAAATACGGAATGCCGGTGTACTTCAGGTCCTCGCCTTCGGTGAAGGTATCGCCGATCTGAATGGTACCGTGATTGTGCAGGCCGATGATGTCGCCGGGCCAGGCGGCATCCACGTGCAAGCGCTCGTCGGCCTGGAACGTGATCGCATTGGCGATCTGTACCGTCTTGCCGATGCGCACATGCTTCATCTTCATGCCCTTCTGGTAGCTCCCCGAGCAAACCCTGAGAAAGGCCACCCGGTCGCGGTGCGCCGGATCCATGTTCGCCTGGATCTTGAACACGAAGCCACTGAACTTGGCCTCGCCGGGGTCTACGAGGCGCTGCTCCGTCGCGCGCGGTTGCGGTGGCGGTGCATAGTCCGAAAACGCGTCGAGCAGTTCCTCGACGCCGAAATTGTTGATCGCCGAGCCGAAGAACACCGGTGTCTGCTCGCCCCGCAGGTAGGCATCGATGTCCAGCTCGTGGCTGGCCCCACGCACGAGTTCGACCTCGTCGCGCAGCTCCTGGGCCTGATCGCCCAACAGCGCGTCGAGCCGCGGGCTGTCGAGGCCCTGAATCTTTTCGCCGCTGACGATGCGGCCGCCATGCTGCGCATCGTACAGGTGCACGGCCTCGTCGCGCAGGTCGATCACCCCCTTCAGGCGCTTGCCCATGCCGATCGGCCAGGTGATCGGGGCACACTGAATCTTGAGCACCTGCTCGACCTCGTCGAGCAGTTCGATCGGGTCCCTGCCCTCGCGGTCCAGCTTGTTGATGAAGGTCAGGATCGGGGTATCCCGTAGTCGACACACGTCCATCAGCTTGATGGTGCGCTCCTCGACACCCTTCGCGACATCGATCACCATCAGTGCGGAATCTACCGCGGTCATGGTGCGGTAGGTGTCCTCGGAGAAATCCTCGTGGCCGGGCGTGTCGAGCAGGTTGATGACCTTGCCCTTGTATGGAAACTGCATGACCGAAGAGGTGACGGAGATACCGCGCTGTTTCTCCAGTTCCATCCAGTCAGACGTCGCGTGGCGCGCGGCCTTGCGTCCCTTGACGGTACCGGCAAGCTGGATTGCGCCGCCGAACAGCAGCAGCTTTTCGGTCAGCGTGGTCTTGCCGGCGTCCGGGTGGGAGATGATCGCGAAGGTGCGACGCTTCGCACGCTCTTTGTCGAGGTCGGCCATGGCTATTGCGGTTCGGGAAAGGCCGAGAATTATAGCGAATTCAGACAGGCCACGCCGGTCCCCTGCAACCCCGGACACCGGCCGCGCCTGGCGCCAATGGCAGTGCGTATGGCGGTCGCGCCCCGGCGGGTTCGATCCCCGGGATGCGGTGAATCGATCCGAGGGCATTCAACTGCCGCCACGGCGCGGCAGACGCCCGCCGGCCCGCCGAGCGCGTATGCCTTGTGCCTAGGGCCTGTTAACAGACCCTAGAACAGCGCCTTTGCGTAGACGATCGCATCTTCGCGACCGCCGTGCGTGGGATAATAGCCTCGCCGGCGACCGATCTCGCCAAAGCCCTCCGATTCGTAAAGCCAGCGCGCACCCTCGTTGCCGTCGCGCACCTCGAGAAACAGGGTGTCGACATTGCGCTGCCCGGCGACGCGCAGCATGCGCCGCAGCAGGCGGCGCCCCAGTCCTAGCCCCTGCCATCGCGGGCCGATACAGATGTTGAGCAGGTGGGCCTCGCCAGTCGCGACCGACATCACTGCATGGCCGACGATCTGGTCACCCAATTCGCATACCCAGCAGCTGTACCCGACCCGCAGACAATCACGGATGATGCCCTCGGACCAGGGGTGGGTGTAAGAATCGCCTTCCACCTGCATGACGGCAGGCAGGTCATCGGCGCGCATCGGCCGGATGAACGGCATCAGGTCTTGTACGACAGCGCTCATGGCAGGCACATGCAGAAATTTGTCGGGGTTTCGCGATTATAGACAGCAAAAGGCGGGGACGCCGCGTGCTGCTCAGCTGGCGGCGAGCAGACGATGCACGGCCTGCAGATCCTGCCAGGCCTTGGCCTTCTCCTTTGGTCGCCGCAGCAGATAGGCCGGGTGATAGGTCACGATCAGCGGGATATCGCCCGGATCGAAGCGGCGCGTTCGGCCCCGCAGGCGGCCGACCGCCTCTTCGGTGCCGAGCAGGTTGTGTGCGGAGACCCGGCCGACCGACAGGATCAGGCGCGGAGCGATGAGCTCGATCTGGCGGTGCAGGTACGGTTGACAGCACGCCGCCTCTTCGCTGTGCGGATCACGGTTACCCGGCGGGCGGCACTTCACGATATTCGCAATATAGACCTGATCCCGGCGCAGCCCGATCGCCGCGAGCATCGCAGTCAGCAGCTGGCCGGCACGCCCGACGAACGGCTCTCCCTGGCGGTCCTCCTCGGCGCCTGGCGCCTCACCAATGATCATCAGCGAGGCCCGCGGGTCGCCGACCCCGAACACGGCCTGGCTTCGGTGCTCATGCAGCGGGCAGGCACGGCAGCCGGCAACCGCATCGCGCAGGTCTTCCCAACCGAGCGACGGCGTCGTGTCCAACGCGGACTCCGCGGTTTCCGGGGACACCGGGCCAGCGTCATTCCGGTGCCCGGATTGTGATGCCGGATCGGTCGCACCCACGGCTGCGGGCAGCCCCCCAGCCATGCTGCCGTCGGTCGCCGCTGTGCGCGTCCGCCGCGACCACAGCTCGATCCCGATCGCATCCAGGCAGGCGCGTCGGCGCGCATCGAGCATCAGACGTCGGCGCCTTGCGGGTGGGCCCGCTGCGCCGTCTCGAGCAGCTTGTTGCAGGCATTGATGTAGGCCTTGGCCGAGGCCGCCACGATGTCGGTATCCGCCCCCTGGCCGATCACCAGGCGACCGCCCTTCTCCAGCCGCACCGTCACCTCGCCCTGACTGTCTGTGCCGCTGGTGATGTTATTGACCGAATAGAGCTTGAGATCGGCGCCGGTCGAGACCAGCGCCTCAACTGCCTTGTAGGCGGCGTCCACCGGTCCGCCGCCCTCGGCCGACACGGTATGCTCCTCGCCATCGATGCTCAGCGTGATGTCCGCTCGCGGCGTTTCGCCCGTTTCGGACACCGCGCGCAGCGCCACCAGGCGAATGCGCTCGTTCTCTGCCTCGATCCCGCCCTCGGTTACCAGCGCCTGCAGGTCTTCGTCGAATACCTCGTGCTTCTTGTCGGCCAGATCCTTGAAGCGTGCGAAAGCGGCGTTGAGTTCCTGTTCGCTGTCGAACGCGATACCAAGGTCCTCGAGCCGGCTGCGGAAGGCGTTGCGCCCGGAATGCTTGCCGAGGACCATCCGATTCTGCGTCCATCCGACCTCCTCGGCCCGCATGATCTCGTAGGTCTCGCGGTGCTTGAGCACCCCGTCCTGGTGAATCCCGGACTCGTGGGCGAATGCATTCGCACCGACGATCGCCTTGTTGGGCTGCACCGGGAAGCCGGTGATGTTCGAGACCAGCTTGGAACAGCCGACGATCTGGGTTGTATCCAGGCCGGTATCGCAATGGAAGATGTCACGGCGCGTGCGCACGGCCATCACGACCTCTTCCAGCGACGCATTGCCGGCGCGCTCGCCCAGCCCGTTGATCGTGCATTCGACCTGGCGCGCCCCATTCATCACCGCCGACAGCGAATTCGCGACTGCGAGCCCGAGGTCGTTGTGGCAATGCACCGAGAACACCGCCTTGTCCGCGTTGGGGACACGCTCGAGCAGTAGGCGCATGGTCTCGCCGAACTGCGTCGGCAAATTGTAGCCGACGGTATCGGGCACATTGATCGTGGTTGCCCCGGCGTCGATCACCGCCTCGAAGATACGGCACAGGAATTCGAGCTCTGAGCGACCCGCATCTTCGGCGGAGAACTCCACGTCGTCGGTGTACTGGCGTGCCCGCCCGACCGCCCAGACCGCCTGCTCGACCACCTGGTCCGGGGTCATGCGCAGCTTACGCTCCATGTGCACCGGCGATGTCGCGATGAAGGTGTGAACTCGCGCCGAGTTCGCACCCTTGAGCGCCTCTCCCGCACGATCGATGTCGGCCTCCAGCGCGCGTGCCAAACCGCACACGGTAGACTCCCGCACCGCGTTGGCAACCGCCTGAACTGCCTCGAAATCACCGGCGCTCGCGATAGGAAAACCGGCCTCGATCACGTCGACGCGCATCTTTTCCAGCGCCTTGGCGATGCGCACCTTCTCGTCCCGGGTCATCGACGCGCCCGGACTCTGCTCGCCGTCGCGCAGCGTGGTGTCGAATATAATCAGTCTGTCCTGGCTCATGTCTGCTCCGTCCGGATCGGGCGACCCGACACCGCAAAGAAAGATCCGGCGATATCCCGCGCGCCGATGATCAGGCCGCCGAGCGGCGTGCCCTGCGTTTCTGAATCCAGCGCCGGATTGCGAGCGCCGGCCCCGAGAGCGTGTAGATCAGGAAACCCGCGAACAGCACCAGTGGCGGCTCCGTCAGTACGATAGCGAAAATCAGCATCACCACGACAATCGCGACAAACGGGACCCGGCCCTTGAAGTCGATCTGCTTGAAGCTGTGATAAGGGACGTTGCTGACCATCAACAGCCCGGCGCCGGCGGTCAACAGCAGCCCCATCCAGGCCCTAGCATCACCGGGCACCGCGTTGTCCACTGAAACCCAGACCCAGGCCGCGAGGATAGCGGCGGCCGAAGGGCTGGGGAGGCCGGTGAAAAAACGTTTGTCCGCAGTGTCCAGCCGCGAATTGAATCGCGCGAGCCGCAGCGCGGCACCCGCGGTATAGATGAACGCGGCCAGCCAGCCGAGCTTGCCCAGACTGGACAGGCTCCACTCGTACATCACCAGTGACGGCGCCAAGCCAAACGCGACCATGTCCGAGAGGCTGTCGTACTCGGCACCGAACGCGGTCTGGGTATCCGTCATCCGGGCGACACGGCCGTCCAGCCCATCCAGGACCATCGCGACAAAGATCGCGATTGCGGCCTTCTCGAACTGGCCGTTCATCGCCGCCAGCACACCGTAGAAGCCGGCGAACAGGGCCGCGGTCGTGAACAGGTTGGGCAGCAAATAGATGCCACGCGCACGGCGCGGGCGCCCGTGGTCGATTTCGCTGACCTTGCCCGGCTCTCGTTCCATGGGTTCTTCCATGGCCCAAGTATAGGGGGAGTCATGCACCGCGCGCGAGGGCCGGACCCGCCGGTTCGGCCTCACGCGAGGTCGTCGCACGACGCGCGCTGCGGGTCCGGGCGCGGCCCGTCGCGAGCGATCAGTTCTTCGCCTTGTCCACGATCTTCTGAATCCACGGCATCATGCCGCGCAGGCGCTCTCCCACGACTTCGATCTGGTGCGCGGCATTGTTGCGCCGATGGGCCGTCATCTCAGGATAACCGGACTGCCCCTCCATGATGAACTTCTTCGCGTACTCGCCGGATTGGATGTGCTTCAGGGCCTCGCGCATCGCCCAGCGGCTCTCGTCGTTTATCACCTTGGGTCCGGTGACATACTCACCGTATTCGGCATTGTTCGAGATCGAGTAGTTCATGTTCGCGATGCCGCCCTCGTACATCAGGTCGACGATCAGCTTGAGTTCGTGCAGGCACTCGAAATAGGCCATCTCCGGCGCATAGCCCGCCTCGACCAGGGTTTCGAAACCGGCCTTTACCAACTCGACCGCACCGCCGCACAGCACGGCCTGCTCACCAAACAGGTCGGTCTCGGTCTCGTCCTTGAAGCTGGTCTCGATGATGCCGGTGCGCCCGCCGCCGATCGCCGAGGCGTACGACAGGGCGATCTCCTGGGCGCGGCCAGACGCGTCCTGTGCCACCGCGACCAGATCGGGGATGCCGCCGCCGCGGGTGAACTCGTTTCGCACCGTGTGACCCGGCGCCTTGGGGGCGATCATTATCACGTCGAGGTCGGCGCGCGGCACGATCTGGTTGTAGTGGATCGCGAAGCCATGCGCGAACGCCAGTACCGAGCCTGGTTTCAGGTTCGGCTCGATCTCGCCGCGATACAGCTGCGACTGGAACTCATCCGGCGTCAGCACCATGACCAGGTCGGACTCGGCGACCGCATCCGGAACGCTCTTGACCGTCAGGCCAGATTCCTCAGCCTTGCGCGCCGACGCCGAACCGGGGCGCAGCGCGACCCGTACGTCCACGCCGGAGTCCTTCAGATTATTCGCATGGGCGTGGCCCTGAGAGCCATAACCGATCACCGCAACCTTCATCCCCTGGATGATGGAGAGGTCGCAGTCTTTGTCGTAATAGATGTTGATCGCCATAGCGCGTTGTCCTTAGAAGTTGGCTTGAAATCGGTTGGGAGTCAGATGGCGAGGCGCTTGCCGCCGCGGGCGATGCCCAGCGGCCCCGAGCGCACCGTCTCGATGATCAGTTCCGGGTCCAGCACGCGGATGAAGGCATCCAGCTTCGGGCCGTCGCCAGTCATCTCGATCGTGTAGGAGGCGTCGGTCACATCGATCACATTACCGCGGAAGATGTCGGCGAGGCGCTTCAGCTCGTCGCGCATCGTCTGATCGGCCCGCACCTTGATCATCATCAGCTCACGCTCGATGTGGGCGCCCTCGGAGAGATCCACCAGCTTGACTACGTCGATCAGCTTGTTCAGCTGTTTCGTGATCTGCTCGATAATCGCCTCGTCGCCACTGGTGACCAGCGTCATGCGCGACAGGGTCGGATCCTCGGTCGGGGCGACGGTGAGCGATTCGCTGTTGTAACCGCGGGCGCTGAACAGGCCGGCGACACGCGACAGGGCGCCGGCCTCGTTTTCCATCATGACTGAAATGATATGACGCATCAGGCGAGCTCCCTGTCCGAGGACAGGTGCGGCGACAGGTGCATCTCGTGGTGCCCCTTGCCGGCTTCGATCATCGGGTAGACGTTCTCCGAGGGGTCGACGATGATGTCCATGAACACCAGTCGATCTTTCATGCCGAATGCCTCGCGGTAGGCACCCTCGAGGTCTGCCGGGTTGTCGATCCGCATGCCCACGTGACCAAAGCTCTCGGCAAGCATCTTGAAATCGGGCAGGGCATCGACGTAGGAATGCGAGTAGCGTCCGTCGTAGAAGAACTCCTGCCACTGACGGACCATGCCCATGTAGCCGTTGTTGAGCAGAACGATCTTCACCGGCAGGTCGTACTGCCTGCAGGTGGCAAGCTCTTGAATGCACATCTGAATGCTCGCCTCGCCGGTCACGCAGGCCACGGTCGCATCCGGGAACGCCTGCTGAACCCCCATTGCCGCCGGCAACCCGAAACCCATCGTGCCCAGGCCGCCGGAATTGATCCAGCGCCGCGGCTTCTCAAACGGGTAGAACTGGGCGGCAAACATCTGGTGCTGACCAACGTCCGAGGTCAGGTAGAAATCGCTGTCCTTGGTGACCTTGTACATCGCCTCGACCGCATATTGCGGCTTGATCGACTCAGTGCCCTGCTCGTAGCGCAGACAATCGAGCCCACGCCAGCTCCCGATCCGGTCCCACCAGGCCTTGAGTTTCTCCGCATCTGGTTTGCGCTGATTCTCCTTCAGCACGCGCAGCATGTCCTGCAGGACACCGCGTACCTGCCCGACGATCGGGACGTCGACGCGCACCGTTTTCGAGATCGACGCCGGATCGACATCGACGTGGATGATGCGCGCGTTCGGGCAGAAGTGCGCGATCTTGCCGGTCACCCGGTCATCGAACCGGGCGCCGATCGCGATCAGCACGTCAGTTTCGTGCATCGCCATGTTGGCCTCGTAAGTACCGTGCATGCCCAGCATGCCGATGAACTGGCGATCGCTGGCCGGGAACGCGCCCAGGCCCATCAGCGTGTTGGTGACCGGGAACCCGGTGGTATGCACCAGTTCCGTCAGCTGCTCCGACGCCTCCCCGAGCACAACACCACCACCGGTATAGACGACCGGGCGTTCGGCATTGAGCATCATCTCGACTGCCTTGCGAATCTGACCGAGGTGACCCTTCTCGACCGGGTTGTAAGAACGCATCTCGACCTTTTCCGGATAACGATAGGGAATCCGGTAATTCGGA
Organism: uncultured Chromatiaceae bacterium; assembly: GCA_965601425.1. GTDB lineage: Bacteria > Pseudomonadota > Gammaproteobacteria > Chromatiales > Chromatiaceae > Thiosocius. The sequence continues at coordinate 9,889 of CBFCWF010000059.1, read as the reverse complement.
TCCGTTACGTCCTTCGGTATATCGACCACCACGGGCCCGGGGCGCCCGGACGCCGCGATGTAAAAGGCCTTCTTTATCGTGTCCGCCAGATCCTCGACGCGCTTGACCAGAAAATTGTGTTTGACGCAGGGACGGGTGATACCGACCGTGTCCACCTCCTGGAATGCGTCCGAGCCGATCACCGGGGTCGGAACCTGGCCGGACAGGATCACCATCGGAATCGAGTCCATGTAGGCGGTCGCGATGCCGGTCACCGCATTGGTTGCCCCTGGGCCGGACGTCACGAGCACAACGCCGACCTTGCCGGTGGCACGGGCGTAACCATCGGCCGCATGGGTAGCCGCCTGCTCATGGCGGACCAGGATATGGCGCACTTCCCCCTGTTGGAAAAGCGCGTCGTAAATGTGCAGCACGGCGCCGCCCGGGTAGCCCCAGACGTACTCCACCCCTTCGTCCTTCAGTGCCTGAACGACGATTTCGGCACCACTGAGTTCCACCTTGATGACCTCCGATACGTAGAACGATTTCTTCGCGAAACGGCCAAAACTTGAACTCTTTCCGAGGTGAAGACCTGAACGAGTACTAAGCTTATAGGAACAGGCCAAACTACTAATATTGCCCCTCAAGGTCAATAGCGGCACGCCGATAATACCGGCACTATGGATTTCGAATGTTGAAACACGTGCTACGCCTGCTGATCGTTTTCGCCTTCGTCCTGCCCGCCTACGCGCAACAGGGCTATCACCTCTGGTACGACGAGAACGGCCAGGCGGTCTATTCGCAATTCGCGCCCGGTAGCGGCCGGCAGAGCGAGGCGATCAAGCCGCCTCCACCGCCCGCCGAGGCACCGGAGGTCGCACAGGAGCGGCTGCGCCAGCAGTTGCAGCAGTTCGAGGACAATCGCGAAGACGCGGCGCTGGCTGCGCAAGAAGCCAGGGAGGCCGAGCAGGCGCTGGCGCAGGCCGCCGAACGCTGTACAACGGCACGCCAGCAGCTCGAATTGCTGAACGGCCCGTCACGCCGCCTGTTCCGCAACAGCGACGGCACCGTGAGCCGCCTGAGCGAGGCGCAGCGCGAGGAAAAGCGCGCCGAGATGCAGCAGATTATCGACGCGGACTGCCCCGGCTAGCGCAGACGCGCCTGCCGACTGCGGTCGGGTAGGCACCACACGCGGCTGCCCGTATCACCGTACCTTCCCAAGCGCGCCCTACCGTCGTCCATCGCGGCTGACCGCACATCACGCAGTCCCGCCGGTCGAATCCCCCGGTAGCGCCGCCGTCTCCTCGTCCGGCTCGGGTTCCGGGAGCTGTACCTGGTCTATGTCCTGGAAACGCGCGCTGATCTTGCGTGCCGAGGTCTTGACCTGATTGACATCCTCGTTCGCCTGCTGGATGTGGACCGCCAGCCTGTCCATGCGTTGCCTGAAGCGCCCGAAATCCTCTGACAGCCTGCGCAGGTGATCCTGGATGACATGCACCTGTTTGCGCGTCGCCTCGTCCTTGAGGACCGCGCGCGCGGTCGTCAATACCGCCATCAACGTGGTCGGCGACACCAGCCAGACGCGGGCACGCTGCGCCTCCTCGACGAGGTCGGCGAATCGCGCGTGAATCTCGGCGAATATCGCCTCGGCCGGGAGGAACATCACGGCCCCATCTGCGGTCTCGCCGGCGATCAGGTATTTCTCCGAGATGTCGCGAATGTGCTTACGGATGTCCTGGCGAAACTGGCGCGCCGCGCGCGCCCGGTCCGTCTCGGACAAATCCACCGCCATCATGCGCTGAAAGCTCTCGAGCGGAAACTTCGCGTCGACCGGGACATTGCCCGTCGGCTCGGGCAGGGTCAGCAAGCAGTCGACACGGGTCCCGTTGCTCAGCGTGTGTTGGAACGCGAAACTGCCCTCGGGCATGAGGTTGCGCACCAGGCCGGCGAGCTGTACCTCACCAAAGGCGCCGCGCGAACGCTTGTCGGTCAGCACCTCCTGCAGGCTGACCACACTGGTGGAGAGTTCAGTGATGCGCTTTTGGGCCTCGTCGATCCGGGTCAGGTGCTCCAGCACCCTGGCGAAGGTTTCGGTGGTCTTTTCGAAACCCTCCGCCAGGCGCCGCTCCACCTGGCCGCTGATCTCCTTGAGTCGGCCATCGGTGGTCTGCGTCAGGCCCTCGACCCGCTTCCCCAATTCATCAGATGCTGTCCGAAACGCGTCGCTGACCTGTTTGGTCATCGCCGTCATGCCGCTGTTCAGCGCCTGCTGCTGCCCCGCCAAGGCCTCGTGCTGGCGACGCTCAGACACCTCGCGGTGACGGTTCAGCGCGGCCTCGAGCGATTCCCGCAACTGCGCGGATTCGCGCTGCTGGGCGAGCCGCCCGTCCGCCAGGCTGTCAGCGATGGCCTTGCGCTGTACCTCGAAACGATCGATCAGCTCCGTCCTGAGCGCGCCGGCGTCCTGGAGCGTCTGGCGCTGGAGCGCATTCACGCGCTGATCGAGCAGATCCTGCAGGCGCATCAGACCCGCACCGAGAGATTCCTGAACCTGGTGCCGACTCTGCGCCACGTCGTCGCCGATATCCTCGCGCACCTCGCGCAGGATCGCGCGCTGATCGCCGAGTTCGACGCGCAGCTGGCGCCGCACGCCGGCAAGTTCGACCAGCAGCCACACCAACAGCACCAGGCCCGACAACAATGCCAGGGGGAGGATCGACTGCCGCAATGCGTCAAGCAAGGGCAGGAGATAGTCGACGGCTTCCATAGTCACTGTGGGTTCCCCGCGAATCAGTTTTCCCTAGCCGGCAGGCTGCGTGCAGCAAGGCGCACTCGGCGACGCCCCTCGTGCCGGCAGGCCGCGGCGGATCCGGCGGCTTGCCGGCAACTGACGATTCCTGGTGTGCATTGCGCGATCCGCGGTTTACACTGCTTTGTTAACGTCGTTTATATGGTTGAACCTAGCACAGTCATGCGCGTTTTCCTGCAGACCCTGGGCTGTCGCCTCAACGAGGCCGAACTGGAGCGTTGGTCGCGCGACTGTCGCGAGCGCGGCTACACCATCGCAACGCAGGCCGAACGAGCCGATCTGGTCGTCGTCAACACCTGTGCCGTCACCGGCGAGTCCGCGCGCAAGTCGCGGCAGCTGATCCGCCGCGCCCGACGTGACAACCCGGAGGCCAAGCTGGTCGTCAGCGGCTGCCTCGCATCGCTCGAGCCGCAGCGGATTGCTGGCGAACTGGGCATCGATCTGCTGATTACGAACCCCGACAAGGATCGCCTGATCGACATCGCGGCGGAGCAGCTGGATCTACCCGTCATGCCCGAGGCCGCCACAGTGCCAGGTGAAAACGCGCTCCTCGCGCGCGGTCGGCATCGCGCGTTCATCAAGGTGCAGGACGGTTGCCGCTACCGCTGCGCCTTCTGCATCGTGACCAAGGCGCGGGGCCGGGAACGCAGCCGTGCGATCGGCGCGGTGGTCGACGAGGTCAATCGCGTGCACGCGCAGGGTGTGCAGGAGGTCGTACTGGCTGGCGTGCACCTCGGCGGTTACGGCAGCGACATCGACAGCAATCTCGGACAGCTGATCCGCGCGGTACTCGCCGGCACCTCGATTCCGCGGGTGCGACTGGGGTCGCTCGAGCCCTGGGAACTGCCGGAAGGCTTCTGGGAGCTGTTTACCGATTCGCGCCTGATGCCGCACCTGCACCTGCCGATCCAGAGCGGCTCCGACAGCGTGCTGCGCCGGATGTCGCGCCGCTGCCGCACCGCCGAGTTCCGTGAACTGGTCGCAACGGCCCGCCACCTGGTCCCCGACTTCAATGTCACGACCGACATCATTGTCGGTTTTCCCGGCGAAACGGATGCAGAGTGGAAACAGACCCTCGCGTTCGCCCAAGCGCTGCATTTCGGGCATATTCATATTTTCGCGTATTCGCCGCGCGTGGGCACCAAGGCCGCCGCGATGCCGGACCAGCTCTCGCGCGAGACCAAGCGCGAGCGCAGCCGGGCGCTACATGAGATTGCGCAGGCCGGCCGCCGCAGCGTACTGGAGCGCGCACTCGAGCGGGAGTTCGAGGTGCTGATCGAAGACCGCGCCGACGGGGTGGCCTGGTCCGGTTACACACCGCACTATCTGCGGGTGGCGGTCCACGCACGTGACCAACGGGAGCTTGAGAACCGGATCGTGCGGGTGCGCGCGGACCGGGTGTCCGACGATGCGGTCGGGCTGATCGCGGCGCTACGCTGAGCCACTGCCGCGGTCCACGAGACGGAGCCGATAGCAATGAACAGACCAATACTTTCGTTCGCCGCCGCATTGGCCGTCGCGCTGCCATACGGCGGAATTCGCGCGGACACGATCTACCAGTCCATCGACGCCTCGGGCAACGTGACCTTCTCCGACACGCCTTCGGAAGGCGCCGCGATCACCCGCTCTGTGCCCGTCCCGCAGGGCCCGTCAGAGGAAGCCGTCGAGAAGGCGCGCGAGGAGGTCGAGGCGATCAGCGAACGGGCAGACGCATTGGAACAGAAGCGCCTGCAGAAGGAGCAGGCAAGACGCGCGGCGGAACGCGAGCGGCAGCAGAGTGCCGCGACCGCCGCCCCGGCCGAGCCGGTGGAATATGCTACCCCGGGCTATTGGTACCCGGCCTATCCCCGTCACCCGTCGCGCCCGCACCGTCCCTACCCGCCCTACTATCAGGGCGGCGATCATCCAGCATACAGCCCGGGGATACCCGGCCCGCACCCGCCGGTGCGTCCGGTGCCTCGCCCCGGTAACGGCCAGGTGCTCGGCCCGGCGCGCTGACCGAGGCTCGAACCACTCCGGGACGATGGCGTCAGTCGAAGTCGACCCAGATCGGACAGTGGTCGGAAGGCTTTTCCATGGAACGAATGTCGTAGGCGATCCCGGCGTCGGTAAGGCGCGACTGCAGGCCCGTGGTCGCAAGTGCCAAGTCGATCCGCAGGCCTCGTTTCGGCTCGCGCTCGAAGCCCCGGCTACGATAGTCGAACCAGCTGAAACGGTCCTGCACGCCAGGGAAACGCGCCCGAAAGGTATCGCACAGGCCCCAGTCCAACAGGCCGGCCAGCCACTCGCGCTCCTCTGGCAGGAAGCTGCATTTGCCGGTACGCAGCCAACGCTTTGCGTTATCGGGCCCGATGCCGATGTCCTCGTCCCGCGGAGCGACATTCATGTCGCCGATCACCATCAACGGCAGCTGCGGCGAATAATGGTCGCTGAGCAACCGCTGCAGCATCGCATAGAAGCGTCGCTTGTGCGGAAACTTGAGTGGATGATCTCGACTCTCGCCCTGCGGGAAATAGCCGTTGATCACGGTCAGCTCCTGATCGCCTGCCCGGTATGTCCCGGCGATCAGACGCCGCTGAGCCTCCCCGCCCTCGTCCGGAAAGCCGTAGGCGATCGCGAGCGGCGGCTCCTTTGACAGCAGGGCCACGCCATAGTGACTTTTTTGACCGTAGAACGCGACGTGGTAACCGAGGTCCTCGACCATCTGACGGGGGAAATCCGCATCCTGAACCTTGGTCTCCTGCAGACCGATGATATCGGGATCGTACTGGCGCTTAAGCGCCTCGAGTTGGTGCGGACGGGCGCGTATACCATTGATGTTGAAAGAAACGACTCGGGTCATCGTGGCAGGGTTCCTGTGATCTCATGGGTTTCCCGAGCGCCGACGGACTCGCCGTGCCGGTACGCCTTTCCCCAAGGGGTGACCAGCTGCGCCGCGAACCGCTCAGGGTTATCTGCCAGCCGGTCGCCGAGCGTGCCGGCCTGGCCAAGGCGCAACAATGCCAGCACCATGCCGTTGGCATAGCCACGGTTGTACCAGAGCTGCTGATCGCCGGGCTCACTAAGGAAACCCTCGGTCTCCCGACGTAGCCGGTCGATCAGGTCGAGAAGCGCACTCAACAGCCCTTCCGGGAATTCGGCCATAGTAGAATGCCGCCGAGATCGGGTGGCGCAGAAGATTATCAGTTGACCGCCCACCAATCCAACGGACATCCAGATATCGCAATGAAGAGCTATTTTTCCCAGATCGGCGGTCTGCGCCTGACCCTCGTCGCACTCAGCCTGTTCAGTCTCCCGATGGTCATGTTCGCCGACATGGCGCCTCAAGGGATCGGGGTCATGACGGCCTATGTCGTACCCTCCGTGGTCGTACTGTTCTTCTTCGTTCTGATGCTGGATGCGTTGATGAACCGGGTTTTCATGATCGAGCAGCCGGCGGAGGTCCAGTCCCTCAGGCGCCGGCGCATGTGGCTCGATCTCGTGGCCGGGTTCGCGTTGCTCATCGTCTGGGGTTCTTACTTCCGCACACTGTTGCAACCCTGATTCCGGCCGCAGCGCCACCGTGGTCTGTCAACCCACGGCCAGGTTCGCCATATTGACGTGTCGCACGTCCTTGCCGGTCGCCGAATAGATGATGTTCCGTGCGATGCTACAGGCGTGATCGCCGACGCGTTCCATCGCCTTGATACCAAGCGTCGCATCGATGACCCAGCGCATGTTGCGCGGATCTTCCATCAAGTAGGTGGCCAGCCGCCGTATCGCACCCTCGAACGCGTCGTTCAGGTCCCTGCCGGCGAGCGCGACCTCAACCGCAAGCTGGACGTCCTCGTCGGCGATCGCCCGAATGCTGCGACTCAGCAAGCTGACCGCCGGCGCTGCGATGCGGCGGACGTCTTCGAAGATCACACAATCGCGCACCGTCGGCTGGTATTCGTAGAGTCCCTCGGCAATATCGGCGACCCTGACCGCCTCGCCACCAATACGCTCCAGGTCGTAGACCGCGCGCGACAACGTCAGCACGAACCGCAGGTCGCGTGCGACCGGTTGGTGTATCGCATACAGGCGCGCGTTGGCCTCCAGGGCATCGATGTCCAGGTCGCGCACCTGACGGTGTTCATGAATCACCCTGCGTGCCTTGACGACATCACAGCTCGCAAGTGCCTCGCCCGCCAAAGTCACCTGCTCCTCGACCCGCCGGCCCATCTCCAGCACGATTGAACGAAAGTGCCCCAGGTCGCCATCGAACCTCGAGAGGGTGTGCCGGTCGGCCGCACGCCCGGTCCCGGTGTCGCGCCCGTCATCCATGTTCGCGGACGTCCGGGTCAGCCGAAGCGGCCGGTGATGTAGTCTTCGGTGAGCTTGTGCTGCGGGTTCGTGAAGATCTGGGTGGTCTCCCCCACCTCGACCAGGTTGCCGAGGTGGAAGTAGGCGGTGCGCTGCGACACACGCGCCGCCTGCTGCATCGAGTGGGTCACTATCGCGATCGTGTAGTTCTGCCGCAGCTCGTCAATCAACTCTTCCACCTTGGCCGTCGCGATCGGATCGAGGGCCGAGCACGGCTCATCCATCAGGATGACCTCGGGCTCGACCGCGATCGTGCGCGCGATACACAGGCGCTGCTGCTGGCCACCCGACAGACCGGTTCCCGGCTGATCCAGACGGTCCTTTACCTCTTCCCACAGGCCGGCCTTGAGCAGGCTGTCCTCGACGAGCTCGTCCAGCTGCGCACGGCTCGCGGCGAGACCATGAATACGCGGACCGTACGCGATGTTGTCGTAGATCGACTTGGGGAACGGGTTGGGCTTCTGGAACACCATCCCAACCTGGGCCCGCAGAGGCACCACGTCGAGCCGCTTGTCGTAGATGTCCTGGTCGTCGAGTCGGATTTCCCCGGTCACCCGACAGCCGTCGATGGTGTCGTTCATCCGGTTGAGGCAACGCAGGAAGGTCGACTTGCCACAGCCGGACGGGCCGATCATCGCGATGACCTGGTTCTTCGCGATATCCAGACTGCATTCCTTGATCGCGTGTTTGTCGCCATAGAAGACATTGACGCCGCTGCAGCTCATGCGCGGATTGGCAACCCGCACATCGCCGACTGTCTGAAAATCGCTGTCCAGGGCCTTGGAGTGTCTTGCGGTACCCGCTTCGTCTCGCCCCAGATCTTCGGCCGCCGCCACAGTTTCGGTAGACATGACTTTTTCCTCTCCGGTCGGTGTCATCACCAACGCCGCTCAAACCGGCGCCGCATGATGACCGCGAAGGTGTTCATTGCAACCAGGAACGCGAGCAGTACGATGATCGCCGCCGATGTGCGCTCCACGAATGCGCGTTCCGGGCTGTCGGCCCAAAGGTAGACCTGCACCGGTAGCACGGTAGAAGGGTCCAACGGGCCGCCAGGGATATCCACGATGAAAGCCACCATGCCGATCATCAGCAAGGGTGCGGTCTCGCCCAATGCCTGGGCCATTCCGATAATGGTGCCGGTCAGCATCCCCGGCATCGCCAACGGCAACACGTGATGAAAAACCGTTTGCATCCTCGACGCACCCACCCCGAGCGCCGCTTCACGAATCGACGGCGGGACCGATTTCAGCGCCGCGCGAGAGGCAATGATGATGGTCGGCAACGTCATCAGGGTCAGCACAAGACCGCCGACAAGCGGCGCCGAACGCGGCAATCCGAACAGGTTGATGAACATGGCCAGACCGAGCAGGCCGAACACGATCGAGGGCACCGCCGCCAGGTTGTTGATATTGACCTCGATCAGGTCGGTCCAACGGTTCTTCGGCGCAAACTCCTCCAGGTAGATCGCCGCGGCGACGCCGATCGGGAAAGACAGTAGCAGCGTCACCAGCAGCGTATAGAAGGAACCGGCGACCGCACCGCCTATGCCGGCCAACTCGGGCTCACGCGAGTCGCCGTTCGTGAAGAACCCGGTGTTGAATTTCTTGATGACCCGTCCGCCCTGCTCGAGCGTGTCGACCCAGCCGATCACGGTGTCGTTCACCCGGCGATCGTGCGGCGGCAGGTCGCGGTCGATGTGTCCCTTGACCAGCATGTCGATGTCGTCGTCCGCAATCAATGCGACGGTCTGCCGGGTGCCGATCAGATTCGGATCTGCCTGCACCATCTGCAAAAGTTGGTAGGGCGCCCCGCTACTTAGAATGGAATACAGCGCGCGCTTGTCGCGCCGCCCGGTCACCTCGGGAAAGATTTCGCGCAACGGGGCGCGCGCTATCTGGCGGAAATCGGCACGCCCTATAGCGGCCGGATCACGGCTGCCTTCGGGGTCGATCACTTCCGGGTCAAAGAACACCTCGAGTTCGATATGGGTCTGCACGAAGGCGCTGTAACCCTTGCCGATAATGTCGGCAAACAGCATCCCGACGAACAACAACCCGATAATCACGGCAGTGAGCCCCATCCGACGAAATCTGCGCTCTTTCGCATAACGGCGTTGCAGCGATGCGTTGACCCTGTCGATGGTGCGTACTGGCTTTTGTCCTGAATCGCTCATCGCAATCACTCATATTGCTCGCGGTACTTGCGCACGATGTGCAGCGCCACGATATTCAGGCCGAGGGTGACGACGAACAGCAGCAGCCCGAGGGCGAATGCGGCCAAGGTCTTCGCGCTGTCGAACTCCTGGTCGCCGACCAGAAGCGTTACGATCTGTACCGTGACCGTGGTCACGCTGTCGAGCGGATTCGCAGTGAGATTGGCGCTCAGGCCGGCGGCCATGACCACGATCATAGTCTCACCGATTGCACGTGAGGCCGCCAATAGCACTCCGCCCATGATACCCGGCAGGGCGGCCGGTAGCACGACCTGCCGGATGGTCTCCGACCGCGTGGCACCGAGCGCGTACGACGCATCGCGCAGCGACTGCGGCACGGCGTTGATCACGTCGTCCGACAGCGAGGACACGAACGGGATGATCATGATGCCCATGACCAGGCCGGCAGCCAACGCACTCTCCGAGGACACGGTCAGGCCAATCGATTCGCCCGCGCCGCGAATCGCCGGAGCCAGCGTCAGCGCGGCAAAAAATCCATACACCACGGTCGGCACCCCGGCCAGCACCTCGAGCACGGGTTT
>CBFCWF010000058.1:0-18935 GCA_965601425.1 uncultured Chromatiaceae bacterium | reverse complement strand
AGGCTCAGCAGCGTGCTCTTTCCGCTGCCGCTCGGCGTCGCGACGAACAGGTGTTCGCCCTGTTCGATGCAGAGTTGTCCCGGCGCGGGCCCGACCGGGGCCGCAGCGTCCCGGCGAGACGCGAGATCGCGGATGTCGATGGCCGGATCACGGTCTTGTAACAGAACGGCGGGCCCGGTCGTCATAGCCACTGTGTGCCCAGGCGTGCCGTGAGGCGGCTCAAAACGCGATCACCGGATCGTCGGCTGTCAGTGTGGTGGCGCCCTGCCGTGCCTGCCAATTGAACTGGACCTGGACGCGTTCGACGGCCGGAAAGTCCTGAAAGAACTGGAGTTCCAGGCGCTCAACTCGCCCCGGCTCGGTACAGACGAAATGGTAGTCGGCTTCGATGTCCACATGGCCCGCTTGCGCGCCGTCGGGCGGGGTCCCGGTCGGTGCGACATGCCCCCCAGCCGGCGCGTCCAATCGCGCGTCTGGCGTGGCGGAGCCGGTCACCGGTGCGTTGACGGAGACGGCGTGCAGCCGGCAGCCAGCGGCCGGCGAGAACCGAAACAGCCGCTCGCCGTCTTCGAGGACCGCCAGCGCCTTCGCCACGGAGCGCTTTTCGGCCTCGGTCGAGGCCGCATGCTCGAAGCCAAGCAGGCTGGCGGCCGGGCCGGTCAGATCCAGATAGAGCTCCCTGCCTTCGGCCACCAGATTCAGATGGCCGACGCCTTGATCACGGGCGCCGTGCTCGTGTAAGGCGCCGGCCTCCCCGGCGGCGCCCGGCGGGACGGCAAGCAGGCCGAGGAGTGCGCCGACGGCTATCGGCAGCCTCGGTGCCGCCCGGTTAGAATTGACCTCGGTGGTTTTTCCGGCCGCCCGGACGGAGCGCCGGGCACCCGGAACCGCGTCGTAGCCGTCGCGCCCACACGGGTGGAGACTTGGCCGGTGCGAGCGCGAGATTGCCGGGGCCGGGGAGCGGCAGCGGTTTGCGACGAAGGGCATATTGATCAAGTGCGGTTCTCGATTCTTCAAGACGGTTGAGTCGTTGCCCCACGGCTGCGGTACGGATACGGGCCAGCGATAGCGGCTTTGACGCCGGTATCGCGGTCATGATGCCGCCCCACCGAGCCCCGTCCGTCAGTGGGCCGTCTGCCAGTCTTCGGTGGCCAGCAACGCGTCGCTGGCGATCTCGTGCAGACCCTGGTCGCGACGGACGAGAAACAGCGCCTTGATATCCTCGCGGCGGGCCGTGGCCGGGCCCAGCCGTTCGCCGAGCGCCATCAGCGCGGTCGCCCAGGCATCCGCCTCCGCGCAATTGTCCGCCAGCACGCTCACAGCGGCAAGCCGGTGTCGCACGGACTGACCCGTCCTCGGGTCGATGGTGTGCGAATAACGACGTTCGCCGGCGGAATAGTAGTTCCGATAGTCGCCCGAGGAAGCGAGTGCCATATCGTTCAGTGCGATCACCCGCTGCACTTGACGGCGGCCGGGCAGGGGTTTTTCGATCGCGATATGCCAGGCCTGACCCGGCTGCTTTTCGCCCCGAGCGTAGACTTCGCCGCCGATTTCGACCAAGAAGTTCGCGTAACCCAGGCCGGTCAGCAGACCGGCGATCTGGTCGACCGCCCAGCCCTTGGCGATAGACGACAAGTCGATCTGCAGACCGCCCACCGATTTGCGCAGTGCCGGTGGGGCGCGCCGGGTGTCGAGCTTCCGGTAGCCGACCAGCGGCATCAGGTCGGCGATTTCCCGTGCATTCGGCGGTGTCGCGCGGCCGCCCTTACTGCCGAAGCCCCAGAGGTCGACCAGTGGGCCGACCGTGACATCGAATGCCCCATCGGTGAGGTCGCTGATGCCCGCGGCACGTCCGACGAGTTCGACCAGTTCCGCTGGCACCGGCCACCACTCGGTGGTGGGCGCGGCGTTGAAGCGGCTCAGGTCGGAGTCGGCCAGGTAGGTCGACATCTGGCGATTGATCGCGGCCAGCCGTGCGTCGATCGCCCGCTGTAGTTCGCGGCGAACCGGTGCGTCCGGCGCGGGCGCGAGCTTCACGCTGTAGCCGGTGCCCATGGTCTGGCCGGTCAACTCGGCGACCGGTATGTCGGGCTTGCCGCAGCCGGTGAGCAACGTGAAGCCGAGGAGTGCCAGCCCGAGCCAGCCGCGGGTATCTGTCGTCGATGACGCGTCTGCGTGCCTTGGCGACCGCATCGAGCTGCGACAGCGTGGACGCGGCCGAAAACGGTTCGACCGGGCTGCCCGCCGGGCCGACGGTTCAGGGGCCACCCAACTGCTCCCGGCGGTATCGCTTCAGGTAAAGGCGTGTCTGTGCGTAGCCTGCCGCGAGCCACACGAGGATCAGCACCCCGAGCAGCGACACCAGGCCACGCGACGCGGGGAAGGCCAGGGCCAGCACCGCCGCGACGGCCAGGATGCCGGCTGCCAGCCGGATCATGGTACGCGTCATGCGGCGGGTGAACTGCCGCAAGGCCGCGCTGTCGCCGACTCCTTGCTGGCGCAGGCGTTGCTCGAATGTCGAGTAGCGTTGTCGATCCCTGCGTGACACGCGCCCAAAGGGGTCGTTCAGCTTCACGTCGCCCACCTCCCGGTGGCCCGGTGCGCGGGCGCCGCTGAGAAAAAAAAGCACCAAATGCGCCCCCGACCGGCGATAGCCATCCAATCTCTGAACCTGTGACAGGAGCCACATTCTCGCATGACTCCGTTTAAGTACGTGTTTTGCGAAGGGGCTTCGGTCTGTGCGAATTCTTGCGTCAATGAAACGACCGTGCCGGATATCCGCCGTTCACCGGGGCCCTTTTTCTGCCAGAATCCGGCTAAGGCGAATCGCAAAACGTCGCCTCTTAGGATATGATTTAAAAGGAAAAAGTGACAAGCGGCGTAATTGCCTGTGAGCGGTTTGGCGGCCATTGTGCCGGGCGCCGAATGCGGAAGAAAGCTGGATCACCGGGTACCCGTCAGGTGTGCCCCGGGGCCGAGAAATATAACGACAAGTGCCGAAGAATCAGTTGTGAAAACCCACGTCCACGTGTTGTTCATCAGTGCCTGTACGGCCGATGAAATGGTCCTGACGACGCTGCTCGGACACGAACAGGTCGGGCAGGGGGTACGCCTCTCCGCGTCGCACAGTGCGCAGGCCTTCTTCGAGGCCGTCTACTCCGAAGAGCGTTATCAGGTCATCGTGATCGACGACCGCCAGCCATGGGCCAACTGGCAGAGTGTCGTCGAGACCTGCGCGAAGAACCGGCCCAACGCGCTGCTGGTGCTGTTGGTCGCGAATGACCGGCTTGGGCGGCACGAGTCTGCATTGAGCGCCGGTATTGCAGCGATCTACCCGCGCACCAGCGCCGGCTTGGTTGCGTTGGCCAAGCTGGTGACCAAACTGGCTGCCCAGCGGAGCGGATTCAGTCTGCGCGGCGGGCAGACGGCCGACGAGGCCAGGATGACCGACGGCACGGAACAGGACAGGGAGGGACTCGTCTATGCCGTGTCGCATGACTTGCAGGACCCGCTGCAGCTCGCCCGGCGCTATGCAGAGATACTCGACGACGATTTCGACAAGGCCCTGGGAGAATCCGGCGCCAAGGTGCTGGGACACCTGAAATTCAACCTGAACCGAACGCAGGAGATGCTCGACGAGCTGCTGGACTATTCGCGGCTGCAAAACGCGAAACCGGACCTCCAGCCCGTCGATTTCAATCAGCTGCTCGACGAGGTAATCGGTCTCTACAAGCTTTCACTGGAAGAGGTCGGCGGCACGGTGGACCGTCAGCATTCCCTGCCGACCCTGCGGGTCGATCGCAGACAGTTTCAGCGCGTGCTGCAGAACCTGATCGGCAACGCGATCAAGTTCCGCAGCGACCGGCCATTGCGCATCACGGTCAGGGCGCAGCGCGTGCGCAACGAGTGGCGTATCGGTGTCAAGGACAACGGCATCGGCATCACCGAGAAGGACGCCCGGCGGGTGTTCGAGATGTTTGAGCGTTCCGTCGGCACCGAGGAACACCCGGGTACAGGCATGGGTCTCGCAATCTGCAAGCGGATTGTCGAGAACCACGGTGGTAAGATCTGGCTGCGTTCGTCGCCGGGCAGCGGCAGCGTCTTCATATTTTCGGTGCCCCAGGCCAGCGACTCTGCGACCCTGGCGGGGGGGTGACCTCAAGCGCGAGCTGCGATACATCACGATGAACGGCGAAAGCATCGATGTCCTCCTGGTCGAAGACAATCCTCAAGAAGCGGAAATCGTTCGGCTCTATCTGGCGAAGCGGTATTCGCACAGATATGCGATACAGCACGTGCGCCGCATAGCGGCCGCGTTGTCGCACATTGGCTCCGGCCTTCGTCCCACCGTGATATTGCTCGACCTGCACCTGCCCGATACGCAGGGTCTGGAAGGCTTTCGACAGCTTGCCGCTGCGGCCCCCGGTGTCCCGGTGATCATTCTGACCAATTGCAACGAGGAGAGCACTGCGGCGAGCGCGGTACGCAGCGGCGCGCAAGACTACCTGATCAAGCGCGAGGTCAATGCCGCGTTGCTGCACCGTGCGATCATCTACGCGATCGAGCGGCAGCGCGCCGAACGGGCGCTGGTCAAGGTCAAGGAGCGCTATGCCCTCGCGGTGGCCGGTGCGAACGACTGCATCTGGGATTGGGACGCGTCGGTCGATACGGCCTACTTTTCGCCGCGCTGGAACGAGCTGGTGGGCCTGCCCGCCGAAGCGCCGGTCGAGCGCCTGCAGGACTGGTTTGACCGGGTGCACCCAGAGGACATCGTCGAGTTCAGACGCATACTGCGCAGCTATTCTGATCTGGAGCGGCACCACTTCGAGCACGAGCACCGCCTGCGCCATGAGAATGGCGACTATATCTGGGTCTACGCCCGGGGCGTGATCCTGTCCGACGATAGCGGGCGGGCGGTGCGGATGGCGGGCTCTATCAGCAGTATCGCGAAGCGTAAGCAAACCGAGAATCAACTGATACATCGCGCGCTGCACGACCCGTTGACCGGGCTACCCAACCGCGTGTTGTTCATCGACCGGCTACAGCAGGCCCTGCGGCGTTTCAAGCGCAATAGCGACCTCAGGTTCGCGGTGCTCTACTTCGACCTCGACCGCTTCAAGTTTGTCAACGACAGCCTCGGTCACTCGGCCGGAGACAGCCTGCTGGTCTCCATCGCGCGTCGCCTGATGAGCGTTATCCGACCGGGCGACACGGTCGCGCGCATGGGCGGCGACGAGTTTGCGGTCCTGGTCAGCGATATCGGCGACGAATCCGATACCCGACAGGTATCCGAGCGGATCCATACCCTGTTCCAGCAGGAGTTTTCGATCGGCGGACGCGGCATGTACAGCAGCGCGAGCATAGGGGTCGCGGTCGTGACCCAGGAGTACGAGTCACCGGAACAACTGCTGCGCGACGCCGATCTGGCGATGTACCGTGCGAAGCGCTCGAAGACCGAGAACACGGTGATTTACGACACGACCATGCACCAGGCGGCGATTTCCAGGCTGAACCTGGAGATGGACCTGCGGCGCGCGGTGACGCGCGGCGAGTTCGTCGTTTACTACCAGCCCATCGTGACATTACCCGATCGGCGCATCGTCGCCTTCGAGGCGCTGCTGCGATGGATACACCCGGAAAAGGGCCTGCTCTCCCCCGAAAGTTTCATGTCCGTGGTCGAGGACACGGGCATGCTCACGCAGCTTAGCTGGTGGGTGCTCGAACAGGCCTGTCGACAGTCAAGGACGTGGCGGGGCACCCTGGGTGGGGGGGCGCCGCTGGGCATGAGCGTGAACGTGTCGGCGAGCATGTTCCGGGCCGAGGATTCGGTGCAGCGGGTCGAGAGGATCGTTCGCGACAGCGGCATTGCGCCACAGGATCTCTCGCTCGAGGTCACCGAGCGGGATTGCATGGACAACGAGGACGCGACCCGGTCGACGCTCGCTGCGCTGCAACGGTTTGGCATCAGGATTCACATGGACGATTTCGGCACGGGCTATTCGTCGCTTTCCTATCTGCAACGCTGTGCCTACGATACGCTGAAGATCGACAGATCGTTTGTGCAGAGTCTGGAAAGCGAAGACCAGAGTCAGGCCATCATCAGGACCATCGTCGGGCTCGGCCGCATCCTGGACATGAACGTCGTCGCCGAGGGGGTCGAATCTCAGGGCCAGCTCGAGGCGCTGCTGTCCATGGAGTGTCCGGAGGCGCAGGGTTTTTGGTTTTCGAAGCCGGTGCCGGCCGGCGAGGCCGGGGAGCTTCTCAGGCGGGCTCCACCCGCGGACCACTGATCGGCGTCGGCCTACGCATGTGGCGCGCGTGCTGCCACGCTGTATCGAAATCTGGACGGGCTGAGCCGATTCCGGCCGTTTCTGTCGGTGTGGTAGCCTGGAATGTGCCAGAATGCACAGAGATCGGGCGTCCACCATTGCGTTTGGCGGTGCGGCACCCGGCGGCAGCGAATATCGAACAAGCGGCTGGAACATGGCAGGCGAGAACACGGAGCCCGAAACACGCAGCACAGACGATGCGATCCTGCAGCAGCAGTACCTTCGAGCGCTCAGCTCGTTCGAGGGCATCGTGCTCAGCCAAATCGATGTCAAGAACAAACTCGGCGACCGTCTCAACTACAGCATCCGCGCCGGGCTTATCATACTGTTTGTCATCGCGTTTTCGATCCTGGTGCTTCTGCTCACCCTGAGTTCCCAGATCACCCGGATCTCGAGCGTCGTGGGCGCGATGAACACGCATTTCTCTGCGGTCTCGCTGCGAATGGACGAGATCAGCCGGAATTTCGGCTCCATGGAGGCCCAGGTCGCTCAGCTGAGGTCGATCCAGGGCAACACCGCGGTGCTACAAGACCGGATTGGCGCGATCGGTGATAGCACCGGCAGTATCGAGCAGAGCATCGGCAGTGTCGGGCTGCAGATGGAGGGGACCCGTACGAACGTCGAGAACATCGCGATCACGATGCAGGCAATGAATCAGGAGGTGCAGGCGATGAGCGCCGAAATGCATCGTATGGCCAAGCCGGCCCGGACGCTGAACAGGATGTTCCCGTTTCCCTGATGAGACGATCCATACAGCCAGCCGCGAATCGAACCCAGGGCGCCGTGATCCGGCGCAAGGCAGCGTAATGGCCGTTGATCCGCGCAGACCGATCGTTCAGGTCATGGCTCGACTGGGCCGCGAGACCCAACTCCACCTGGACGAGCGCCATCGGCATTTCAAGATGACCGACAAGGTGATCCTCGTCATCTCGCTACTGCTGATACTCCTGGCCTGTGTCAACATCTACTATGTCAGCGTCCTCTACCGGGATCTCGACGGCATCGTCAGCAATATGGATTCGATGTACCGTAATCTGGAGACCGTCGACCGCGACATGGATCTGATTGCCCAACGCGTGCATCGTTTTGATGGCCACATCCAGCGTATGGGCCCGATTGCGGCCAACATGCAGGGAATCACGGACGTGATGCCGCAGATGAGCGCCAACATGGAGATCATCGAACGCGAAATGAGCGGTATCGACGGGAACATGCAACGCATGACCGGTGCGATGGCCGGTATCGCCCGGCAAATGCACCATATCACCGGCGGCATGAGCATCATGCGCCAGAATGTGCACCAGATCTCCGGCCCAATGGGCGCAATCAATCCAATACTGCCGAACTGAACGTCGCACCGGATTGGGTGCGATTTGGCGGGTGCCGCCCGACCATGATCCGACGACAAGCCCGTGCTACCGCGCGGTAAATTCAGATAAACTCTAGGCCTCAGAAACGTTCCCACACCGCCGGAGTTGCAACAGGCATGTCCGAGGCGCCCGCACGCAGCGAGCAGGTCCCGCCGCCCTTCGATATGAAGGCCGGGCACTACACCATCCCGACCCTGGTGCTGCGGGATACCGATTTGTCGGGACTGGACGACTTTCTGGCAAATCAGGTCGCGCGCCTGCCCGCATTTTTCGACCAGGCACCGGTCGCAATCGACTTGTCATGCCTGCCGATCCAGGGCGAGCTTTCGGATTTTCCAATGGTCGTCGGGATGCTACGCGGGCACGGCATGATCCCGGTCGGCGTCCGCGGTGCATCGGCGCAGCAAAAGGCCCAGGCCATCGCGCTCGAATTGGCCATCATGCCGGCCGGGCGCAAGGTGCCGGTCGCCAAGGCCGATACCGACTCGCACGAGGCCGGTGCATTGCCAAACCGCCGTACCCTGGTGGTGGACAAGCCCGTGCGGTCGGGTCAGCGCGTGTACGCACAGGGCGGCGACCTGGTCATTCTCGCCGGGGTCAGTTCCGGTGCCGAGGTGATGGCGGACGGGAATATCCACGCCTACGGGCCGTTGCGCGGCCGAGCCATGGCGGGCGTTTCCGGTGACTCGGGCGCGAGGATCTTCTGTCGCTCGCTCGGGGCCGAACTCGTGTCCATAGCCGGGCTCTACCGGGTCAGCGAAAAACTCGAGGGCCGTTACCTCGGGCGTTCCGTGCAGATCTCGCTGTCTGGCGATGCGCTGAAGTTCAAGATGCTTTGAGTTCATGGTGCACGATATCCCGTGCAACCGATGCGGACCTCGGGTCCACAAGGAGTATTCATTTGGCAAGAGTTATCGTTGTGACCTCCGGCAAGGGGGGGGTGGGCAAGACCACGACCAGCGCGGCGTTCGCGATGGGCCTCGCTGAGCATGGAAACAAGACGGTCGTGATCGATTTCGACGTCGGGCTGCGCAACCTCGATCTGGTCATGGGCTGCGAGCGCCGCGTCGTCTACGATTTCGTCAACGTGATCAGCGGCGACGCGAACGTCGGCCAGGCCCTGATCAAGGATCGGCGCAATCCGAACCTGTTCATCCTGCCGGCGTCACAGACGCGCGACAAGGAGGCGCTGACCGTCGAGGGGGTGGGCAAGGTGCTCGAGGAGCTCGCGAAGGATTTCGATTTCATCGTCTGTGACTCGCCGGCCGGGATCGAGCGCGGTGCGACCCTCGCGATGTACTATGCCGACGACGCGATCGTCGTGACCAACCCCGAAGTATCTTCGGTGCGTGACTCCGATCGCATGATCGGCATCCTGTCGAGCAAGTCGCGGCGTGCCGAGCAGAATCTGGAGGGGATACGCGAATACCTGCTCGTTACCCGCTACTCGCCGGAGCGCGTCAGAAACGGCGAAATGCTCTCCATCGAGGACGTGCAGGAGATTCTTTCGCTTGATCTGATCGGGGTGATTCCGGAGTCCTCCTCGGTGCTCAACTCGTCAAACGCCGGCGTCCCGGTCATTCTGGACCGTGAGAGCAGTGCCGGGCAGGCTTACGGTGATATGGTGTCGCGCTACCTCGGTGAGGACCTGCCGCATCGGTTCCTGACCGTCGAGAAAAAAGGCCTGTTCGGCCGCTTGTTCGGAGGTTGACGTGGCGCTGCTAGACTATTTCAGACAACGCAAGACGAGCGGCTCGGCGGCGATCGCCAAAGAGCGGCTGCAGATCCTGGTCGCCCATGATCGGCGCGAGGGCGGGCCGTCCTACCTGCCGCAACTGAAGAACGACCTGCTCAAGGTGATCCGCAAGTATGTCGCCGTGGACAGCGAATCCGTGTCGGTCAACGTCGAGAACGACGGCCGCCAGGAAATCCTGGAGCTGAACATCGTGCTGCCCGACTGATCGGGGCGGGGTCGCCCGGCCCCCTCCCGGATGGTCGCGCGATACGCTCGGATGGACTGCAGTGTCTCAGCTGCGTCGGCAGGACTGCGCGAGCGGCGGGGGCTGCTGCAGTTTGACGGGCAGCACCTGCTGGGCGGTTTCCAGGCCACGTCGGTACAAATCCTGTTTCTGCTCCATGGTCATCGCGAACTCGATCGGTGAAACATCGCCGGTTTCGACCACGACGGTATTTCGCCAGTAGCTTTCGCTGATGTACTCGCGCGAGATGCTGGTCATGAACGTGCGGATCAGCATGGTCAGGTAGTCCGGCAACGGAAACACCGACGACTCCCTTTTATCGGCGGCCTCCCGGTTCGCCCTCAGTCGAAAGTAGACCACCGGCGTGTCGTCCTCGGACCACGGGTGGTACAGGGCGTCCTCGGCCAGGATGCTGCCGTCGACCATCAGGTGCTGCTTGTAACGCTCGAAGGTGAACAATAGCGGGATCCCCATCGAGAAGCGTACCGCGCGCGCAACCCGGAGCGTGGGGGATCGCGTCTTGTCGAATATGACTGGTTCGCCCGAGCGGACGTCGGTCGCGACCACGTGCAGTTCACGTTCCAGTTCGCAGAAGGTCGCGCCGGCCAGCTGACCGTCGAGCCACTCCTCGAAACGTTCGCCGGTCGACAGGCCTCCGGCGAACAGGAGTCGCCGCAGCGAATAGCCGCGAAACTGACGGAAATCGACGTCGATCGCCAATTTTTTCAAATAATCGGTCGAGTAGCCACGCGCGTACAGTGCCGCGACAATACTGCCGCCGGACACGCCGACCAGCCTATCCACGCGGTATTGCATCTGCTCCAGCGCGGTCAGGATCCCGACGTGCGCGGGCAGCCGGGTCCCGCCGCCGGCCAGCACTGGGATCAACCGCTTCTCGTTCATGGACCCTCTAGCGGCGCCCTCCGCGATCTCTTGACGGCGGGGCAGCCCGGCTCCTGCGGCCGACCAGGGCATCAACGATAGACGAAGTGCACGCGGCGATTGATCCGGGTGAGGAGTTCGTAGGCGATCGTGTCACTGAGCCGGGCGATCTCGCCGACATCGATCCGCTGGCCCCAGAGTTCCACCGGGTCGCCGATTCGCGCCGCTGGCTGCCCGCTCAGGTCGACCGTGAGCATGTCCATCGACACCCGTCCGATCAGCCGGGTCAGGCGCCCGTTGACCGCAACCGGTGTCCCGTCGGGGGCGTGCCGCGGATAGCCGTCGGCATAACCGATCGCGACCACGCCGACCCGGGTCGGCCGGTCACAGGTATAGCGGGCACCGTAGCCTATCGATTCGCCCGCAGCGAGCTCGCGGGTCGCGATTAGCTGCGACTCGAGCCGCATCACCGCGCTGAGCGGCACGCGGAAAGCCGCCGGCCGATCGAGCGGTGAACTGCCGTACAGCATAATGCCGGGCCTTATCCAGTCGCGACGGGTGTCCGGCCAGGCCATGATCGCCGCCGAGTTGGCCAGGCTGCAGCTTGCCTCGATGCCGTCGGTGCATTGCCGGAACATCTCGAGCTGGGTCTGCGTCGCGGCGTTGTCCGTTTCGTCTGCGCGCGCGAAATGCGACATCAACACGACCCCGGCGACGTTCGGACTCGCGCGAAGCCGGCGATAGGCCGATGCCGCCTCGGTGGCGGCCAGACCCAGGCGATGCATGCCGGTATCGATCTTCAGCCAGATGGCGAGCGGCCGGGCCGGCCGCGCCGCGAGCAACCACGCCAGTTGCGTCTGCGAATGCACGACCATCTGCAGCCCGTGCAGCGCGGCGTTCCGGATCTCGTCCGGCTCGTAGACGCCCTCGAGCAGCAGGATCGGATTGCCGATCCCCGATTCCCGCAGCTCCATCGCCTCCTCGGTGCAGGCGACACCGAACGCGTCGGCTTCGTCGCCGAGCGCCTGCGCCAGCCTGATCGCGCCGTGCCCGTAGCCGTTCGCCTTGACCACCGCGACCGCGCGCGCGCCTGGGGCCAACGCCTTGGCATGGCGGTAATTCGCGACGAAGGCCGCCGTGTCGATGGTGGCGAGGGTCGGTCTGCTCATCGCGCTGGCGCCTGCCCTCGGGAAAGCCGCTGTTGCCGCCAGGCGGCCGGAGAATTCTCAGGTGTTGGGGTCGACAATGATGCGGCCGCGTATGTCCCCGCGCACGATCCGCTCGGCCAGTTCCGGGAGCTGCTCCAGGCCGGCGAGCTGCCCGATCTCCCCCAGTGCAGCGGCGGGCAGGTCGGTGACCAGACGCTGCCAGGCGGCCTTCCGTCGCTCGAGCGGACAGGACACCGAATCGACGCCCCGGAGGCTGACGTTGCGCAGGATGAACGGCATCACCGTGGTCGGCAGATCCGCGCCCCCGGCCAGCCCGCAGGCCGCGACGCAGCCGCTGTAGCTGGTCTCCGCGAGCACCCGCGCCAGCATCGTGCTGCCGACGGTGTCGACAGCGCCGGCCCAGCGCTGGCCCTCCAGCGGCCGCGCCGGCTGGCTCATTTCGTCGCGTGGCAGGATATCGGCCGCGCCGAGTGCGCGCAGGAAGTCACCCGCGTCACCCTTGCCGCTGACAGCGGTCACCTGGTACCCGAGCTGTGCGAGGATGGCCACTGCGATACTCCCGACACCGCCGGAAGCACCGGTGACCAACACCGCGCCCTTGTCCGGCGTCACGCCTGCCTCCTCGAGCGTCATCACGCAGAGCATCGCGGTGAAGCCGGCCGTGCCGATGGCCATCGCCTGTCGGCTTTCCAGCCCGTCCGGAAGCGGGACGAGCCACCTTGATTGCACGCGTTGCCGCTGGCTGTAACCGCCCCAGTATTTCTCACCCACACCCCAGCCGGTGAGGACCACACGGTCGCCACGCGCATAGTCCGGGTTGCCGGATTCCAGCACGCGACCGGCGAGATCGATGCCCGGCACCAGCGGCCACTGGCGCACGATCTTGCCTTTGCCGGTGATCGCCAGGCCGTCCTTGTAATTGAGACTCGAGTATTCGACGGCCAGCAGTACGTCGCCGTCCGGCAGGTCATCGTTGGTGAGTTCGCGGACCTTGCTCACGGTCTTGCCGTCTTCCTGGGTGAGGACCAGGGCCCTGAAGGTGTCTGACATAGTGTCGCTCCGGCTATCGGGTCCGAGCGACACTAGCACTTCTCGGCGTGGTTTAAAAACTCGCGGATCGGCCGCCGGCCGGCGCCAGCCGGCCGGGGCGGCTGTGTTCAGCCACCGAGCAATGCAGCCTTTGATCGCTGCCTGTGCGGCGCGGGGCGTTTGCCCTTGGCGGCTTTGGCGGACCGGGCGTCCGCCGTCGCTCGCGTCGCCTGCGACCGATCCGTCCGGCCCCCCGTCAGTTTCTTCGCTGCGGTGCCGGGCGATCGCTTCGCCCCCCGCTTGTCCGATGGTCGGGCTGTGCGGCGGTTTCCGACCTGCTGCCCGCCTGGCTGACCGCGGCCGCCGCGGCCGTTCTGGATGGGTTCCGGCCGTATGCTCGGGTCGGGTTCGTAGCCAGGTAGGGTCTCGCTGCGAATCTTGCGCCCGAGCAGCCGTTCGATGTCGCGCAGCAGTTTCGACTCGTCGACACAGACCAGCGACATCGCTTCGCCCTCGTTGCCCGCCCGACCGGTGCGCCCGATCCGGTGCACATAGTCTTCCGCGACGTTGGGCAGCTCGAAGTTGACCACGTGTGGCAGCTGGTCGATGTCGAGCCCGCGGGCCGCGATGTCGGTGGCAACCAGCACACGTACCGAGCCGTCCTTGAAGCCGGCCAGTGCGCGGGTCCGGGCGCCCTGGGTCTTGTTGCCGTGGATCGCGGCCGCAGACAGGCCGTCGCTCTCCAGCTGTTTCGCCAGCCGGTTCGCCCCGTGCTTCGTGCGCGTGAACACGAGTACCTGGCGCCAGTTGTTGGCGCCGATCAGGTACGACAGCAATTCCCGCTTACGCGCCCTATCCACCGGGTGCACCACCTGAGCCACCGTCTCCGCCGCAGTGTTGCGCGGTGCGACGTCGACCGACACCGGCCGGTCGAGCAGCTGGTCGGCCAGGGACCGGATCTCGCTGGAAAAGGTTGCGGAGAACAGCAGGTTCTGGCGGCGATCCGGCAGCAGCGCGAGCACCCTGCGTATGTCCCGGATGAATCCCATGTCGAGCATGCGGTCGGCCTCATCGAGCACCAGGGTCTCTATTCGCGAGAGTTCGAGCGTACCCTGCTGCACGTGGTCCAACAGTCGACCGGGCGTCGCAATGAGCACGTCCACGCCACGGCGCAGCTGGGCGATCTGCGGATTGATTTTCACGCCGCCGAAGATCACCGCGTAGCGCAGCGCCAGATGACGGCCGTAGGTCGAGACGCTCTCGGCCACCTGGGCCGCGAGTTCACGTGTGGGCACCAGGATCAGTGCACGTGGCCGGTGTTGCACCCTGTCCCGGCTGGCCGATTGCTCCAGGCGCTGAAGCAGTGGCAGCGTGAAACCCGCAGTCTTGCCGGTACCGGTCTGCGCAGCGGCGAGCACGTCGCGGCCTTGAAGAATCACCGGGATGGCCTGTTGTTGTATCGGCGTGGGTTGGTCGTAGCCCTGGTCGGCGAGCGCCCGCAGCAGTTCGGCCGACAGGCCGAGCGATTCGAATGTCATTGGTGTTTGGTTTTCCTGAAACACCCACCCAGGCCGATGGGCCTACGCGGTCGAGGGGTGCGGGATGATTCGTACCACGCCGGCTGGCGCGGGATCGGACGCAGACCGGAGGCGCGCCAATTCGGCATAGTGTACCAGAAAGACCTTGGGCCCTGTTCATCCGTTGCGTCGGCCGCGCGGTAAGCTCAGGCCGCCTCGGGGGTCTCGCCGTCGATGACATCGCCGAACGCATCCGCGACATGTTCCGCGAAGCTCTCACCGGCGCTTGCATAGAAATTGAACACCGCGTCCACGCCGGCATCACGCAGCATCTGCTCATGGTCCGGGTAATGCGCGACCGAGGCCAGGTGCAGATCGAAGCCTTGTTCCTTGAGCAGGCGTGCGACCGCCATGTTCGATTCATGGTCGCTGAATGCGAGCAGGGCCAGCTTCACCCGTCCGCTGCGCTCTGCCCGTGCCCAGAAATCGGCGTCGGTGGCATCGCCGAGCGTGACATTGCGTCCGGCGGCCAGGTGGCGCTGCACGTAGTCTTCGTTGATGTCGATGCCGAGCACGACATCGCCCCACTGCCGGCGTAGATGGTCATAGGCACCCGTGCCGACGCGGCCCATACCGAACACCACGACCTGCGCCTTGCCGGGGCGTATCATCTCGTCACCCGCCAGCCGTGAACGGGTCTGGAAGCGGTGCAGGCCATGCCGCCAGCGTCGGTAGAGCCGTTTCGACACCAGGTTGAGCGGTGAGGCGATCAAAAAGCTGACCGCCAGTCCCAACGCAATGACCGACAGCCACTCCGGACGCAGCAGGCCCTGAGTGACCCCGACCGCGCCGACGATCAAGCCAAACTCGCTGAAATTGCTCAGACCCAGTGAGGCCAGCGTCGCGCTGCGGACCCGCACCCGCTGCCGGGTCATCAGCAGGAAGTACAGCGCTGTCTTGAACGGTAGCACCAGCGCCACCAGGAGCAGCGCGGCCCCGAGGATTTGCCAACTCAGTTCGCCCGACAGCCCGATCGAGAGAAAGAACCCGATCAGGAACAGATCCTTGAAGCTCAGCAGGGACTTGGCCAGTTCGTTGGTCTTGGCATGTCCCGAGAGCAGGATGCCGAGTACCAGCGCACCCAGGTCGGCCTTGATGCCCACCAATTCGAAAAGCGCCGCGCCGGCCAGAGGCATCAGCCAACCCATCAGGATCAGCAGCTCGCCGTGTCCGACGGCCTCCAACGTCCGGAACAACAAACGCCGCAACGGGATGAGTCCGATCAGCAGCAGCGCCCAGACGCTGGGTACCTTGCCGGCCGAGGCCGCGATGAACACGACCGCGAAAATGTCCTGGACGATCAGCAGGCCGATCGCGACGCGGCCGTGCATGGACTCCATCTCGCCGCGCGCCTCGAATACCTTGACCGCGAACACCGTGCTCGAAAAACTGAGTGCAAAACCGATCAGCAGCGCGGTCTGCAGCGACATGTCGGCGAACAGCGTCAGTCCGGCCAGGGCAAGGCCGCTGGCCAGCACGGCGACCAGTAGGGTCGTGGCCAGCATGTGCAGTGTCGCGGTACCCCAGACGACCGGTGCCGCGAGATCCTTGACATGCAGCTTCAAGCCGATCGTGAACAGCAGCAGGGTCACGCCCAGGTCCGCGATTTCCTGGAGCATCGGGGTGTTCTGCATGCCGAGCGCTCCCAGCGCAAAGCCGGCGGTCAGGAATCCCATCAGCGGGGGCAAACCTACCAGTCTAGCGAGCAGGCCGAACACGAATGCCACGGCGAGCGGCACCACGTGGTCGATGTCGAATGCGGCGAGGTTGATCGGCGCCAGGTCCTGCATTGGCAGACTCATAGGGCGGAGCGTAGACGCGATGGTCTCACGAATGCAGCTGCGGAACGAAGCCGTGGCGATCAGGCCCCAGACACATCCTGCCGCGACGCGCGGTCTCTGCGGGGCCGGCTACACGCGGCGGGCGTTCAACCCAGCGGCGACTGGCCCGGCGCGGGCGTTGGCGGTGGCAGCCAGCGCGGTGAAAAATCGGCGGCACAATGGCATCGCCCCCCCGACCCGAAGCGTCGCGCCCGCTTGCGTTCGCAGGACTCGATGGAATCGAAGGGCCCCATCACGTCGCGTGGCCGATCCGGCGTCGAACCGGGTGGGTGGATATGACAGCTGACACCCCCGCTGCCGAGCGCGCCAGCGCAGACCAGCATCCCGAACACCAGGGCCAACCGTCTACTCGTAGGGTTCGATCTGCGTGGCATAGAGGGTGTAGCCGGCCTCGGCGATGTCATTCTCGATCCGCTTTACGCTCATGGTTCCGCTAACCCAGACCACGTCGAACAGCCCTGGCGCGGCGCCCTTGCCGGCCTCGGTGATGACGTAAACGGTTTGATTGGCCGGTGGTGGCGGGACATGAATGCATGCCCCGTAGTAGGGGACCAGCAGAAACCCGGTGGTCTCCTCGGCGTCGGCCTCGACCGGGACCACGAACCCAGGCAGTTTCACTGCCTGCCCGTCGAGGTCCTCCCGAACCGGGGCCTCGTCCCACAGCGCCTGCAGTTTGGCCATGAGTTCCTCGGCGCGCGGGTCGTCGTCCGAGAATTCTTCCAGGTCGAACCCTTCCATCAGCTTATCGGGTCGATAGTCGTCCGGGATCAGTGCGTCCCACTCTATCTCGGCCTTCGCCGGGGCGGCCGCCGTTCCCTCGACAATGGCGCGGGGCGCCTCCCGGTCGCTGGCTGCGGGGCCGCGTAGATCGTCGACGGGCCGTTGCGATGTGTCGCCAGACGGCGGCATCCCCGCGCCGTCAGGCGGCGCCTCCTCCGCGCAACCCGACGCAAGGAGGGAGAGGGCGGCTAAAATCGGTATCAGGCTTCGCATCATCGCTGACCTCGTCGGTGACGGGCGTTGACATTGTTGACGACCCGGCAGCCCGTGTGGGGTCGGCCGAGCGAATCGGCTGGCAGAGTACCCCAAGCGGACGGACATCGCAGCAGGGGGCGGACCCTTCACACGTGCGGCAACGCAAACTTACGATTCAGGATTTGCTAATATTCTGCGTCGGTGTACCCTATTCTGTTGGTAAAAGTTTCTCATCGGGTTGGCCTCGCATTGTCCCGGATAGTCCCCTTCAATGATCTGGTCGTCGGTCAGCGGATTCGCCTCGCACGGGTGGACGGCGGCCGACGGTTGCAGCGCCGACTGCTGGCGCTGGGCCTGAACATCGGCGGTGAGGCCGAGTTGGTGCAGCGCCGACCCGGCGGGGTCGTGCTGGCGCGCGGTGCCAACCGGGTGGCGTTGGGCGAGGGCGTCATGCAGAAGCTCTACGCCGAGGTGCTGGACTGATGGTGGGTATGCCCGGGAAGGCCTTGCGGGGACCGGGATCGTGCCCATTGACCATCGCAGTCGCGGGCAACCCGAATTGCGGCAAGTCGGCCCTGTTCAACGTATTGACCGGTATTCGACAGAAGACCGGCAACTGGCCCGGGGTGACCGTCGAACGCAAGGAGGGCCGGAGCCGCATCGACGGCCGCGATGTGACCGTGGTCGATCTGCCCGGCATCTACTCTTTCGACGCGGCCTCGCCGGACGAGCGGGTCACCCGGGATTACCTGTTGTCTCGGGCAGCCGACCTGGTCATCAACGTCGTAGATGCGAGCAACCTCGAGCGAAACCTCTACTTCACCGTTCAGCTGCTCGAAATGGGCGTGCCGTTGGTCATTGCGCTGAACATGATGGATATCGCGCGCAAGCGGGGCATCATCGTAGATGCGGATGCGCTCGCTGCGCGGCTGGGCTGTCCAGTGGTCCCGATCGTTGCGACCACGCAGGAAGGGATCAGCGAGCTCAAGGCCCGCACCCTCGCTGTTGTAGACAAGCGACAGGGCGCGGGTTTTCCGCTTGCGCTGGACGAGGCCGTTGAGCAGGCCCTGTTGCGCATTGAG
Source organism: uncultured Chromatiaceae bacterium (assembly GCA_965601425.1). Taxonomy (GTDB): domain Bacteria; phylum Pseudomonadota; class Gammaproteobacteria; order Chromatiales; family Chromatiaceae; genus Thiosocius. The sequence continues at coordinate 702 of CBFCWF010000058.1, read as the reverse complement.
CCCGAGCTTTCCGACGCGCCTGCGGCCAATCGACGCTGGCTGGCGCTGAAGCTGCTTGAGGGCGATGACGATGACGCGCCGACCGAGCGGGCGGCTGCGGCGGTGTCCCAGGTGCGGCAGTGGGTGACCGAACGCTTTGGTAAGGACCTGGGCCTCGCAATCGCCGACAGCCGCTACACGCATTCGCACACGCTGGCGCGCGAGGTGACCCGTGAGTCAACGGCACGGCACCGCACGCTCAGCGATCGCATCGACGGGCTGGTGCTGGGGCGTTGGACCGGCGTGCCGGTCTTCCTCGCCGTGATGTACCTGATGTTTCTTTTCACGATCAACGTCGGTGGTGCCTTCATCGATCTGTTCGACGGGGTTGCCGGCGCACTGTTCGTCGACGGTCTGGGTGAACTGATCAGTGCCGCGGGTGCTCCCGGCTGGCTGCGGGTACTCATCGCTGACGGCGCCGGCGCCGGACTCCAGGTTGTCGCGACCTTTATCCCGATCATTGCCGCGCTGTACCTGTTTCTCTCGGTGCTCGAGGACTCCGGCTACATGGCGCGCGCCGCGTTCGTGATGGACCGTTCGATGCGTGCGATTGGTCTGCCGGGCAAGGCCTTTGTCCCGCTGATCGTCGGCTTCGGCTGCAATGTGCCGGCGATCATGGCAACCCGAACGCTGGAGAACGAGCGCGAGCGCAAACTGACCATC